>JBBWZW010000031.1:0-3018 GCA_039649305.1 Burkholderiales bacterium
CCTGGAACGTGCGGCCGATGCCGGCGCGGGCGCATTGCTCAGGCGTGAAGCCGGAAATCTTCTTCCCGTTGAGCCAGATGTCGCCCGAGGTGGGTGCGAAATAACCGGCGATGCAATTGAACATGGTCGTTTTGCCGGCGCCGTTGGGACCGATCAAGCCGACGATCTGGCCTGCGCCAATTTCGAAGGACACATCCTGGTTGGCGGTGATGCCGCCGAATTTTTTGGTAACGTTCTCGACGCGTAGCAGGCTCATTATTTTTCTCCCTTAGCGGCTTGTGCCTTCAGCGCCTGGCGCCTCGCGAAGAACCTTTTGAACCAGCCCATCACGCCGGTCGGATAGTAGACCGCAATCACGATGATCAATGCCGAGTAGATGACCAGGTCAGTGCCGCGTCCAGAGCCGCCGAACATTGCGCGCGTGCCTTCGTCGATCATGGTGAGTATGCCGGCGCCAAGCAGCGGACCGAACAACGTGCCGATGCCACCGAGGATCGATACCAGCGCCATCTTGATCGATAGTCCCGTGCCCAATACGGAAGCGGGATCAATATACAACTCCTTCTGCGCATACAGACTGCCGCCCAGGGCGGTGAAAAAACTGCTGACGGCAAAGGCGACCTGCTTGTACCTGCTCAGGCTGACGCCGAGGCTTCGGGCTGCGTCCGGCTCGTCCTTGATGGCGCGGAAGTAGTAGCCGAGGTAGCTCCGCTCAATAATGAAATTCGCCAGCAGCGTCAGGAGTAGCAGGCCCAGCGCGATGTAGTAGTAAGGGACCTTGGATGAGAAAATCATTACGCCCCACCCGTCTTTGTCCATTGGAATAGTGAGTCCGACGGCAGCTCCGGCGATCTCCCAGTTGGTAAACACAATCTGCACGATCTCGGCGACAGCGATGGTGGCCATCGTGAAATAGTGCCCCTTCAGCCGGAAGCACGACCAGCCGATGACCAGGCTGATGGCCGCCGCCAAAATGCCGCCGGCCAGCATCGCCAGCCATGGGTTGAGGCCCAACTGCGTGAAAAGGATGGTGGAGGTATAAGCGCCGAGTCCGTAGAAAGCTGCGTGCCCGAGCGACACCTGTCCGGCGTAGCCGCCGACGATATTCCATGCCACTCCCATTTGCGCTGCCATCAGGATCAGGATCGCGACGTTCTGATGCGAGGGGCTGGCAACGAACCAGGGAAAGAGCAGCGAAAGCAGGAGCGCTGCGAGCAGGAGCGCCCGCCCCCCGGTGATTTTCGGCGCCGATGCCGTGGGCGCCTCCATAGTCCGCGTGATAATCGTGTTCTCGCTCATGACAGTACCTTTCGTATCGGGTATGGAGATCAGGCCTTGCCCATCAATCCCTGCGGCCGGAACATCAGCACCGCGAGGAAGAGCACGAGGACGATCGCCAGCTTGTACTGCGGTCCGAGCAGGAACCCGCCCATCACTTCAATCACGCCCACCAGCACTCCTGCTATCAGGGCGCCGATAACACTGCCGAAGCCGCCGAGGTTGACTACGACAAAAGCGATCAAGATGAAGTTGGCGCCGACCTCGGGAAAAATCGGAAAGAACGTCGACAGCAAGGCGCCGGCCACGCCCGCGCATGCGGCGCCGATCCCCCATGCCAGCGCAAACATCTTCTGCGAATCGATGCCCATGAGCCGCGCTGCGTCTTTATCCGCCGCTGTGGCTTCCAGCGCCGCCCCGGCTCTGGTCTTGGTCAGGAACAGGTAAACGCACGCCGTGACCAGGATGGCGCCGACACCGGCCACCACCTGCGGCAAACCGATCTGGAAGCCGGCGATCGACAGGTTGCCGCTGACCGCCGATCTTTGGATCGTCCTGAAATCCGGCTTCCACAGGAATTGCGCGATGCCGCGAAACAGCAGCATCAGCCCGAACGTGGTGAACAGCTGCGACACCATCGGGGCATTAGTGATCTTGCTGATCACCAGCTTGTAGACGATGACGCCCAGGGCAAACAGCATCAGGGTAGTCAGCGGCAGTGTGAAAATCGGGTCGAGCGCGTACAGCGCGAATAGCCAGAAGCTCGAATACATGCCGAACATCAGGAATTCACCGTGGGAGAAATTCACGATGTCCATCACCCCGAAGATCATGGTGAGCCCGATAGCAACCAGCGCGTAGATCAAGCCAATCAGCACGCCCGATACGAGCGTCTGCAACAAAATTTCTGTAGACATGGTGATACTCTCCCGGCCGGCCTACCCGGTTATTTATTTTGCTGGATGGAAATCCAATGGGGCCGGCCTGCAACATGTGTTGCGGGCCGGCCGGATGAGAAACGCCGCCAGGCAGGAGTTACTTGCGCTGCTCCCATTTCGGCATCGGCCAGATGAGGTCGCGGGCGGCCAGGTCGAACGGCCAGACCGTGTTGTACTTGCCGTCGATGATCTGTACCAGGATGCCGGAGCCGTACATGTTCTGGCCGGCCGCATCGAACTTGATACCCTTCCACGGCATGATCAGCTTGTCGCCCGGGATGTTGGTTTCCGCCAGCGCCTTGCGGATCGCTTCCGGCTCGGTCGAGCCGGCACGGTTGATCGCATCGGCGAGCGCCATCAAACCGGTGAAGGTGCGGGAAGAATTGCCGGTGAAGTTGGCTTTATAGCGGCTGTTGTACAGATCATTGACCTGCTTGATCAATGGGTTCTTGGTGGCCAGGTCGAGCGACCACACTTCGCGCGTGATCACATAGTCGGCATCTTTACCGAGGGTCCGGATGAACTCGGTATCGGTGAAGCCGGCGTTATTGGCGAGGATCATGTCGGGAGAGAAGCCGAGTTCCTTGAAGGTCTTCATCGACAGGATCGCGTCGCCCAGATACGACGATTGCATCACCACCTGCGGATTGGCCGCCTTCAGCTGCTGCACTTCGGAAGTCAGCTGGGTAGTCTTGGCGGGATAGGTGACCGTCTTGGCCAGGTTGTAGCCCTTCTCCTGCGCCAGTTTCACCTCGAGCTTGGTGGTCTCGTTACCCCACAAGGTATTCTCATTGAGGGCGGC
>JBBWZW010000045.1:0-4173 GCA_039649305.1 Burkholderiales bacterium
AGCAAAACTCACCGAGACCGGACCGTGCTCGCAAAATCAGCTCGGGCGGCTGACGGCGATGGATGTCGCCACCATCAAGGGCGTAATCGACCGGCTCACCGCCCGTGGCTTGACCGAGACCAGCGCCTATCCCGAAGACGGCCGCCGTCAGCTGGTCAGCCTCACGCGTGCCGGTCAGCAGATGGCCGAAAAGGCCGCGCCGAACGCGCTCGCGATTACCAAGGAGACCCTTGCGCCGCTCGATGCGAAGGAGCGTGAGACGCTGGTTGCGCTGCTGGGCAAGCTGCGCTGAAGAGGGCGTGAACTCAAAGCTTTCATGAGCGACGCTTGCCCGATGTCGGCGTTTAAGCGCCCCTATAGCGGCGGTGCATATGCCAGGCCCGTCGCTGGTCCTTGGAATTTGACGGCGCTCGGTTAGCGCTTGCTTTTTTTGGCAAGGCGCTCGTTGAACGAATGAAGATCGATCACCATTCGCTGATGAGTTCCGCTGCCGATCTCTTCCATCTCGTCGCTCGCCGACACCTTCAATTCGATTCGTTTTCCATCGACCTTGACTACCTCGGCTTCCGCACGAACATCATGACCGATGGGTGTAGCGGCAAGATGCCGTACGTTTATCTCCGTACCGACCGCGCTCTCACCCGTATCCAGAAATGGCCTGATGGCGCTGAGGGCGGCGTTCTCCATGATCAGGATCATTACGGGCGTCGCCAGCACCTGCGGTAACATGGCGTCCTTGAACCGATTGGCGAGATGCTCCGGCAGTACACGCAACGTGAACGTTCCCTTTGTTCCCAGCGGAATGTGGCGCATACAATCATCCTCTATCTGTGGCGTTCCTGCGGTTGACGTTTAGATAGCGACGGGCAGCCGGAAAATACACACCGACTGCGCTTGGCGCCGACGTATTCTTTTGCTCGGGATTTCTCGCGAAAGTGATGAAGGCGTGATCGACTGATGGTGCGACGCTGATTTTCCGATCTCAGCTATCTTAACAGGCAAGCGGAAGCCTTCCTGAAATTTAATTTAATGGTGAAGGCGGATTGCGAGCCTAGACTGGCCGGACGCGTTGAGCGCGCGCGTGCCGCGTTCGCATCGAAGGGCTTACCTTCTAATTCGCAATCGATGTTCACATTCGAAACAGGAATAACAACAATCTATCCATGATCCGCTGGTCGCACCGAGACAGGGCCGGTCTGGTCGCATGGGTTTACAGTTGAAAGCCAGGAGAGTGTCTTGAGAGCCGTGGCATCATCTACGTATTCGACCTCAGAAGTGTTGCTTCGAGAAATCACGCACCGGGTCAACAACGAATTCGCATCGGCTATCCAGGTGGTGTCCTTTGCGGCCGCAAAATCTCCGGACGGTAATGTAAAAGCCGCGCTGGCCGGCGTGATGAAGCAATTGCATAATTATGCGAGGGTTCACCATGCTCTCCAGATGCCGGCGGGCGACGATTGTATCGACGCATCCGCCTACCTCCGCGACCTATGTGGATCGATCAGCCGCTCCAAACTTGAAAACACGAACATAGAGCTCGTATTGGTGGAACGTCAGTTCCAGATGTCTTCCAAACGCTGCTGGCTGTTGGGGATGATCGTCGCCGAGCTCATCACCAATGCCGTGCGCCACGCGTTTGATGAGGAGGGCGGCACTATCCGGATCGAGTGCCGGGCATCCGGAGAGTTTGTCGAATGTCGCGTGTCCGATAACGGATCGGCTTCGACGGCTCACGTCAGGCCTGGAAGCGGGCTCAGAATCATCGAAGCGCTTGCGCAGAATCTTGACGCGGACTTTCAATTTAATTTTGGAGAGGATGGGAGTAAGTCTGTTCTAATCGTTCCAATCGAACAGGTTCGTTGCGATGAGCCGACATCCGTTCGTCGTGCGGCAAACCACGCGGCGCACGTCCTGTGAGCCCGGTCCGATCCACCTTTCCATCCGCATTGTCATAGCGCCAACAACGCGTTCACAGACACGCAATGCTGCGCTCGCGCCCGACCCCGATATCGCGCTCTACTATGCGCAGCGCGCCAGCGCTAAGTGGACGTTTGCCAAACAGCCGCATCAAAAGCGATAGTCGACAGCTAACGTCTGGTCCGTACCACGAGTCGCCGGCATCTGGTTGAGCAGGAGCGAGAGCACGATACTTACCGCGACATTGAGGCCCAGCGCGTACAGCGCCGCGTAGCCGGGAATGGTAAGGCCATCTACTACTAATGGGAAAACGGCAGATTCGAAACCAAGCGACGCGACCATCCAGGTGCCTGAGACAAGACCTGCTGCCCAGCCGATGATGAGCGCCCAGGGATTAAGCCGATGCGTATAAAGACCGACAATGACGGCGGGTATAGTCTGGCTGATCCAGATGCCCCCGAGAAGTTGGAGTTGGATTGCGTACTGGAGCGGCAGAAAGACAATGAACAAAAGAGCACCGAACTTGACGACTAGTGAAACGATTTTCGCGTTCTGCGCTTCCTGCTTCGGCGTGCAATCCGGCCGAATGAATTGCACATAGATATTCCGAGTGAACAGGTTCGAGGCCGCGATCGACATGATGGCCGCTGGCACCAGGCCGCCGATGCCGATAGCCGCGAACGCCACCCCGGCAAACCAGTCGGGGAAACTATGCAGAATAAGGGCGGGCACAGCAAAATTCGACTTGTACTGAGCGAATTGCGGCGCGAACTCCGGCAACTTATCGACCCCCATGGCCAAGGCCATGAAGCCCGTGAGCGCAAGGAGACCCAGCATAAAAGAATATGCCGGCAGATAGGCTGCGTTGCGCCTGATCACGTCGCGGCTACTCGCGCTCAACACGCCCGTCATTGTGTGCGGATAAAGAAACAACGCAAAAGCCGAGCCGAGCGCCAAGGTCGCATAGGCGGAGTATTGGCCAAGATTGCCGCTTTGCGGACCCGTGAGCAAAAGCTTCGCGGGCGGGATCATTGCGAACATCTTTGCATAACCGCCAAGTTCGATCGGAATCACGATAACCATAGCCAACACTGTGATGTAGATAAGCGTGTCTTTAACTACTGCGATCATCGCTGGAGCGCGGAGTCCGCTGGTATAAGTAAATGCCGCAAGTATAACGAAGGCGATGATGAGCGGCAGATCGCCAAAGAAACCGATCGTCCCGACGCCCATGGCGCCGATGACCACCTGCAATCCGAGCAACTGTAGCGCGATGTAGGGCATGGTCGCGACGATGCCGGTGATCGCCACCGCCAGCGCGAGCCATTTGTTGCCATACCGGCCTTGGACAAAGTCGCCGGCGGTGATGAAATTGTGTTTATGCGCGACCGACCACATGCGCGGCAGGATCAGAAACACCAGCGGATATACAATGATCGTATAAGGCAGCGCGAAAAAGCCGATAGCTCCTGCGCCGAACACAAGAGCCGGCACCGCTATAAAAGTGTAGGCGGTGTAGACGTCACCGCCTAGTAGAAACCAGACGACGACGGTGCCGAGGCGGCGTCCTGCCAGCCCCCATTCATGCAGCAAGTCGAGATCGCCGCGGCGCCAACGGGATGCCGCAAAGCCGAGAATTGTCACTGCTCCGAACAGCAGAACGAAGACGATGAGCGCAGTCCAGTTCATATTCGTCACCTGGAATGTAGCCTGCGAACACTCGGCGCGAGACCTAATCGTTCCTGTGAAGCACCCAGATTATGATTGCCGAGGTGAGAAGCACCCAAAGAAATTGGTACCAATAGAAAAATGGGATACCCCAAAGCACCGGCTCGATTGAATTGTAGAACGGCACCCACAGGAGCGCGACAAACGGCAACAGAAGCAATAGATTCCAAAAGCGTGAACCGCCGCCCGATCTGGTTGGTAGCTTGACCATCGAGTGTCCTCTTCACCAATTGACAGCAAACTTCCGAATGCAATCCAAGTACGGCATTGATGCGAGTCATCACAGCGCTGGCGAGCAAATGGATGTGCCGGCCAACCTGCATTTCATAATGCGATCGCTGAGGATCGCCGCGTCGGCTGAACTCCGAATTCGGTCCGAGGCAACGACCAATCCGACCGATATCGGCTGCGGTTAGCGAGATACGCTCGACCCGAGTTATCGTATCCGCACGATTTTGTCCAAACAGCAAGTTCAGCAAACTCAACCGCTAGAGCAAAATATATCACCCCACGTGATGGTAATGAAGG
>JBBWZW010000053.1:0-9714 GCA_039649305.1 Burkholderiales bacterium
CGCAAAACGCAGCTGAACGAATACGCGAAGTTGCTAACCAACGCGCAGACACAGCTGCAACTGCAGCGCCAGGTCACGCAAGCGGACGTGCTCCGCGATACCGATGCCTTCAAGGCGAGTGTGGAAACACTGGTCGATAAAGCCTTGCCCGAACTCACCGACCTGGCATTGGCGCTTCAACCACAGCAGATCGCACACCTCGAGAAAAAATTTGTTTCTAATAACGACAGCTATCGTAAGGACTATCTGCGTGGCGATGTTGAGCAGCGTCAACTTTTCCGATACAAGAAGGTCATGAAACAGGCCGAGTATTGGTTCGGCAATTTTAACCGTGAACAGGAAGCGCGGATTCGAGCGGCGTCAGATGAACGCTCCTTGAATAACGAGATGGGACTGCAGATGCGCTTGCGTCGCCAACAGGAATTGATTGCGCTGCTGAAGAAAGTGCAGAATGAAAAGCTCGGCCGGGAAGCGACGATGGCGCTGTTGAAGAATTACGCGGCAGGCGTGGCCGACCATTTTGGCGACGCGCAGCACAAAGCGTTTTTCAGTGCTTCAAAGGATGGCACGGCGCGCATGATAGCGACGATCGTCAATATCGCGACGCCGGAGCAAAAAGCGCATGCGCGGGAAAAACTGCAGCGCCTGATCGAGGATTGCCATACGATGGCGCGCCCGCGCGCATAAACCCGGCCACGCCGCCGCCGATCAATCCCTCAGGTCATCAAACCGCACAACGTTTGCAGTCGGCGTCGCGCATGGCTCTTCATCGAACGCGATATCCCCATTCGCCGACGCTTCGCCGGTCACCTTCAGGTCGGCGAAGCCGAACAGATTCCGGTCCATCAGATGCGACGGGGCGACGGTCGACAGCGCTGAGAAGATGTTGTCGACCCGGCCCGGGAATTTCTTTTCCCATTCGCGCAGCATCGCCTTGAGCTGTTTGCGCTGCAGGTTTTCCTGGCTGCCGCACAGGTCGCACGGAATGATCGGGAACTGCTTCACTTCCGCATAGCGCGTCATGTCCGCTTCCTTCACATAGGCAAGCGGACGGATCACGATGTGTTTGCCGTCGTCGGATTGCAGCTTGGGCGGCATGCCTTTCAACTTCGCCCCGAAGAACATGTTCAGGAAGAAGGTCTCCAGGATGTCATCCCGATGATGGCCAAGCGCGATCTTGGTAGCGCCCAGCTCATCGGCGACGCGATACAGGATGCCGCGCCGCAGGCGGGAGCAGAGCGCGCAGGTGGTTTTCCCCTCCGGGACCACGCGCTTGACGATGCTGTAGGTATCCTGGTTTTCGATATGAAACGGCACACCGAGTTTCGTCAGGTATTCCGGCAGTACATGGGCCGGGAAGTTCGGTTGCTTCTGATCCAGGTTAACCGCAATGATGTCGAAATGGATAGGCGCGCGTTGGCGCAAGGTGAGCAGGATATCCAGCATGCCGTAGCTGTCCTTGCCGCCTGACAGGCACACCATCACCTTGTCGCCATCCTCGATCATGTTGAAGTCGCCAATCGCCTGTCCGGCCTGACGGCACAGGCGCTTGTGCAGCTTGTTGTTCTCATAGGCGATTTTTTCCGCCTGTTTTACGCCGACCGGCGCGCTGTCCATTAGCGCATCACTCATAACAATCTCCTACGCCTTGATGTGGAATACTTCGACGCCGACGGATTCGCAATCCGGGTAGACATCCGGTTTTTCGGTAGACACCCGCACCGCGCGCACTTTCGGATGCGCCAGCATCGCGCGCGCCACATCGTCGCACAGCGTTTCCTGCAGGTGGATGTGCCCTTGAGCCATGCGTCTGGCGATAGTGTCGCGCATGAAATCGTAATCGACCACTTCAACCAGGTGGTCTTCCTTCGGTGTCGACAACGCCAGGGGAATGAACAGATCGACGTTGATCAGCACGCGCTGCTCGCCTTTCTTTTCGAAATCATGGACGCCAATGTTGATCTGCACTTCATAGTTGCGCAGGAACAGGCGACGACAGTCGGAAAGGCCGGAGTAGGAAAGAGAGGGGTACATAGTTTCAAAAAGTTATCGCGTGCGAGCCTGGCAAGGCAACATCACTTTGCAAGAAACATCACATCGCGCTGGAGGGGAATCAAATGCTGGCCACCATCGACCAACAGCGTAGTGCCGGTGATGGCGGGGGATTCGGCGACAAAGCACACGGTCGCCGCGACATCTTCCGGTGTGCTGGAACGGCCGAGCGGAGTCATCATGTGTGCGCTGGCAAACCCTTCCTCGGTCTGGTCCCCCGACACCAGCGTAATGCCGGGAGCGACGCCTACCACCCTGACTTTGGGCGCAAGCGCCTGCGCCAGCATGGTCGTGGCGGCTTGCAATGCAGCTTTCGACAGCGTGTAGGATAAAAAGTCCGGGTTGAGGTTGAATAATTTCTGGTCGAGCAGGTTGATCACGACCGCCTGCGACCCGGCTGGCGTTATATCGTGCAGCGCCTGGGCCAGCAGGACGGGGGCGGCCAGGTTCGCGTGCATGTGGGCGTCCAGGCAGGCCACCGAAAAATCGGCGGCATCGTCCCGTTCGAACAGCGATGCATTATTGACGACGCAGCGGATACGGCCGGTTTTCATTGCATCGACCGCGCGGGGCAACAGCGCTTTCACTTGCGCCTCATCGGCCAGGTCGCACTGCAGGGCGACTGCCCGCCGCCCCACAGCCTCGATCTCGCGCACCGTGTCCCATGCTTCCTCCTCCGACTTCCCGTAATGCACGACCACATCCCATCCGCGCCGCGCCATCGCAAGCGCAATGGTGCGGCCGACGCGTTTGGCGGCGCCGGTCACTATTGCAACTTTCTGGTCGTGCGTGGTCATAGTTCGTGGGGCGTCTTCCGGGGATTGTCGGGCCATTCAACGGCATGGACCGGGTAAAAAATACATTTAATTACAAATCGTCGCTGCCGATTTCAATACAATATCGTATATGCAACTGCAACTTCCCGAACCTTCTTTCGACGCGCTAAAGGCTTCGCGCTCGCTCCAGAACCTGATCGCAAACGATATTCGTCGCAACTCCGGCTGGATTTCGTTCGCGCGTTACATGGAACTGCTTCTCTATACGCCCGGGCTGGGATATTACAGCGGCGGAGCTGCAAAACTCGGCAAAGAGGGGGATTTTACAACCGCCCCCGAAATAACGCCTCTTTTTGGCAATACGCTGGCCCATGTCGCCGCCGATCTGATGAACCAGACGGCGCCTCAAATACTCGAGTTCGGCGCCGGCAGCGGCAAGCTGGCCCACGATATCCTGTCCGAACTCGCGGATATGGGGGTGGCGGTTCACCGCTACCTGATAGTCGAGGTGTCGGGCGAATTGCGTGCACGGCAAGAAAAAAAGCTGCGGGACTTTCCGCAGGTGGTCTGGATGGACAGCCTGCCCCGCTCGTTCTCCGGGGTAGTCATAGGTAATGAGGTACTGGACGCCATGCCGGTGCAACTCGTCGCCAAGACCGACCAGGGCTGGAAGGAGCGCGGGATCGGACTCTCGCACAAGAACTTCGTTTTTCGCGACCGGCCATGCGACGCTTCCCTGGTGGCGCAGATTCCGGATGTGGACAGCCTGCCGGTGGGGTATATGACCGAAGTACACCCGATTTCCGTCGGTTTCATGAATTCGCTCGCCGGCATGCTGCGCACCGGCTACCTGGATACCGGCCGGGGCGGTGCGGCAATCCTCATCGACTACGGCTTCCCCGCGCATGAATACTACCTGGGCCAGCGCGCCCAAGGCACGCTGATGTGTCATTACCGGCATCATGCGCATCCCGATCCGTTTTACCTGCCGGGTTTGCAAGATGTTACTGCGCATGTTGATTTCACCGCGATGGCGCGCGCCGCGGTAGAAAGCGGGCTGGACATGCTCGGCTATACGAGCCAGGCAGCTTTCCTGCTGGACGCTGGCATAGGCGACTTGCTGTTGCGAACGCCGCCCACCGACCAGATGCGTTACTTGCCGCAATCGAATGCGGTCCAAAAACTGATCTCGCCGGCCGAAATGGGCGAATTGTTCAAGGTGCTGGTGGTTGGCAAAGAGGCAAAATTGCCGGAGAAGTTCGCGCGCAACGACCGTAGCCACAGGTTATGATGGCTGCACGGGTGTCGCCGACGCCTCGTTCCCGAATAACAAGCAGAACTCTCGCAGGCCGCGCATGATCCGTTGGTTCCTCACCATTTTTGTGGCACTGATCGTATTCGCTTCACTGCTACCCTGGCTGGAAAAGCTCGGCGTTGGCCGCCTGCCGGGTGACGTGCGGTTCACGCTGTTCGGCAAGCAGATCTTTTTGCCGTTCGCGTCCACCATCCTGTTGTCGCTGATCGCGTTCGCGGTGGCGCGCCTGCTGTGATGAACGCCGACGGCTTTATGCATCCCGCCTTATGTCCTTGACGAAGGCCGCTCAATGATACGCTGGGTCGCTGTCGTTTTCCTCGGACTCATCATCTTCTATCCACTGGTGCCCTGGTTGCAAAAGCTGGGTGTGGGGCGCCTGCCGGCCGATATCCGCTTCAAACTGTTCGGGCAGGTGTGGTGCCTGCCGTTCGGCTCCACCGTGTTGTGGTCAGCGGTCATTTTCCTGATTGCCGAGGTAGTCAGCTGGACTTGCCTGTTTTGCTGAGAGCGCGCATGCAGCCCACCATGGAACAACTGAGCGAGCGCTACGGCAGCCGCTACAAATGGATCGTGCTCCTGACGGTCATGATAGGGACGATGGCGTCGATTCTGTCATCGACCATAGTTAATGTGGCAGTGCCCGACCTCAGCCATCACTTCGCGCTCGGGCAGGAGAGGGCGCAATGGGTATCGGCCGGGTTCATGCTGGCGATGACGCTGTCCATGCTGACCACGCCATGGTTGCTGCTGCGTTACGGCTTGCGCCGCACCTATGCCGGCGCTATCTGGCTCTTGCTCATCGGCGGGGTGGTGGGCGGTTTCAGCGTCAATTACCCGATGCTGCTGACCATGCGGGTGGCGGAAGGACTGGCTGCCGGCGTGTTGCAGCCGATTCCTGCCATCGTAATTCTGCGCGCGTTCGCGGTAAAAGAGCAGGGCAAGGCGATGGGCATTTTCGGTTTCGGCGTCGTGCTGGCGCCGGCCATCGGCCCCAGCGTCGGCGGCTTCCTGGTCGAGTTATTCGGCTGGCGCTCGATTTTCTTCGTGGTGGTGCCATTCTGCGTGGCGGTGCTCTTCATGGTCCGCCGATTCCTGTCAGTGAATTCACCGATGATGGGCGATGCCAAAGCGCTGGACTGGAAGGGCCTGCTGCTGGCCGGCGTCTGTACCATCAGTATCCTGAACGGGCTGGTGCATCTGCAGGACGAACCGATGCTGGCGGCGGCTCTGCTGGTGCTCGGCGTGGCCAGCTTCGCCGCCTTTGTCGTCCACCAGTTGCGCGCCGAAGAACCGCTGATGAACATGAAGCTGTTCCGTTACCGGCAGTTTTCGATGGGCGCACTGGTCGCCTTCATCTATGGCGCGGGCCTGTTCGGATCAACCTATCTGCTGCCGGTTTACATGCAAATGGCGCTGGGCTATACGCCATCGGAAGCCGGCCTGATCCTGCTACCCGCCGGCATAATCCTCGGCGTCGTCATCATGTTGGCCGGCAAACTGGCTGACCGGGTCGCGCCTAATCTCCTGGTGTCCGCCGGACTTCTGCTGCTGGCAATCTCCTTTGGGCTGATGGCAATCGGATCGGGCGCCACGGGGTACTTCACCCTGATGGCCTGGGCCATCATCGGGCGGGTGGGCCTGGGATTCGTGCTGCCGGCGCTCAGCCTCGGCTCGATGCGGGGCGTCGAGTCCACTCTGATTGCACAGGGGGCCAGCACCATCAATTTTCTGCGCCAGCTGGGTGGCGCCATCGGCGTAAGCCTGGTCGGGATCATGCTGCAATGGCGCCTGGCCGCGCATCACGCGGGGCTTACCGGGCAGTCGACGGATGCGGCCAAACGGATCGAGGCGTTCAATGAAACCTTCCTGCTCGTCGCGGTCCTTTGCGCCAGCGCGGTGCTGGCCGCATGGCGTATGCGCCCATCAGCCACGGCAGAGGCGTCCACTGCAACCAGTCAAATGTGACAGGTATTTGTAATATTTTTGACAACAAAAAGTGAGATTCGTGTAAGGTATTGCGGAAATCGGGTCCTGCCGCGCCAGGGAGCCTAGCTTATGCGGGGCTGCCTCCTGCGGCAACGGGTTCCTGGCGCTAGCCGCCGGACACCCTGTCCATAACGGCCTCCCCGGCCCTATTGGTGCGTTTCCATGTCATCCACGAATTCCGACGAAGCCGTTCCGAACACGGATATTTTTCCACTTGCCGAAATGCCCGCGGAGCCTGGGCTGTCCGTTCCATCGGCCGCAATGCGCCGCTACACGGATACCCTCAATGTTGCCCGGCAGGCGGCTCGCATCCAGCGCTTGCTCCCGATCTGCATTGTGGCGGAGCTGTACGTATTGGCGCTGGCGGTATTCCACACACAGGAACTGGTCGACCGGAGCACGCTGGTTACCGTCGCTGTCATTGCCGGCAGCCTGATCGTGGCCCTGTATGGCATTTTCATTACGGGATTGAACCTGAAGGCAAAAGAAAAAAACCTGACCGCGCCGATCGCCATCGGAGGACTCACGATCATGCTCTGGACGCTGTATTCGGCGCCCGGTAGCCGGATTATTTTCACACCATTCATCTTCGTGCTCACCGCATATGCGATGTACCGGCTTACACACAGGACGATGCTGCTGCTCACCACCGCCACCCTGACCGGATATGCCGGCGTGATCGGCCTGCATTTGGCGCAGCGGGGCAGCCCGCTCGACATCCAATACGCGCTGTTGCACTGGCTGGTACTGGCGCTGACCCTGCCCGGGTTCGTCGTGCTTGCCGGGCGGGTGCGCCGCCTGCATAGCGCGTTGTACCAGGCCGGCAAAAAGATCCGAAATATCGAAGAACACGCGCAGCGCGACCCGCTCCTCGGCTGCTATAACCGGCGCTACCTGATCGCCGCGCTCGAGGAGCAAAAACGCCTGAGCGACGAAACCGGGGCGCCGCTGTGCCTGGCTGTCATCGACCTCGACAATTTCAAACGCATCAATGATGACATCGGCCATCTCGCCGGTGACGAAGTACTCCGAACCTTTGCCCGCATCGCGCAGGAGAACGTGCGTCAGGGCGACGTGCTGGGCAGGTATGGCGGCGAGGAGTTCGTGCTTATCCTGCCGCAGACCCCTTTGCTACCCGCGCTGAACACGGCCGAGCGCATCCGGGAGCAGGTGGAACATCATTGCTGGCAAGGAAAACTGCAGCACCGCGTCACCGTTTCGATCGGGCTGACGCAGTATATTCCCGGGGAATCCGTACTCGACCTGTTCTCCCGCACCGATACGGCGATGTACCTCGCCAAGCGGGGCGGACGCAACCAGGTGGTGGTGGAAGAGCCAAGCGCGGAATTGTGGCAGGCGGTCGACGCCTGACTACTGCCGCAGCAAACCGTCCAGGCGCTCGGGCGCGCGTCTGCTCACCGCACGGCCCGCGCGTCTGGCGGCCTCACCAAAATCTCCGTCCTCAACACGCAAACTGAACCGGCGTATATTAAGTAGGTCAGAGTCAATATTCCGTCGCCGCAACGAAATGCCGGCGCATCCACCAAAGAAACTTCATGTCCGAACCATACGACGCAGGCGCGCCTTCCGCGACTTCCGCAACTGCCGTGCCAGCCGCGTCACCCGTTCCAGTAAAGGAAGAGCCTCCCGATGCCGGGCGAGAAGAAACGCCGTGGGGCCAGACGCGAAGGGTCATCGTGGCCCGATTCCGCGCAATGTCAGACCTCGTGGCGCGACGCCTCACGCATCGCACGCTCAAAATCGGGGTTTCGGCCCGCATCTTTCACCCGGAGTCGGGCGCAACGGGATTGCGCAGCAAAACCTTGCAGTATCTGGAAGAGTCGATTGCCCAGTGGGTGATGTCGCGTGACGTACTGGTGTTTATGATCCCGACCGTGAATACCAATGGCCTGTTACATCCCAGCAATATTCGCCTGCGCGACTACGCCAAGCACCTGGACGGCCTCGTGCTCCAGGGCGGGGCTGACGTATCGCCTAAAACCTACTCGCAGGCGGCGACCCGTCCGGAGTGGAGCGGCGACCGTACGCGCGACATGTACGAGCTCGAACTGTTCCATGAATTCGTCGAAGCCGGGAAGCCGGTGCTGGGCGTATGCCGTGGTTGTCAACTCATCAATGTCGCGTTTGGCGGCACCCTTTACCAGGACATCGCAACCGACGTGCCGACCGCGATCGAACATGTCAGCGACTTGTACGACACGCATTATCATCCGATCCTTTTCCCCGAGGGATCGACCCTGGCAAAATTGTTCCCTTCCAGGTCCGAAGCACTGGTAAATTCGATCCATCATCAGGCGGTCAAGGACCTTGGGCGCGACCTCACGGTCGAAGCGTACTCAGGCAGCGACCACATCGTCGAGGCGATCCGTTATCGCAAGGCCCGTTTCGTCATGGGCCTTCAGTGGCATCCCGAATTTCACCGCGCCGGTAGGGCCGAACTACTGGACTGCACGCCCATCCTCGATGATTTTCTGCGCGCCGCGCGCGAGACGCGTTTTTAAGCGCCAGCCATGTTGTGGATTGTAGGCAATCAAATCCCGGGATCAGTATGCTCATTTCCACGATTTCCGGCAAAACCGGCGAATTTATTTCCCCAGAGCGATATAGCGGTTGACAACAAGGGGTCGCTACACTATAGTTTGGGGTTCCCTGACGGAGGGGTGGCCGAGTGGTTAATGGCAGCAGACTGTAAATCTGCCCTCTTACGAGTACGCTGGTTCGAATCCAGCCCCCTCCACCAATTTTGGTATTTCAGGTGAACAAGTTTTGCGGCTGAAGTTGATGTGCCTTGCGGGTGTAGCTCAATGGTAGAGCTGAAGCCTTCCAAGCTTATGACGAGGGTTCGATTCCCTTCACCCGCTCCAGTTTTTGGTTGGACGTACCCCCGGGGTATCGGACAGCAAAGATGCCCTTGTAGCTCAGTGGTAGAGCACTCCCTTGGTAAGGGAGAGGCCACGTGTTCAATCCACGTCAAGGGCACCATATTGAATTTGTAAAGTTCATCTGTATATCGGTAAGACAGTCGGGCGCGTGCCTGGACATTCTCTTCAAATCGTTAGGAGTCTAAAATGGCAAAAGGCAAGTTTGAGCGGACCAAGCCGCACGTGAATGTGGGCACGATCGGGCACGTTGACCATGGCAAGACCACGCTGACTGCAGCAATTGCGACAGTGCTGTCGGCCAAGTTCGGCGGTGAAGCCAAGAAATACGACGAGATCGACGCAGCGCCGGAAGAAAAGGCGCGCGGCATCACGATCAACACCGCGCACGTTGAATACGAAACCGCCAACCGCCACTACGCGCACGTTGACTGCCCGGGCCACGCCGACTATGTGAAGAACATGATCACCGGCGCCGCACAGATGGACGGCGCGATCCTGGTCTGCTCCGCTGCTGACGGCCCGATGCCGCAAACCCGTGAACACATCCTGCTGGCGCGCCAGGTCGGTGTGCCGTACATCATCGTGTTCCTGAACAAATGCGACATGGTGGACGACGCCGAGTTGCTCGAGCTGGTCGAAATGGAAGTGCGCGAGCTCCTGTCCAAATACGAATTCCCGGGCG
>JBBWZW010000062.1:0-10476 GCA_039649305.1 Burkholderiales bacterium
TCCCGGCCGATGAGCGCCCCGACGATCAGTATCCGACGATATTGATCACCGGTCGCCAGCTTGAGCACTGGCATACCGGCAGCATGACGCGGCGGGCGACGGTGCTGGATGCGATCGAACCCGATCCGGTCGCCCTGGTGCACCCGTTGGACCTGGATCTACTAGGCGGCAAGCCCGGCGATATCGTTACCATCGAATCGCGACGCGGCAAGGTATCGCTCTATGCAAGGGCGGATGACAGTTCTCCGCGCGGCGCGGTGTTTGTGCCATTTTGTTATTACGAGGCCGCGATCAACACGCTCACGAATGCGGCATTGGACCCCTATGGCAAGATCCCCGAATTCAAATACTGCGCGGTGCGTGTGACGCTCGGCGGCGACGTACTGGAGCAGGGCAGTTATGGCGGCGGTCGGGCTCACGCCGACAGGTGCATCGTGAATAACCTGGCCGCAGCGGGTGCCAAACAATGAGTTGGTTCCTCGCGTATGTGGCGACGGGCGCCTTTGTCGGCGTTCTCGCGGGCATGCTGGGTGTCGGCGGTGGCACGACCCTGGTCCCGGTTCTCGCCGCGCTGTTCGCTGCACAAGAGTTCGCGCCGAACCATGTGGTGCACCTGGCGTTGGGAACAGCTATGGCAACCATCGTTTTCACGTCCGCATCAAGCGCGCGCGAGCACTACAAACTCGGTGGCGTGGATTTTCACATCGTACGACGCATGGTCCCGGGCCTGGTTGTCGGCAGCCTCGTCTCCACTCTGGCGTCGCGCTGGTTCACGCAGCAGCACATGACAATAGCCTTTACCTTCATTGTTTATGCTGCCGCGACGCAGATGATATTGAACAAAAAACCTGCCGCGGCGAGAACCTTGCCTGATACCGGCCTACTTTTTTCAGTCGGCTTCGGAATTGGCATCCTCAGTGGATTGATATCGGCTGGCGGCGCCTTCCTCATGGTCCCGTTCATGCTCTGGTGCGGCATTCCGATGCGGGTAGCAATCGGGACGGCGGCCATGACCGGCGTCCCTTTAGCTCTTGTCGGATCGATGGGTTACCTGATCGCCGGTTGGAACGTGCCGCATTTACCTTCCGATGCACTCGGTTTCATCTCCGTCTTTGCACTCATCGGGCTCGTCACCGGAAGCGTCGTCACCGCGCCATTCGGCGCCCGCCTGGCGCACCGTCTTCCGGTGCTGACGTTGAAGCGCATCTTTGCCTGCCTGCTATATGTGTTGGCCACTCGGATGCTTGTGACGTTCTTATAGAAAGGCGACGCCGTCAACTGCCTGCGCGGTGCCTCCGGGGGATGTGAAGGAAAAGGGCGGGTGCCGGTTCCCGCTTATTCCGGCTGCAGGCCGGCATCGCGGAACACCTTGCCCCACTTGGCGATCTCGGTGTCGATGAGTTTGCCGAATGCCTCGGGCGTGGAATGCAGGGCGGTCAGGCCGGCAGCTTCGAATCGCTTCTTCAGCGCGGGGTCTTCCAGTACCTCGCGCAGCACTGTGTTCAGGCGTTGCACCGTCGGTGCCGGGGTGCCCGCCGGAGCGGCCATGCCGAACCAGACGGTGAGATCGTAGTTGGGCAGGCCCGCCTCGGCCAGCGTCGGCACTTCCGGCGCGAGCGGCGAGCGCTTCTTGCTTGTCACGCCGAGGGCAGTGACGCGCCCGGCTCGGGCCTGCTGCATCCCATTGACGAGATCTGCCACGGTGAAGTCGATCATGCCTGCCATCAGGTCGTTCATCGCCTGGGGAACGCCGCGATAACCTACCGGCATGGCGGTGAACCCGCCCATCGAAACCACCTGCGCGCCTGTCAGTTGGGCGCTGCCGGAACCGTAGCCGTACGATAGCTTGCCGGGAACTCCCTTGGCGTGCGCGAGGAATTCCTGCAGGTTTTTCGCCGGCAGATTTTTCGCGGAGACCAGGATGAACGGAGCCTCAGCCACCATGCCCAGGGGCGCGAAATCCTTGCGCGGGTCGTAGGGCAGCGACTTGAAAGCGCTCACGTTGCTTGCCCCAGTGCTGACGCCCACCATGAAGAGCGTGTAGCCGTCGGCCGGTGACTTCGCGGCCACGGCAGTGCCGACGATGCCATTCGCGCCCGCCCTGTTGTCGATCACCACCGGCTGGCCCAGCCGCGGCGCCATGCCGTCAGCGAGGGCGCGCGCCACCACATCTGTGATGCTGCCCGGCGGGAATGGCACGACCAACCGGATTGCTTTGTCCGGATAGGCGGCGGATGCGGTGAAAGGAAGGGCGCACAACAGCGCGGCCAGGGCGAATCGCTTCATTAAAGTCTCCTTGTTAATTTTAGATATGGGAATCGTGACTCAAGCTGCCAGCGTGGCGATGAATTTCACGCCCATCCTGCGCCGGCCCTGATCGAAATAGCGGATCGGGAACACGTGGTCCAGGTTGCCGTCGCCCTGAGTCATGGCAATCGGAGCGCCCGACTTCCCGGCCCCGCCTGTGCAGGTAGCGCTGACAACCATTGCTGCGTATGCATAAGCAGCAGCGGCTTGGCACGGATGTTAGGCCGGATTAGAGCCCAGCGGCAAGTTCCGATTATGGGGAACGGTATAACCTAGTGTTAATACCTCTCCTCGCGCCCGCCTGCGAGAAGTCTTTGAGGATGCGTATGCCGAGTGGGCCGCTCGATTTGCCCGGCCGCAAAGCGACGCGCTTGGCAATGAACGTTTCAGTAATTGCAATATCTATAGGTAAACCTGGACGTCACTGAAATATGAATGAAAACCTGTCACCGCGAAGCCATATACCCAAATAAGGAAGCCGCACCCGAGGACCTGTGCCGATTTCATCCAGATATCTCTATTGCAGCGGCCGAGGTACGGTCGCGAACAGTCAGGCCTCTTCTGTCGGGTCGAGCCAACTACACTCAATTTAAACGAGCATGCCGGATAACAATACACAGCAAGATGCTGGAACTTACGCTGGAGCCGCAATGACGCGTGCACCGAAAATTTCCAAAGCCTTATCCGCCCCGGGTATTCTCCAGCCGTCAGTGATCCGGGAGGGGCAACCGTTCCCTCTTGGGGCTACCTGGGACGGCCTCGGAGTGAACTTCGCCTTGTTTTCCGCTCACGCCACGAAGGTGGAGTTGTGCCTGTTCGATATAGACGGAAAGAAGGAGCTCGAACGGATCGAGCTGCCGGAATATACCGACGAGGTGTGGCACGGATACCTGCCCGCCGCGCGGCCGGGCACTGTCTACGGCTATCGGGTTCACGGCCCCTACGAGCCAGGGGCCGGTCACCGGTTTAATCCGAATAAGCTGCTCATCGATCCCTATGCCAAGCAGCTTGTGGGCGAGCTTACCTGGGGACCTGAACTGTTCGGGTACAAGCTTGACTCCCCGGACAAGGATCTTTCCTATGATGAGCGCGACAGTGCCCACCTGGTGCCGAAGTGCCGCGTCATCGATCCTGCCTTCACCTGGGGTCCGCAGCGCCTGCCACGCGTTCCATGGGAAAACACGGTCTTTTATGAGATGCATGTGAAGGGGTTCACAGCGCTGAACGACCGCATCCCCAAGGAAGAGCGCGGTACATTCGCGGGGCTTGCCCGAGCTGAAGTCGCGGCGTATCTGCGCGCGCTTGGTGTGACGACGGCGGAGTTACTGCCCATTCATGCCTTTATCCACGACAGTTATCTGATCGAGAAAGGGTTAAAGAATTATTGGGGCTACAACTCCATCGGATTCTTCGCTCCGCATCCATCCTACCTGCACTCGGCATTCGCAAATGAATTCAAGGAAATGGTGAATCAGTTTCATGCAGCCGGAATCGAGGTCATTCTCGATGTCGTCTATAACCACACCGCGGAAGGCAACGAGCTGGGACCGACCCTGTCCCTCAAGGGCATCGACAATGCCAGCTACTATCGCCTCATGCCGGACAACAAGCGGTTCTACATCAACGATACGGGCACGGGTAACACAGTCAATCTCTCCCATCAGCGCGTGCTGCAGATGGTGACGGACTCCTTGCGCTACTGGGCGCAGGAAATGCGCGTGGACGGTTTCCGCTTCGATCTCGCGACCATACTCGCTCGTGAGCCTTACGGGTTTGACGAGGGCGGGGGCTTTCTCGACGCCTGCCGGCAAGATCCGGTGCTGTCAAGCGTGAAGCTCGTTGCCGAACCCTGGGATATCGGCCCGGGAGGATATCAGGTCGGACAGTTCCCACCGGGGTGGGCGGAATGGAACGACAAGTTTCGGGACACCGTCCGCGCGTACTGGAAAGGCGACTCTGCCAAGTTGGCCGACTTCGCCTGCCGAATTTCCGGCTCCGGAGACTTGTTCAATAAACGCGGTCGCAAGTCGTGGGCGAGTGTGAATTTTATTTCTGCGCATGACGGTTTCACGCTGAACGACCTCGTTTCCTACAATGACAAGCACAACGAAGCCAACGGCGAGGAAAACCGCGACGGTCATTCGAATAACCATTCATGGAACTACGGCGTGGAAGGGCCCACCGACGATGCGGAAATCAAGGCAGTGCGCGAACGGCAAAAGCGAAACTTGATGGCTACCCTCGTGCTATCTCGCGGCACGCCGCTCATCCTCGCCGGCGATGAGTTTGGCAATACGCAACGTGGCAGCAACAATGCCTATGCGCAGGATAACGAGGTCACATGGCTGGAGTGGGGGAACATTACAGCGGACGACCGTACCATGCTGGAATTTACGCGCAAGCTGCTTCGTATCCGCAAGAGTTACCCCGTTCTGAACCGTGGCCGGTTTTTGACTGGCAATTACAACGAGTATCTCAACGTGAAGGACGTTACCTGGCTGACGCCGGACGGCCAGGAAATGTCGGAAGGCCATTGGAGCGACCCCAATGCCAAATGCTTCGGCATGCTTCTGGATGGACGCGCGCAGGCGACCGGCATCAAAAGGCTTGGCTCCGACGAGACGCTGCTACTCGTCTTTAACGCGCACGATGATGTAGTCGAGTTCACTCTGCCAGAGGTGCCCGAGGGACGACATTGGATTGGCCTGATCGACACCAACGACCCCGGCCGCTCAGACCGACCTGTTTTTGACTTCGGCCATTGTTATCAGGTCACCGGCCGGTCGCTGTTGCTATTCGCGTCGGTAAGCGACAAGGGGGAGGCGCAACTGACGCCTGCGAGGGAATCGCGCGATGACATCGACGCATGGATAGGCGGGGCGAGACCCAAGTGAGACAACGATTTACTCCTGCTAATGCGCACCCTGCGGCGCTAAACCTTCTATTGAGAAGCAGCATGCTGGTCCGAGGCCGTTGCATCTTCATGCGTCACCGTAAGATGTATTACCCGACAAAATATTTTGGAGACGAAGTTTATGGGACTTTTTGATGGCGTACTCGGCAATGCATCGCAGATTGATCCTGCGAAAGTGCAACAAGAATTCAGCAAGATTCTCGCGCCTGGAGAGCGCGTGGAGCATGCCTATCAACTCATCCGTGATTACTTTGTCTTCACCGATAAACGATTGGTCCTGGTTGATAAGCAGGGACTGACAGGAAGTAAGGTTGAATATCACTCGGTGCCCTACAAGAGCATCACCCACTTCAGTATTGAAACAGGAGGTACGTTCGATTTGGACGCCGAGTTAAAAATCTGGATCTCAAGTACTGCCGCGCCTATCCAAAAGCAGTTTAACAAGAAGCTGAGTATCTACGAGGTTCAAAGCGTACTTGCGGCCTACGTCCTGAAATAGCGATTTAAACGAATGCGATCGGTATCGTCTCGCATACCCAAGATGTAGGTTGGGATGCAAATCCCAACACGCCGGACCATATACGACTGACGGCTCCGTTACCCGCTGTTGCTGCTTTTTTTGTTCAATGTGATTTCACTCGCGAGGGCATACCGGGTAAGGCGCCGCGCAGGAATAAGTTGGGCAATTTGGCGGTCGTCGCGGGATGCGGTGCAAGGCGTGAGGAGGAGTCATAGCGAGCTATGGCGACGACGAGCAACACGTTCGCGAGCAACGAAACAAGTCAGGCTCTCTGCAACGCGCCCGCTACGGCCAGCAAAATTGACCAACTTGTTCCTGCGCGGTGCCTAAGCAACCGCGGTAAAGCGACGTCTTCCTGCTTGGCCCGGTTCAGTAGGCGAGCGGTGGAATACGAGGGGCAGGCCGCGATCAGGACACGATGAGTGAGCGTGTGGTCACAGTGAAAACGTTTGGCAGTCGTCAAGACGATGTCTATCGCACCGGCTACTCTCAACTACACGTATACTTCTGTCTAACGTTAGGTGGTATGAACAGCGAAGAACTAGCGCACCCCAAAAGTTTCGATCCGAATTTTCTTCTTGATGCCTTGGTCAACAAGTTGAGGTTGGCGAATGATAGCGACCTTTCTGATGTACTAGAGGTCTCCCCGGCACTCATTGTCAAAATCAGATATAGACGGCTTCCGGTGGGAGCGTCACTTCTGGTAAGAATGCATGAGGTCTCAGGACTGAGTACTCGCGCCCTTCGAAATCTGATGGGAGACCGACGCTCGAAATACCGGGGAAATGGCACGCTATGAACGGGTAGGGTGAAACAGGGCGACCGAAGGAATGAAGAATTTCTGGTGGCTATAAGTATCGGTTACGCTCTCGCAAAAATTCACCGAGGTCAAGAAAACGGTCTACCGCTCGCAGATTCGGCAAACTGTGAAATCGTCGCGGCCATCCGAGGATCTTTTGTCATAGGGCTGTGACCGGTATCAGGCCTGGCTTCTAATCTGCGTCCCGAATCAGCGGACTATCGCCGGCTCTGGCGTCATCAGGGTAAAGCCCTTCAGCGGCAACCGCAGCGACACGGTGGCAGCGATCAGCAGGATGACGCCTGCTGAGCCGAAGGCGACCCAATGGGTGCCGAAGGTTTCGTAGCCCCAACCTCCCAGCCATGAACTGACCATAGCGCCGATTTGGTGTCCCAGGTAGGCCCAGCCGTACAGGATGCCGACCAGACGTACACCGTAGATGTCGGCAAGGATCGCGGAGGATAGCGCGATGCTGCCTGCCCAGACCATACCGCCGATGGCGGCTGCAACGTACAGTTCCCAATGCGTCCCGACCAGCAGAAGTGCGAAGAAGCCCAGCCCGCGAACCAGATAGTCAAGAGAGATAGTTCTATTGATACTAAATGGCGCCGTCGGTACATCTCTGGATCCCCGCCTGCGCGGGCATGACAAACCAGAGGCTATCCTCTGAACCTACCCGGCCGCTCATCGTGTTTGTGCAGGCGCCCAGTCAGGGCCGGGATCGAATTTGCTCAACTGCGTGGCCCGAGTTTGCGTATCCGGCCCCAGGTCGGCCTGGTAGATCGCACCATCCTGATTGACCATGAAGGACATGATTCCGGAGTTGCCATATCTCGCCGGATACGCGATTGCCGCAAAGCCACCGATTGCCCGTCCGTGAACGACATAGTCGAGCGGGCCTGACGCCGCGTTCTTGCCTTGGCCCTCGAGCATGCGATAGTAGTAGCCGTGGTAGGGCGTGGGCTGTTGTTCCTTCGTTCGGTAGCCTTCGCCGGCAGCTTGCGCTACGAATGGCCCGAGCGGGCTCATCGCCTCTCCCGGTTTTACCGGCCAGTAAAGCCCGTCGTGCTTGCCGGGGCTGCTTGCAAACTTCTGCGCATACGCCAGAACGCCGTCACCGTCGCGATCTTCGGAGGCGTATTCCATCTGTGCGTCACGGGTCGCTTGCAAAACTTTGATAGCGCTGAGTTCGTTCTCGCCGATGCGCCGGGCCAGCATCTCGTTCTTTCCGACTTCGGTGTCGAAGCGCCAGCGCCCGTCGCTCTCAACTATCGGAAAGGCAAACGGGAAACCATCGCTTCCAAGCGTGAGTGTCGCTTTATTCCCGTCCCGCTGAATCGCATGCCTGGCGTCGTAGGCGGCGAGAAACCGTTCAATAGCGGCGCGGTCGGCCGCGGGGTCGCCGGATGAGATCCAGTTGGATGCGTCCTGCCCGAGCACCGCGAGCGTAGCCGCACGATCATTTGCCTTGACTGATTGCACGAGCGTCTGAGTCGCCTCCTCAGGCGAGGCAAAGCTGCGTTGTGCCGTAGCCCCGGCGGCTTCGCCGGTCATGAGCAAACAGCTCACGAACAGTGCCGGCAACCACGACCATTTTTTAGCGGTTGCCGTTTCATGCCGACGGTCAGCTCTCATCGCTATCACCATTGCATTAGCCAGGCCTTGTCGGATTAAGTCGTCTTAGCGTCCACGGCCACCCCCGCCGCGAGATCCGCCACCGATACTTCCGCCACCGATACGTCCATGCGAACGTGCCGAACTCAGACTCGATGCTCCCCGATTGCTGGCATCGCGCGTATAGCCGCTGTTCCCAACATCGAATGCGGAGGTTCGGGTGGCGCGCGCTTCGGACGCGATGGGCTGGCTTCCCGTACCTCGTCCGCCGACGTCGCGACCGGCCGCAGCACCGGATCGGCCCGGAGTACCGCCACCGACGTTCCGCGATACGTCGCCGCGTTGAATTGCGCGCTGTCCGGCTTCGGCACGGCCGCGGAATTGTTCCCGAGACGCCGTATCGGTCGCCTGCCGGCGCCCGTACTGTTGCGCGACCGCTTTGTCCCTGTAGGGTACGGCTCCCCGATGCTCAGCCTTATGTGTCCAGTTGGCATTCGAGATGTTGGTGCGATTGAAATTATTGTATTTGTTGACATTGACGTCCACGTCGCCTCTGCCCCAATTGCAGTTGCCCCAAAGCGCTCCTCCTACGACGGCGGCAGTCGTGAAGGTGAGCAGCGCTCCGCCGGCGACATAGCCTGGCGGATAGTAGTAATACGGCGGGTAGGCCGGATACGGCCATGCGCCATACACGGCAGTCGGATTGTATGTGGGTACGTATACGACTTCGGGGTTCGTTGGCTCGATCTTGATGGTCGTCGTTGAATTGGTTGACGCGGTAGCGACCGTTTGCTCCTTGGAATTGGCGAGCGTGCCTTCGGCCATCGCTTTGCCGCGCAGCGTCTGGGCGGCCGCCATCACGTCCTTTTGCTGGGCGAGAAAGGCGTCGCCAAGCTTTTGCGTCCAGTCGATTTTTTCACTCATCATAGTCAGGACTTGCGGAGCGTAAGCGAGCGACTTCACGCTCGGGTCCCAGGGTTGCTGTTGCAACGCATCCTCGAGCGCCTTGTCCTTCAGTCCGGCATTGGTCTTCACCCAGCGCTCGGCCGCAACCACCTCGAGCGGATAGGTCGAGGCCATCAGGATTTGCGCGAGCAAGTCGTCGGGATATAGCGCGACAGGCGCAAGCAGCTGTTCAAGCTCCTGCTGGGAAAATGCCTTGGCGCCGGATGCGGTCGAGGACGATGATGCGGACGGTTGCGGTGGGGACGATGGTGCAGGTGCTTGCGCCACCGCGTACAGCAGGATCGAGACGTTCAGCACTGTTGCGGATAGGAAGCGGGCTACCTTCATCGAATGCCTCCTTCGGTCAAATGTGCAAACCGAAAAAAACATCATCGGCTAGCCGCCGCGCACTAAGCTTGATATGACACAAAGAACGTCTTGACGCCGACTCGATCACCCGATTATCGATCGAGGCCCCGAGACTCGTTCGTCTCGTCGTATGGAAATAGTGCTCCGTAAAGGTAGCGATTGCCTCCTTCGCTAGCCCCGGAATCAGCGCATCACCGCCGGCGCTGGCGCCATCAGGGTAAAGCCCTTCACTGGCAACCGCAGTGACATAACGGCAGCGATCAGCAGGATGATGCCGGCTGAGCCGAACGCGACCCAATGGGTGCCGAAGGTTTCGTAGCCCCAACCGCCCAGCCATGAACTGACCATAGCGCCGATCTGGTGTCCCAGGTAGGCCCAGCCGTACAGGATGCCGACCAGACGTACACCGTAGATGTCGGCAAGGATCGCGGAGGATAGCGCGATGCTGCCTGCCCAGACCATGCCGCCGATGGCGGCTGCAACGTACAGTTCCCCATGCGTCCCGACCAGCAGAAGTGCAAAGAAGCCCAGCCCGCGAACCAGATAGATGGCGGCAAGGATGTACTTGCGCGGCAGACTATCCGACAGGCGCCCGAGTAGCTGTGTGCCGAAGATGGCGACAACACCGATAAGACCGATGCCATAGGAACTGGTCATGGCGTCGAAGCCATGGTCCATCAACATGGGCATGCCATGCGTGCCGAGAAGGTTCATGCTGAACCCGCAGGCGAACAAGCCGAAGAATATTTGGACGAAAGGAGCCGTGCGTACTGCTTCGCCCAACTTGAGACTTGCGGATATAACTGCCGACTTTGCCGGCGCAGCGGCGATCTGCTCCGGGAGCAAGTCGGTATGTAAAGGAGCCGCGTCGCGGATCACGAATAGTGCAGCAGGAACCGTGCATGCGGTAAAGGCGGCGGCGAAGCCGAGGAGGGTGCTTTGCCAGCCCACCGATTCGATGGCGAAGGTGAGCAGCGGCGTCATGATCGCAATACCGGCCATGGAGCC
>JBBWZW010000080.1:0-2751 GCA_039649305.1 Burkholderiales bacterium
TGGCCCTGACGCGCGAGCTGGTAGCCGTCGATCGCAGTGACGACGGAGGAAGACTCACCGGGCAGGTTCACCAGGATGGCTGTAGTCGAGCCGCCATATTGGGCGCCGTAGTAAATCCCCGACAGCATGATCAGGGATGTGATCGGCGGGAGTGCGAAGGTGGCGGGCAACAGCATTGCAATCGTCGCCACCGGGCCGAGGCCGGGCAGTACGCCGACGGCGGTGCCGAGAAACACGCCTACGAGACAGTAGAACAGATTGGTTAAGGTGAGGGCGGTGTCAAACCCCAGCGCCAGAAAATTCAGGACTTCCATTTACATCCCCTCCTCAGGAACCGAACCATGAACCGAGGATAGGCATCGGAACGCCCAACCCCAACACGAACACAACTGAGCAAAAGATCGTGCCGCCGATTGCCAGCAGTACGGAAGACTTCCACTCGAACTGTGGGCTTGCATAGGCGCTGACCATCACCATCACCGGAACGGCGATTACCAGTCCTGCGCCGCGCAGCAGGAAACCGAATAGCACGACAGCCGCCAGAACCAGCAGCGTTTCCTTGATGGCGAATTTCCCGAGCGGCTCACCCTTGCGGATGAAAGAGCGTATGAGTGCGGCCAGGCCCAGCAGCGCGAGCAAACCGCCCAGCACGGTGGGGAAATATCCCGGACCCATTCTGCCGGCGCTGCCCATCGTGTATTCCTGCCCGATGAGGACGGCGCCCAGCCCTATGATGGTAAACATGACCCCAGACCAGAACTCCATGGGGTTGCGGATTTGTAGCGACACGATGCTGCCTCCTTCTGATTGATTTAACGATTCTTTTTTATGCTCACTGGCACGGCGCAAGGTTATCCGTCGTTTCTTGCGAAAGCCTGAAGCACCGCTGACAACTTGCTGACGCGGCCTGCGGATTTCACGTATAGACGCGTCTTCGCTGGGAGCCCCTCCTCGCGGAGACGGGGATGTCGACGTCGCTCCCATCGTCGTCCCGTGCGCATAGCGCACAAAGGCCGATCTTCGCCCTTGCGTACAATCCAACCGCACAATCTCCTGCGAAAATAGTCTCTGCCCGGGCCACCCGTCGCGGGCGAAGCAATTTCTAAAAACAAGGAGCAAAGATTGTCAGAGTCAGAAAAGAAGAACGCGGTTGACGGGAAGCGCCGCGCAGTAATGAAAGTTGGTTTTGCGTTGCCGCTTGCGGGCGGCATGATAAGTGGATGCAGTACCGTGGCAACGGGGACGCAAACCAGTATGGGAACGCAATCGAGTATGGGGACGCATATCAAAGACGCCGCCCCACTTTCGGCGGTGGAGATAGTCCGGCACGTAACAGATGGTTCACTGAGCGCGGAGAAGCATGCATCCGACATGCTTGCGCGGTATGAAGCGACACGCGTGATCAACGCCTTCACATGGATCGACAAACAGAAGGTGCTCGAGCAAGCGCGCAACATCGATCTGATGCGGAAGAAAGGTCAGAAGCTCGGCCCGCTGGCCGGCGTGGCCGTGGCGATGAAGGACAATATCGATACCGTCGGTTTCCCCACTACCGGCGGCACGCCTGTGCTCAAGAATAATTTCCCGCAGAAGAATGCGCCTTTCGTCGAGCTGTTGTTCAACAACGGCGCCTACCTGTTCGGCAAAACCAATATGCATGAGCTGGCCAAGGGCGCGACCTCCAGCAACATGGGCTATGGCCCGGCACGCAACCCGATCGATCCGAAGCGGATACCAGGCGGATCGAGTGGCGGGTCCGCAGCTGCGCTGGCTGCGAACATCGTTCCGATTGCGCTTGGCACCGACACCGCCGGCTCGGTGCGTATTCCGGCGGCATTGTGCGGCGTCGTCGGTTTCCGCCCCTCTGTCAACGGGCGTCGCAAACTTTACTCCGACCGCGGCGTGCTGCCGCTGACACTGGATTTCGATACCATCGGGCCGATGGCGCGCAGCGTGGAAGATGTCGCACTAATCCATTCAGTAGCCACCTCAAGGGCACCGCAGAAAGCGGCTTCGCTCAAGGGAATGCGGATTGGCATTCCACGTTCTTATTTTTATGAGGCGCTCGAACCCGAAGTGCAGCGCGTTACCGAGCAGGCTCTGCGAAAACTGCGCGACGCCGGTGTGGTGCTGGTCGAAATCGACCTCGGCGACTTCGCACGCTCCGCCAGTAAATTGTTTGTGCAAACCATGGAAGTATCGGTGCGCAAAGACCTGGAGGACTATCTCGCCACCCGCAAGACGCGCTACGACGCATCTGATATCGTCAACAGCATCGTGAGCCCGGACGTGAAGGCGTTTTACCAGCGGCTTTCCTCTATCAAGGCAACGCCGGAGAGCGTGCACCACATCCGCAATGTGGCGCGGCCTCAGCTGGCGCGCACCTATGAGGAAGTATTGAGGGAGAACGGGGTGAACTTCATCGCGTTTCCTACCGAGCCTATCGCCGCGCCGTTGGTGAGGGAAGGCGGCGACGTGGCGGAAGATCCGCGTGGCAAGCGCGATCCGCAGGCGCTGGCCTTGATTCGGAATACTTGTACGGCTGGTATTGTGGGTGCGCCAGGGATGAGCATTCCGACGGGGCGCACCGCGGAAGGACTGCCGGTAGCGCTGGAGTTCGATGGAGTGCATGGGAGTGACAACGGGTTGATTGCGCTGGGGCTGGCTGTGGAGAAGGCACTGGGGGTGTGAATGGTAGGTGTTTACATTTAAACAGGCGGGAGATGTCCCTTCCCAGGTACAGCTCATAGG
>JBBWZW010000085.1:0-6217 GCA_039649305.1 Burkholderiales bacterium
GTATGGGAAGCCATGGAGTGGGACAACTTCAAGCGCATTATCGAGTCGCTGCCGGCGCGGTAGCACTACTAATCGCGGGCGGTTTTTGCTGGTCCGAGCCGGCGCGCGGGTTTACCGCTAAACTGCACGGCGCGCCAGCGCGCCGCGATGATATCAAGACAACAAGACCTCGACTGCCTGCTGTCGAATCCTTGATTTATATTAAAGATCCGATTTGCGCTGCCGCAATACTAGCCAGTGTGCTGAACTGCAGTAACAAAGATGAATGAATAACAACAATATCAATTCGCCGACGCTCGCGCCGGAACAGCGACAGCGCTATGAATGGGCACTGGCGGAATACGCCCGCATTCAGGAACGTAACAACAAGGCCGGACCGAATACTATCCCGGGTGTGTCGCCCTTGCTCAACCACTATCCCGGTCCGAAATCGGCGCTGTTCGCCCGGCTGCTGAGTGGCAAACAGCCTCTGCCGCACCCGCCGCCGACCTGCTTTTCCTATCCGTGGTATTCGCTGATCGACGAGGGATTTTCGGACAACGTTTCAATAGACGGGTTCAGCGCCGGGCTGGGCAAGCCGGGTGTCATCATCAACCACGGCCTGTGGACCATCGTCGGAAACAATCCTGCAGCTGAGCGCCTGATGCAGGCCGCGTCGAAACTAAACAAAAGCAGGCTCCCCGTATTGAGCAGGGAAGAATCGGCAATCATCAGCGGCCTCCTTGCGGCGGGGCCTGAATGGGTCGTGCGCAGCGGGCGCAATCCGGAGTTCCGCATGTTCATGACCCGGGTCACACGACGCGGCCGGCGCGATTTAATGTTGAACGGGTTACTGCAGCGGGATTTCTCGGGCGGGAAACCGAAGGTCATCAAAGCAGTCGAGTCCAGGCCCGCTCCCCCGCGGCCTGCGCAAATGACTTCAAGACCGCAGAGCCGGGAAGACCTGCTGACACGCATCACTGACCTGCAACTCACGGCCGACGATATCGGCGGGCCGGCGTATGAGTGGGTACAGGTTGAATGTGACGGGTGGTTTCTCGACGAAATCCGCCGATAGACCATAGGGTGCGTCTCACGCACCAATGCTTGCCCGCCAGCCAAAGATATGGGCGATGCGAGGTGGAACGGTGCGTGGGACGCACCCTACGACGCTGTACCGCTCAGCCCCTCTCGAGAGCCACCCTCAAGTCCTCGCATGCTAATTGTCGCTCTGCCCACGACTTTTACTAATTGCTCGACAGAATACTTTATACTGTGCGCTTTCCATTCGTTCGTGTCGGGCAATTTCGATGACGCGAGACGGCGGACCTTTTTCCGTTGGAAAAAGGGATAAAAAGAGTAATTGGTTCCGGTTCCGAAAATTACCAGAGTCGAAACGGCAAACCAGCCGCTTCGGTTTCTTAAGGCCTATCCACTAGGAAGACGACATGCAAGTCAAAAACACATTGAAAAAATTGCCGCTGTTCCTGATCGCGGCGGGATTCGCAGGCACTGCGTTTGCTGCCGACATCAAGATCGGTGTCGCTGAAGCGCTGACCGGCCCGGCTGGCCGTTACGGTGTCGCGATCAAGAACGGCTTCACCCTCGCTGCCGATGAAATCAATGCCAAAGGCGGCGTCAACGGCAACAAGATCGCACTGGTCGTGGAAGACGAGCAGGGCAAAAAAGAAGAAGCGATCAACGTCTTCAAGAAACTGATTTTCCAGGACAAGGTCCTGATGGTGTTCGGACCGACGCTGTCCAACTCCGCATTTGCTGCGCACCCGGTCGGCAACGCCGCTAAAACGGTAGTCTTCGGAACCAGCAACACTGCTGAAGGCGTGACCGACATCGGTCCGTTCGTATTCCGTAACTCCGTGATGGAAGCCGACGTTGTGCCGGTCGCTGTCCGCCAGGGCGTCAAGCATTTCAATGCCAAGAACGTCGCGGTGATTTACGGTAACGACGACGCGTTCACCAAGAATGGCTATGACGTCTTCAAGCGCGCGCTCGAAGAGCAAAAGATCCCGGTCACGACGACCGAAACCTATGCAAAAGGCGACGTCGACTTCAAGGCGCAGCTCACCAAGATCAAGGCAACCAATCCGGACGCAATCGTTTGCTCCTGCCTGGCCGAAGAAGCCGCCAACATCATCCTGCAAACCCGCGCGCTCGGCATGAAGCAGTCATTCATCGGCGGCAACGGCCTGAATTCGCCGAAAGTGTTTGAGATCGCCAAGGAAGGCGCGGAAAACACGATCATCGGCGGCCCATGGTCCCCGGAGAATCCGATTGCGCAGAACCAGGCGTTCATCAAGGCTTACCGCGCGAAGTTTAATGCCGATCCTGACCAGTTCGCAGCACAGTCGTACGATGCAATGTACATCGCTGTGGAAGCACTGAAAAAGACGAAGCTGACAGGCAACGTGGCCAAAGATCGCGAAGCTCTCCGCGAAGCGCTGCCTGCTGTGAAATGGGAAGGCGCAACCGGCAAGTTCTCATTCCGTCCCGCAAAGCCGAAAGATGGCAAGCCGGCTGGTTTTGACGCGCAGCAGGAAGCGATCGTCAATATCGCAAAGGGCGGCAAGTTCGTGATGCTGAAGTAAACAAGCGCCAGCAACCATAAGCAGGGTGGGCATTCGTGCCCACCCTGCTTTGTATCTGGGCTTGTCATTCCGGCGTCGTAAAAAGACTGACTTGTCGTCATGTTCTCCCGCTCTCCTGTAGAGAGCATCGTATTTTAGAATTACAAGCCAGGCAGTTCGTCGCTCCCGACCGAACTGCACTGCGCACTTCCTGGCAGGCACTATGCTCGAACAACAACTCATCAATGCCCTTTCGCTGGGCAGCGTGTACGCCTTGTTTGCACTTGGCTTTACGCTGGTCTTCGGCGTACTCGGGGTCATCAACCTGTCGCACGGCGCGGTATTCATGGTGGGCAGCTATGCCGCCCTGCTGCTGACCGAAAAGCTGGCGCTGCCGCTGTGGGCCGCGCTGCTGCTTGCGGGGGTCGTGGCCGGACTGCTCGGCCTGGTTATCGATTTTCTGGTGCTTAAACCGCTGCGCAAGCGTAATGCGCCGCACTTGGCGCCGATGATTGCCACCATCGGTATCGCGATCATGCTGACCAGCACCGCGCAAGGCATGTTCGGCGCGGAGGTCAAGCGCTTCCCGGCCGGCACCATCCCGGAAGACAGCTTCACCATCGGCAACCTGCATTTGACCGCGATACAGATCGGCATCGTCGTGATCTCCTTCGTGCTGATGGCGGTACTGCTGATGATAATGCGCCGCACCCAGCTGGGCCGTGCGTTGCGCGCGATCGCGGAGTCACCGAAGGCAGCCTACCTGTTGGGCATCAATGTCGAGCGCCTGTTCCTGCTGACCTCATTCGCCGCGGCGGCGCTGGGTGGTATCGCCGGCGTCCTGGTCGGCTTGTCGTTCAATGCGATTTCCCCGTTCATGGGCGCGCCGATGCTGCATAAGGGGATTGCCGTGGTCATTCTCGGCGGCATGGGCGATATACGCGGCGCACTGATCGGCGGCTTGTTCCTTGGTTTCGCGGAGGTGATGAGCGTCGCTTACGGCTCCAGCGATTATCGTGATGCGGTCGCATTCGGACTGCTGTTTTTGATTTTGTTGGTACGGCCTTCGGGCATGTTTGGCAAAGTCCTGGAAAGAAAGGCCTGACAAATGCTTGAATGGTGGGATGGTTTCTGGTCTACATACAACACAGTGGTGTTCAGTATCGGCGTTAATGCGATGCTGGCACTGTCGATTTACGTCACTCTCTCGTGCGGCCTGCTGTCGATGGCCAATGCCGCGTTCATGGGCATTGGTGCCTACACCGGCGCAATGATCAGCATGAACACCGGCTTGCCGTTCCCCGTGGCGCTGGCCGCGGGCGGCATCCTGCCGGCGGTGGTGGCGCTGGTCATCGGCGCGCCGACGTTGCGGTTGTCCGGCGTGTATCTCGCGATGGCCACGCTCGGCTTCGGCGAAGTGGTCCGGGTGGTCGTACTGAACATGGAAAGCACCGGCGGTCCTATGGGCCTCAATGGCGTTCCGCTCAAAACGGAGTGGTGGCATATTGTGCTGCTGCTCGGCGCTACGCTGTTCACGCTTGCACGCGTACGCCGCTCGAAGATCGGCCGCGCGTTTGAGGCGATCAAGGCGGATGAAGTCGCTGCTCGCCTGATGGGCGTCAACGTCGATGCATACAAGATGCTGGCATTCGTACTGGGCGCTGTCATCGCAGGCGTCGCGGGCGTCCTCAACGCGCATTTCACTTTCACCATCGGACCGGGCAACTATGGTTTCGACATGGGCGTGGAAATCCTGACGATGGCCATCTTTGGCGGCACCAGCAACCTGATCGGGCCGACCCTGGGCGCAGCCATCCTGACTTTCCTGCCGGAAGCGCTGCGCGAGTTCAATGCCTATCGCACAGTCCTCAACGGCCTCATCCTGGTCCTGGTCATTTTGTATCTGCCCAAAGGGCTCTGGGATCCGCGTCGCATACGCGGATACTGGCAGCGCAAATCGGGAAAGGTGAACTGATGCTGCAATTCAATCAAATCAGCAAGAGCTTCGGCGGCTTGCATGTGCTGCAGAACGTGACCTTCACGGTCCCGGAAGGCACGATCTTCGGCCTGATCGGCCCCAACGGCGCCGGCAAGACCACGGTGTTCAACCTGGTGACAGGCCTGCTGCAGCCATCCGGCGGCAGCATTGTGTTCGACGGCAAGGACCTGCGCGGCACGCCGCCGCATCGCATTACCGAGCTCGGCATTGCCCGTACCTTCCAGAACATCCGCATTTTCAAGGAAATGACGCTGCTGGAAAATGTGGTGGTCGGCATGCACAAGCATCTCGACTATGGGTTTGGCGGCCTGCTGTTCAACCTCGGTTCGTTCCGCGCCATCGAAGCAAAGGCGCGCGAGCGTGCGCTGGAGCTGCTGTCCTGGGTAAAGCTGGACCACAAGGCGCACCTGCTGGCCGAGGGCCTGTCCTACGGCGAACAGCGCAGGCTTGAATTCGCACGTGCGTTGGCGACCAATCCGAAACTGCTGCTGCTGGATGAACCGGTGGCCGGCATGAATCCGTCCGAGAAGACCGAGCTGATGGCCGAGATCATCAATATCAAGCAGCGCGGTTTCAGCATATTCCTGATCGAGCACGACATGCGCTTCGTGATGGGCTTGTGCGATCGCATCGCGGTGCTCAACTTCGGCAAGATCATCGCCGAAGGCGGACCGGATGAAATCAAGAACAACCCCGAAGTGATCGAGGCATACCTGGGCAAGGAAGAAGCGGCATGAGCGAGATTTTGCGTATCCAGGACCTCGCTGTTTCGTATGGACACATCGAGGCAGTCAAAGGCATCGACCTGGTCTTGAACCAGGGCGAGATCACCGCGCTGGTCGGCGCCAACGGCGCCGGCAAAAGCACCGCCCTGCTCGCCGTCTCCGGTTTGCTGAAACCGGCGCGCGGCAAGGTCATGTTCGACGGCGTCGACCTGACCAGACTGGCGCCGCACGAAATCGTCAGCAAAGGCGTGGTGCAAGTGGCCGAAGGGCGCGCGATCCTGACCACGCTGACGGTTGGCGAGAACCTGGAGCTCGGCACCTATACACGCAAGGATCGGAAGCAGGCGCAGCAGGACCTGGAGTGGGTGCATACGCTGTTCCCGGTGCTGAAGGAGCGTTCCGCCGGATTGGCCGGCAACCTGTCCGGTGGTGAGCAGCAAATGCTCGCGATCGGCCGTGCGCTGATGGCCAAACCGCGCGTGCTGCTGCTGGATGAACCTTCGATGGGACTGGCGCCGCTGATGGTGCAGGAGATCTTCCGCATACTCAAGGAGATCAACAAGACCGGGTTGACTATTTTGCTGGTTGAGCAGAATGTGCGGCAGGCGTTGCGCATTGCGCAGCGGGGGTATGTGCTTGAGACCGGGAAGATTGTGCTGGCGGATAGCGGGGCTAGTCTGCTGAATAATCCGAAGGTGGTTGAGGCTTATCTGGGCGGGTAAGAAACGCCGTACTATTCATCGACAATAACGGCCGCATCTGCGGCCGTTATTTTTTGTGGGGATCGCTAAGGCGCCGCGCAGGGATAAGTTGGCAATTTGGCGGCCGTCGCGGGATGCGGTGCAAGGCGTGAGGCGCCGCCATAGCGAGCAAGGGCGACGACGAGCAACGCAGCAACGCGCCCGCTACGGCCAGCAAAATTGACCAAC
>JBBWZW010000097.1:0-15134 GCA_039649305.1 Burkholderiales bacterium
GGATCTTGCTTTTCAGCGTGCCGCTAGTCTGGTCGTTGGCCATTTTTGTCTCGTTATCGGTCGTGAGTTTCCCTGTCGGGGCGACGATAATAAGTGCGCATGCTGCCGCAACACTTCCAATTTTTGGGTTCCGCCAAGCGCATCGTCTCCAGCGCACTGGCGGAGTGGCTTGCGTCTTACTATCGCACACACGCGGCTAGCGCTTAGTCAAAATTGCTCAACTCGGGAACGGTTTTGTTCTTTGATTAACGATCTGCGCGCAGCAGGAAAACGAGCGTTAATTCCCGGTCATGAAGACGGACGAAGGGCCGGCAAAAGCGGCCTGATGAGGTGATGGGCGCAAACGCCCGATGTACAAACAGGCCGCGACGACGGGCGCCGCGGCCTGCAAAAAACTTCAGCCAATATCAGAAAGACAAGCGATCAATGCAAGTCGTTTTGTGCATTGTCAGCCTGGCTGGCCGGTGGCTGCATCGCATCGTTTTCACGCCTGGTGCCCCGCCGGTCTGCCGTTCCCCTTGGGGTGGCACGACGTTCATTCATACGCCGCTCCCTGAACTGATTCAAGTCGTAACTAGCTGCCTCGTAGGGCGTTTCCGGTCGGGTCGTCGTCATATGCATGTCCAGTTGTTTCGATTGATGGAAGAGAACAGAAACCAGTTTAAGTCGCTGCGGAAATAAAGCTTTGACTTGCAGCAAATGCTGATGCGGTTAGGGCTTTTCTTACACCGGGTCGCAATCGTTATCAATTTAGCATCGAAATCAGGTAAGCATGCCCCTCAGGCTCGCCAGTGTATCCGCTTCTTCAACCGGTTTGTCGTCGCGTATCCGCAGGATGCGCGGAAAGCGGACGGCGATGCCTGACTTGTGACGCGGTGAGCGCGCGATCCCTTCGAAACCGATCTCGAACACCATGGTCGGCAACACACTGCGCACCGGACCGAATTTTTCGATGGTGGTGCGGCGGATTGCGGCGTCGACGATGCGGATTTCGGCATCGGTCAGGCCTGAGTAGGCCTTGGCAAACGGCACCAGCCTGCGTACGCCCTCCTCGTCGTGGTCCCATACGGCAAAGGTGTAATCGGTATAGAGCGACGCGCGTCGTCCGTTGCCGAACTGTGCATAGACCAGCACCGCGTCCACCGAGTACGGGTCGACCTTCCACTTCCACCATGTGCCGGCGTCCTTGGTACGCCCTACCCCATAACGCGCGTCGACACCCTTCAGCATCAGGCCCTCGACCGCACGAGTGCGCGCAGTATCGCGCATCTCCGCCAGCGCTTCCCAGCTTTCGGCGACGACCAGTGGCGACAACTTCAGCGCAGGCACGTCGACCTCGGCGACTATCCGCTCCAGCATGCGACGTCGTTCGGCTTGCGGTGCGCCTCGCACGTCGGCGCCATCCACTTCGAGCACATCGTAGGCGACCAGCACGGCCGGCAAGTCTGCGCGCATTTTCGCGGAGAGGGTCTTGCGGCCGATACGCTGCTGCAGGGATGCGAACGGCGCCGGCGCATCCTCCTTCCAGATCAGGATTTCGCCATCAACTACCGTGCCATCGGGCAGTGGAATCGCGTTGATCTCCGGGAAGCGTTCGCTGATGAGGTCTTCGCCCCGCGACCACAACCAGGTCTGGCGTGCGCGCCGTACCAACTGCGCACGAATGCCGTCGTATTTCCATTCAGCGTGCCATTGCGTGATGGGGCCAAGCGACTGCGGGTCTGCTTGTAAAGGATGCGCAAGAAAGAACGGATAGGGCTGGCCGCCGCGCATCTGGTGCTCGCTGTCGGACTGCGGCGCAATCAAACGTTGGTACTGCTCCGGACCCGGCTGGACCCGGCCGTCGGTCCATCCCATCAGCCGCTGTGCAATGAGTTTGCTGTCGACGCCAGCGACCTCGCTGAGTGCGCGAGTGACCAGCAACCGCGAGACACCCACACGAAAGCCGCCGCCGATCAGCTTGAGCAGCAGAAACCGCTGTTGCCACTCGAGCTGATCCCAGTATGCAAACATCGCCTCGCGTACCGCCTCCGGCGACGCGCCGCGCAAAGGCGCGATACGTTCCTGCATCCATGTCGCCAGGCCTACATCCGATGAATGCTGCGGGGGTGGCAGCAGGTGCGCAATCGTCTCGGCGAAATCACCGACGGCGTGATAGCTTTCGTCGAACAGCCAGTCGTCTATGCCGGCATATTCGATGGCGTACTGCCGCAGCAGTTTGGTGGGCACCGCCTGTCGCGGCTTGCCTCCGGCGAGAAAATAAACCGCCCATGCGGCGTTTTCCGGCCGTGCGTTATGGAAGTAATTTTTCAATGCGTCCAGCTTGCGATTGGTCGCCGTGGTGTTGTCCAGCGCCACATACAAACCGGCGAACTCACGCATTGTCTTCCTCCGGCGTTTCGGCGGCACCCTGATCCTCTTCGGACCCGTACTCAGTTTGAAATGCGCCGGCATCCAGTCCGTTCTGCTGCAGCCAGCGCACCATCGCCGGTATCTGTCCGTGCGTCACGATCACCCGCGGTGCTTCGGTCGCTTTGATCGCCTGCATCAGGCCGGGCCAATCGGCGTGATCCGAGAGTACGAAGCCACGGTCAACTGCCCGACGACGCCGTGCGCCGCGCAATAGCATCCATCCGCTCGCAAACGCATCACTGTAATCGCCGAAGCGTTTCATCCACGACGAGCCGGCTGCCGAGGGCGGCGCCAGCACGAGCGAACGGCCGAGTTCAGTTTTGTCGGTGACATCGTGGACTGTGCGTGTTTCCGGCAGTCCAACGCCGGTTTCCCGATAGACACGGTTCATCGCTTCGACCGCGCCATGGCAGATGATCGGCCCGATGCAGGCATCGATTCCGGCGAGAATGCGCTGCGTCTTGCCGAGCGTATAACCAAATAAAACACTGGCGCGCCCCTCTTCGGCATTGCGCCGCCACCAGTCATTGATATCGCTGAAAATCTCCCGCTGCGGCTGCCAGCGATAGATCGGCAAACCGAACGTGGATTCAGTGATGAAGGTATCGCATCGCAGCGGCTCGAACGGAGCGCAGGTAGTGTCAGGCTCAAGCTTGTAATCGCCGGACGCCACCCATACTTCGCCTCGGTACTCCATCCGCACTTGTGCCGAGCCGAGCAAATGGCCGGCGGGATGGAGCGAGATGACGACGCCGTTGTGCGTGACGCGCTCGCCGTAGGGCAACGCATCGAGCGATAGCTCACCGAGGCGGGACCTCAGGATACCTTCACTCTCCGCCGCAGCAAGATAGTGCCCGTGCCCGACGCGCGCATGATCCGAATGCGCGTGCGTGATGACAGCTCGCTCGACCGACCGCCACGGATCGATGTAGAACCGGCCTGGAACACAGTACAGTCCCTCTTCCCGTGCAACGACCATGTCCGCCATACCCGACCGTCCTTTAAAATGAACACGACCATATGACCGGTTGCCATGGAAGAAATTCACCGGCAAGCCGATTGCCGCCTGGTTTTTTCTGATCCATGATCCCTGACCTCCGTTCCCTGACATATGGAAATGGTCCTCTTCATCGGTATACAGGCTTCCGGCAAGAGCACCTTTTACAAGGAGCGCTTTTTCGATACGCATGTGCGGATCAGCATGGACTTGCTGCGGACCCGCAACCGCGAAAGCATCTTCATGCAAGCGTGCCTGGCTACGCAGCAACGCTTCGTTGTCGACAATACCAACCCGACCGTCGGGGAACGCGCACGCTACATCGAAGTAGCGAAAAAAGCGAAATTTCGGGTCATCGGGTACTTCTTTGAACCGGATCCGCAGGCTTCCACGGAGCGCAACGAGGGGCGAAGCAAAAAACAGAAGATTCCGCCCGCCGGCTTATTCGGGACGCTCAAGCGCCTCGAGCGTCCGACAGTTGATGAGGGATTTGACTCGCTATACCGCGTGCATGCACGCGAAGGCGGGTTCGACATCGAATTGCTATAACGGACGAACCGCTGCGGTGCAACTTCGACTATGACGCCCTGATCCTCGCGGCCATCGGCCGGATTGAATATCTGCTGACGCGCAACCTGATCGACGACCTGACCGACACCCGCGGCAAGTCTGACCCATCCTGTTCCTGTCGCGATGGATCGAAATGATTCCGCTGGCGGCGCGATGTTTGTAGTTTCGAAAAAAACGTTTGAGTGGGGCAGCCTGCAGGCGTTGTCACATAGCCGCTAGCAAGCTTGGTTGAAAACTTACAACAACCTACCAGGTGAACCGTTATTTCATTGACACATCATCGATAAAACGTCAACATCGGCCCGTGTACTCCTCCAACGTCTCTCCCAGAGCGATGGACTTGACCCGATACCGAAACAGGTGTCGGGTTTTTTCTTTCCGGCGTCGCTTTTTTGGCGCGCGCGTTTATTTCAGCCACGCGATCCCTGCCGCGATTATCGCAATAACGACCGCAGCTATCGAAAGCAGCCTTTGCTGTTTCAACTGCTTCTCAAGCTGGTTGAACCTGGCCTCCCCGCGCTGGGCGATTTCCCCGATGGCCTCGGCATGTTTGCCGGCCACCTCCTGCAGTTCCAGCACGTCCTTGTTCAGGATGTCCAATGCTTGATCCCCGGACGCCCCCTTCAGGTCCTTGTCCTTGCGCGCCCGGAAAACGCCCCTGACGAGGTCGATGATATGCGGGGCGAGAAGACCGACGGTTTCTGTCGTGATAACTGGCATTTTCATTTCTTCGTAGTATGGACTTGTGTTGTGCGACTTCCTCCGCGCAGTCTACCGGAAAACCATAGCACGCGACGTTGCGGGATATCACCCTGCAACGTCGCCAGACATCAAGCTTGCTGCCGCTCAAACACCAAAGGGGTATGTCTCCGGCACTTCTTCCTCGGGCACCCAATGCACCGAATACTCGAACGGCCTGAGCGCATGGGTCCGGTTGACAAAGATCACAGCATCAAACTGGCGTGCAATATCGGCATTGAAATAATGGCTGACACGCTCCGTATCCGGCCGGTAGATCACGCCAATCGCGCGTTCGAGGCGGCGTTCGCTCAACACCGCCGCGACCCGCTCATTTCCGCGGATCGGCAACAGGAAGCGATCTATCCCGGTATTGTGGAACACGCGTTCAAAGCTTTCAGGGCGCGATGGAACAACCTTTTTCAATTCAGCCGGAGCGTCCCAGTCAGATGCCGCGGTCACCGTGCCGGTGTGGGTACTGAAGCCCAGCAGGAAGGTCTCTTCCGGCTTGTAACGCTCGCGCACCAGTTGCCCAAGATTGAGTTGCCCATGCTCGCCCATCTCGGTGGCGCGCGCATCGCCCAGATGTGAGTTGTGGGCCCAGACCGCAATCTTCGCGGGCCTGCCTTTGCGGCTGCCTATGCGCGCGCGCAGCGTGTCGAGTGTCTCCATCATGTGGGTATCGCGTATGTTCCAGGATTCATCGCGGCTCTCGAACATTGCGCGGTAATAGGTCTCCGCGTTCTTAACAACGCGCGCATTCTGCTGCGCATAAAACAATTCATCCGGCACCGTTCCTCCTTGCGCGGATACCTGCCGGCCCGCCTCTTCCGTCAACTCTACGAGTTGCCGCACTACTTCCTCCTCGCAGTCTTTCTTCATGCCGAAAGTGGCGGCGTACCCATAGTGCTGAGGATCTTCGGCCAGATGATCGAAACAACTGTAGCGCTCGCGTGCGCGCTTCGCCGCTTCCGGGTCCGCCTTCTCGAGGTAGCGCACCACTGAATCCATCGATTTGCGCAGGCTGTACAAGTCGATGCCGAAGAAGCCGACCCTCTGCTCGGCTTGCGCGACCCCTCCATTATGCAAACGCAACCAATAGACCAGCTCGACGACTTCGGAATTGCGCCACATCCATTGCGGGAATCGTTGAAAACCGCCAAGGGCTTCGTCGGCGGTGTGGTCGTTGCTGGCATGCTGGACAAACCGGCTTACGCGTAGCGCATCAGGCCAGTCGGCCTCCACCGCTATGGCGTCGAAACCCTTTTCGGTAATCAGGCGTTTGCAGATCTCGGCGCGCATGTTGTAGAACTCCTGTGTGCCGTGGGTCGCTTCTCCGAGCAGCACAACGGAGGCGTCGCCGATCTGCTCCAGGACATGGGAGTAGTCGACTTCGGATCGGATAATTTTCGCTTCCATGCGTAGCGTTTCAAGAGTGGATGGGTCAGTCATGGCTGTTCCTCTACATGTTCCGTAAATTCAATCGGCGCCACAGTGCGAATGCGACGCATATCGTTAAATTGTTTAGAGGCGGAGAAAGGAGCGTGGTTCGTCCCGCTTTTAAAGCCGGCTGTTGATTCCGCGAAAGTTGCGAACCGCACTGCCCGGGGTCTGTCGAAGAGGTATATCGCCCGGACCGGGCTGCCTATGTCTGCAAAGCGTTTCAAAAATCGGCTGCATGCCGGCGAACTGCTGGCGACCAGGCTGGGCGCTTTTGCGCGTCGGCCCGACGTTATCGTGCTTGCGCTTCCCCGCGGCGGTGTACCTGTGGGGTTCGCGGTTGCCAAAGCATTGCAGGTTGCGCTCGATGTGTTCGTCGTGCGGAAACTCGGGATACCGGGACACGAAGAATATGCGATGGGCGCTATCGCGAGCGACGGCGAATACATGCTCAACCAGGAGGTGGTGCAAAGGTTCCGCATTCCCATCGAGGCCATCGAGGCGACGGCACGGCGTGAAACGCTCGAACTGGAGCGGCGCGAACAACGTTACCGCGCGGCGCGGCCGTCGCTGCAATTACGTGGGTGTACCGTTATCCTGGTGGATGACGGGCTGGCGACCGGCGCCACCATGAAGGTCGCCGTGAAGGCCGTGCGCAAACGGGATCCGGCAAGCGTTATCGTCGCTGTTCCGGTCGGTGCACCGGAGGTGTGCCATGACATGCAGAGGGAGGCGGACGAGGTGATCTGCTATTGCACGCCCGACGCTTTCTATGCAGTGGGACTCTGGTACGAAGACTTCTCGCAGACCAGCGACGAAGAAGTGGAAAAACTGTTGGAGGTAGCGCGGCAATGGCATCCGCAACGCCCTGACTGCAAAAACAATTAGTTTTTCGCCGGCTTCCCGAAGCGCGAAATCAGGAAAGGCTTGAAGTCCTGCACGCCCAGCTCACCCCGGAATCCGCCAACGATCATGCGTGCCGTATTGATCGATCCGGTGACGCCAAGATGGCCATGACCGAACGCGCACCACAGGCCGGCATGCCGTGGAACGGGTCCCAGCACAGGCAGCGAATCAGGCAGGCAGGGACGATGTCCCATCCAGAGCGTCGGCTCAGCGCCGAGCTGCAGCCCTGACAAGCCTTGTTTCGCGTACTCGCCCAGCAAGGTCGCGCGACGCTCGGTAGGCGGCATCGTGAGTCCGCCAAACTCCACCGTTCCTGAAATCCGCAATCCGGTTTCCATCGGCGCCATGAATACCTTGCGGTCGGCCAGCACCACCGGCCGTGAAATCGCAACGCCAGGATCGGCGACATGCATGTGATACCCGCGCTGGCTTTCGAGCGGGACGTGCAGATCGAGTGTTCGAAGTAAATCCGCGGACCACGCCCCGGCGGCAACGACAACGTTCTGGGCGCGGTAGCGACCGTTGTCGCCCTGCACTTCCCACCCGCTTTCTGTTTGGGTGAGTCCGACCACCCGGTCTTGGGTAATTTTTCCCCCGCGCAGCCGAAACACATCCGCGATCGTGCTGGCATACAGGAACGGTTCGGTAACCGCCCCCTGCTCGGGCATGAAAACACCGACGGTATAGCTGTTTGCGACGGCCGGCTCGAGCTGTCGGATTTCGGCGGCGTCGAGCACTTCAATTTGCACTCCGTGCGCCTTGCGCAAGCGCCAGCTTCCGGTGTCCTTCGCCAGGGCTACTTCATCCCGGTACAGATGCAACTGACCGGTTTTGGTCACGCGCTCCGGGCAACCGATTTCCCGCGCCAGCGCCTGGTGATTTTCGAGGGCGCCGGCAAACAGCGACTCCAATGCGGTGGCGATCTCTTCCACTCGGGCAGGATTGGCAGACGCCACGAAGCGACGCAGCCACGGAGCGGCGCGCCACCAATAGTGAAACGGCACATGCAACGGGCCGTCGGAGTCGACCAACATCCCGATGGCGCCCTTCAGGACGCCCGGCATCGCAAGCGGCGCGACCGATCCGGCGGAAATCGCTCCGGCATTTCCGGCCGAGCACTGCGAACCCGGCTCGGCGGGGTCGATGAGCTCGACCGGGTAGCCCGCCTTGCGCAATTCATAGGCCACGCACAACCCGACGATACCGGCGCCTACGACGACGACCGGGCTATCCGCTGCAGAACTCATTACATCACTCCATCTAGATACAATCGGCCGCAATCCTACCATCAAGAGCGCGCGTCCACAGGGACGCAAGCAAACCATGCATTGTGCATTGCCTGCTGTCACTGAAACGCCGAACCTGTATCCATATCAATTCCCGCGGAATAAATTCTCGGGAACAAACCAGCCATTTGGCCCTCTACTACACAAATATTGCGAACCGCATAACAAATTGCCTAGTGCGGCATTTTTCCATGTGTTTGCTGCGCGCCGGGAAGAGGTGCGTCCCCATCGCGACATAGCACCTCGCGCCGGACTTTCCATCCCTTTCAGGAGTAAGACTCTGTTATGTGCGGCATAGCTGGACAACTACGTTTCGACAAGCAATTCGCCGACGTTCGCGCGGTCGCGGACATGACCAAAGCGCAATCGCGCCGCGGTCCCGACGGCGAAGGCATATTCAGCCTGGGCGGGCGGTGCTTCGGACATCGCCGGCTCAGTATCATGGACCTGAGCAATCGCGCTCACCAACCCTTTGTAGACAACGCGCTCGGCATGGGCGTGGTGTTCAATGGCGCCATCTACAACCATCACGAGTTACGTGAGGAACTGCGCGCAGCCGGGTATCAATTCGTTTCCACGGGCGACACCGAAGTCCTCATCAAGGCGTGGCATGCGTGGGGCCCGAAAGCGCTCGATCGCTTCTACGGCATGTTCGCGTTTGCGCTCTGGGAACGCGACAGCGGCATGACCTACCTCGCGCGCGACCGGCTCGGCATCAAACCGCTCTACTACACCGTCAACAATGAGCGCCTGCAATTCGCATCGACACTGCCTGCGCTGCTTGAAGGCGGCGATATCGATACCTCGCTCGACCCGGAAGCGCTGCATTACTACATGACGTTCCATGCGGTCGTGCCCGCACCGCACACTATTTTGCGCGGTGTACGGAAACTCGCGCCGGGTACGTACATGACAGTGCACCCCAACGGCGATTCCAAGATCAAGGAATGGTGGCGCCTCGATTTCACCCGCAGCGAGGACGATGAAAAGCGCAGCTTCGAAGACTGGAAACACGACGTGCTCGATACATTGCGCCTTTCGGTCAAACGGCGGATGGTCGCCGACGTACCGGTAGGCGTGCTGCTTTCAGGCGGGCTCGATTCCAGCCTGATCACCGGATTGCTGGCCGAAGGCGGCGCCACGGACTTGCGCACCTATTCGATCGGCTTCGACGCCGTCGATCACGAAGCAGGCGACGAGTATTACTACTCCGATCTGGTGTCGCGCCACTACGGCACGGTGCACGAAAAGCTGCACATCCCGGCGAATGATTTGCTGCGCGCGTTGCCCGATGCCATCGGCGCGATGGCGGAACCGATGGTGAGCCACGACTGTGTCGCTTTCTATCTCCTGTCGCAGGCAGTATCGCGCCACAGCCGGGTGGTACAGAGCGGACAAGGCGCCGACGAAGTATTTGGTGGGTATCACTGGTATCCGCCGCTCACCGACGTGAGGGATCAGGCCGCCGGCGTGGATGCATACCGCCGGGTATTTTTCGACCGCAACCATCAGGAGTTATGCGCATTGCTTGATCCAGGCCTGCGGCCTGAGGATGCGAGCAGCCATTTTGTGAACACCCATTTCGCCCGGCCGGGAGCCGATAGCGTCATCGACCGCGCGCTGCGCCTGGATGCTACCGTGATGCTGGTCGATGACCCCGTAAAGCGCGTCGACAACATGACGATGGCGTTCGGCCTTGAGGCCCGCGTGCCCTTCCTCGACCACCAGCTGGTGGAGCTCGCGGCCCGCATCCCAGCGCGACACAAGGTCGCACAAGGCGGCAAGTATGTGCTGAAGGAAGCGGCCCGTTCGGTGATTCCCGCCGAGGTGATCGATCGACCCAAGGGCTATTTCCCGGTGCCGGCGCTGAAGTACCTGCGCGGCGAATTTCTCGACTATGTGCGGGACACGCTGGACACGCAGGCGGCACGCACGCGCGGACTATTCCGGCGCGACGTGGTGGAGGACATGCTGCGCTCGCCCGATTCGCACATCACGCCGTTGCGTGGCTCGAAAGTATGGCAGATCGCGCTGCTTGAAGCGTGGCTGCAAAAGCACGGTCTCTGAATGCGTACGTTACTCCGACATTCAATGCCTTTAAACAATGCGATCAATTTAAGACAGGAGACTCCATGAGTGCTATTCCAACTGAACCGTCTGGGAGAGGAAGCCGGGGCTCGAATCCCCTCCCCCTATTCCAATTAGTGGAAGACGCAGTGGCATCAGCCGATAACGCATCGGCGCCTGCCCGCCCTAACGCCATCATCGACTGCGGCTGGGGACGCCTGTTGTTCGGCCCGTCTTTCGAATCACCGAAGGCGCTGGCGCAAGCCCTGCAGCACGAGCAAGCAGGCAAGCGCGACATCGCTTTGCATGTTGAATCGCCGCAGCTGGTGCTGGGCGAAGCTCCTTCACAGCTGTTCCTCGATCCGTCACTGATCTTCCGGCGCATGTTCGACGACACGCTTCCGGTCGACGAACCGGCGCCGGGCGTCGTCATCCGTCCGCTGACTACGCGGTCCGACATCGCGGCAATCAACCGTTTGTACAGCATGCGCGGCATGCTGCCGGTGGACCAGAAAACCGCATGGGCGCAACGCTTCTCCGACGCCGTCGTTTTCATGGTGGCGGAAGACGAGCGTACCGGCGACATCATCGGCTCGGCGATGGGCGTCGATCATGTGGAAGCATTTGGCGACACCCAGGGCGGCACGAGCCTCTGGTGCCTGGCGGTCGATCCGCAGACCCGGTTGTTTGGCGTCGGGCAGTCGCTGGTGTGCCACCTGATGGCCTACTACGCGGAGCGCGGGCGCAGCTATCTGGAGCTGTCGGTCCTGCATGGCAATGAGCCTGCTATCGGGCTCTATCAAAAGCTGGGATTCGAACAGGTCACCGGTTTTGTGGTGAAGAACAAAAATGCCATCAACGAAAAACTTTTCTCGGAAACCACCGACTTCGCCGGATTGAATCCGTATGCGCGCCTGATCGTCGACGAGGCGCGGCGCCGCGACATCAGCGTCGAAGTGATCGATGCGGAGGCCGGTATTTTCAAGTTGCGCTATGCGGGGCATGAAGTACTGTGCCGCGAGTCGCTGACCGAGCTGACCGGCGGTGTGGCGATGACCTGGTGCCAGGACAAGGTGCTGACATCGCGCCGCCTGGCATCGATAGGCTTGCCGGTCCCACGCCAGGTGACCGTCGGCGATCCCAAAGCGAACGCCGGGTTTTTGCGCGATTGCGGCTCAGTGGTAGTGAAGCCCGCCATGGGTGAGCAGGGCAAAGGCATCAGTGTCGATGTGCGCACCGAAGAGCATCTGGCGCAAGCCATTGACCGTGCCGCGGCGGAAGGCGGTCATGTCATTCTGGAAGAATTCTGCCAGGGCGAAGACCTGCGGATCGTGGTGATCGGATACAAGGTAGTGGCGGCGGCAATGCGCAAGCCGGCCGAGATCGTCGGTGATGGCACATCCACCGTCATGCAATTGATCGAACGCCAGAGCGCGCGTCGGGCCGCTGCCACCGGTGGCGAAAGCAAAATTCCGGTCGACGGCGAGACCGAACGCTGTCTCGCCGGCCAGGGGTTGAACTATGACTCCGTGCTGGAGAGCGGGCAGGCGGTAAAAGTCCGCAAGACCGCCAACCTGCACACCGGCGGCACGATCCATGACGTCACCGCGGAACTGCATCCAGTGCTGCGCGATGCGGCGGAAACCGCTGCGCGCGCTCTGCGCATTCCAGTGGTCGGGCTCGACTTCCTCGTGCCGGCGCCCGACTCCGACCAATACGTGATCATTGAAGCCAATGAGCGTCCAGGCCTGGCCAACCATCAGCCACAGCCGACTGCGCAACGCTTCATCGATCTGCTCTTTCCGATTACACGGGAGACAAGCTGATTGAAAAAGCTTTCCATAAACGCTGAGTACCTCAAGACCACGCTGCTCGAGTTGCTCGGCATTCCGAGCCCGGCCGGCCTGACAGATGAAATCGTGCATTACACCGGCCGCAGGCTCGACGAGATGGGCGTGTCGTACGAGCTGACACGGCGCGGCACCATTCGCGCCATCCTCCGCCGCAACATACCGGAGCGGCGGCGTTCGATGCCAGCCTGCGCGATCGTCGCCCACCTCGATACCCTGGGTGCGATGGTGCGCGAGATCAAGCCGAACGGGCGGCTGGCGCTGATGCCGATCGGCACCTGGTCCAGCCGTTGGGCTGAGGGCGGGCGCGTCACGCTGTTCACCGAGAACGGACGCTACCGCGGCTCAGTATTGCCGTTGATGGCGTCGGGTCATGTCTATAACGAGGGAGTCGATGCACAGCCGGTCACCTGGGACCAGCTTGAACTGCGCATCGACGAACACATCCTGTGCACCGAGGACGCGGCAGCCCTCAATATCCAGGTGGGCGATTTCGTTGCGTTCGATGCGGGCGCCGAGGTGCTGGAAAACGGTTTCATCGTCTCCCGCCACCTCGACGACAAGGCGGGAGTGGCCGCCCTGCTCGCGGCGCTCAAGGCGGTAGCCGAATCCAGAGTACCGGTGCCGATGGACTGCCATATTGTGTTCACGCTGACCGAAGAGGTCGGATCAGGTGCGCGCGCGGTCATCGAAAGCCACGTCAGCGAAGTGATCGGCGTTGACATAGGACCGGTGGCGCCGGGACAAGGTTCGAGCGAGCGCGGGGTGACGATTCCGCTAATGGATTCTGCCGGGCCGCACGACTATCACCTGACGCGTCGACTGCTCGCGCTATGCAACGATCATGGGATCCCCAGCAACCGCGACGTTTTTCGCTTTTATCACTCTGATGCGGGCGCCGCCGTCAGTGCGGGGCGCGATGTGCGTACCGCTTTGCTGTGCTTCGGCACGGATGCGTCACATGGCTATGAGCGCACCCATCTTTCGGTATTGATGCATCTTGGTGAACTGCTTGCTTTGTATATGCAAAGCGGTCCGACGCTGAGTGAGGATCGCGAGGAGCGGCTCGATTCGGTGGCGTCTTTCTCGCATCAGCTTGATGCCGCGCAGCTGGAGCGCGAGGAGATGCCGCGGCAGGATGTGGGGGAGTTGGTAAAGGCTAATGAGGGGCAGAAACGCAGGGAAGAACGTTAAATCTCTCAGACCGCAGGTTGGGATTTGCATCCCAACCTGCGCCCATCGTAGGCTGGGAGGCCGACCCCAACATCAGCGGCCGACGTTTCTACGGCTCCTCCGCAACAATCCGTCGCAACGCCTGCTCAAACACCTCCGGAGGCTGCCCGCCCTGAATCAGATACTGGTCATTAATAATAACTGCCGGAACCGAATGGATACCTTGGTCGAGGTAAAAACGCTCGCGCTCACGGACTTCCTCAGCGTACTCATCGGACGATAGAATTTCCTTCGCGCGCCCAGCATCCAGTCCGACTTCGCCGGCCACGCGTACCAGCACCTCATGCGCGCCAGGACTTTCTCCATCCGTAAAATACGCCTTGAACAACGCATGTTTGAGCTCCTGCTGGCGCCCTTCCTCCCCGGCCCAATGAAGCAGGCGGTGCGCGTCGAAGGTGTTGTAAATCCTGCTGCGCTTACCCACCCCGAAAGTGAAACCGACCGCTTCGCCGCGTGCGCGTATCGCCTCGCGATTTTGAGCAGCCTGCTCCGGCGTGGAGCCATATTTTTCGGTCAGGTGTTCGTTGATGTCCTGTCCCTCGGGCTGCATATTGGGATTGAGCTCGAAAGGCTGGAAATGCATGGCGGCCTGCACCTCATCGCCCATCCGGTCGAGCGCCTGCTCGAGGGATTTCAGCCCGATGATGCACCATGGGCACGAGACATCGGAAACAAAATCGATCTTGATAGGGGTAGTCACTGCACACCTTCTTTCGCTGGATTGAGGCCGCAGATGCGGCTGCTTGCAATCAGGGTACTACGAAATTCATGAATTCGCAGGATGCCAGAAGGTGCGAAAAGGCAGAAAAAAAGGCAGATCGCTCTGCCTTTTTTTCGTTACTGCGGCGTCCTGTTACTTCTTGACGGCGTTGGCTTTCTCTTCTGAAGCTTCCTTCTTCGCTGACGCGACTTTCTTCTCCTGCTTGTGTTTCGCTTTGGCTTTTGTCTTGGTTGCTTTCGCGTCGGCTTTTTCCATATCTACCTTTGCGTCTGCATTGGCTTTAACGGTCTTCTCTTCCAGCTTCGCGTCAGCCTTGACGGTTTTTTCGGTGGCTTTCGCGTCCTTTTTGACAGCAGCCGGCGCAGTCGTCGTAGTAGCCGTCGTACCGGCCGGAGTAGTCGTGGTTGTCGTGGTGCCTTGTGCGAACGCGGTGCTGGCAAACAGGCCTGCAACCAGGGTAGCGATCAGAGTTTTCATTGATATCCTCACTTGTTGAACGAAAGGGGTCACTGCACATCGTCAAACGCCCTCGACATGTGTCAAGTTGACGGTGATTTGTAAGCAGATGTTAACCCGCTGAAAACGGGCATGCCTTGCGAATCGGCAAGTTCAGGATGGGTGATCAATAGTTGCGATTAGCACAACGGTCTAAACGTGGCCAAACTTGTCGAGCGCCTGCTGCAACGTCAGGCCTTGGGCGAGTTCCCGGCGTATCAACACCTCGGTGCGGGTCAGCGCTTCGGCTTGATCGAGCACTTCGGTCACTTTCGAACCGGGGATAGCGATGACGCCGTCCGCATCTCCAAGTATAAAGTCGCCCGGGTGGACGATCACACGGCTAACGGTCGCGCCGGCCATGTAGGCCGGACGGCCGGTGTCTGTCACCTTCCAGCGGCCTATGGACTGTACCGGCG
>JBBWZW010000125.1:0-15781 GCA_039649305.1 Burkholderiales bacterium
GAATAACCTGTTGCGCCAGCTTTTTGGCGGCTTGTTTATAAGGGCGCAGGTAGAGGATGGCGCAAAGGAAAAACACACAGGTGAGTGCGGTTTCGATCAGTCCCAGCGTGGCCGACAGGCCTGCATCGCTGCTGGCGCGCACGACACCTTCCATGAAATACAGCAGGATCAGCATCGAGGACCATTGCATGGTGTAGATATTGCGCTTCAATACGCCGCGTAAAGGCAGCAGCAGCGGGAGCACCTTTAACACCATCCATGATCCGCCCGGCCGCAGTGGCGCGAGCACCAGCTCCCATGCGACGCACAAAACGATCAACGCCACCAGGCTGCCGACGGCCCCCAGGTAACAGGCCTTTTGCATCGGATTCTCTTGCATCAGCTTCCTCTCAGCTTCAACGCGGTGTCTGCCAGCCGTTTGCCGAGGGCTATGGCCAGTGACTTTGTATCTTCGGTAATCGGGTGTGTTCCATTCACGCCGGACCAGTGGCTTGCACCGTACGGGCTGCCCCCGCTGGCAGTGGTCATCAGGGCCGGATGTGTATACGGCAGGCCGAGCAGCATCATGCCGTGATGCAGCAGCGGGATCATCATCGTCAACAATGTCGATTCCTGACCGCCGTGCAGGCTTCCGGTGGAGGTGAAGACACAGGCCGGCTTGCCGGATAATTTACCAGACAGCCAATGGGACGACGTGCCATCCCAAAAATATTTCATCGGGGCCGCCATATTGCCAAAGCGGGTGGGAGAGCCCAGTGCAAGGCCAGCGCATTCTTCGAGATCCTGCAGGTCGACATAGGGAGCGCCTTCGTTGGGGATATCCGGTTCGGTGGCTTCAGTTACCGTGGATACGGCAGGCACGGTACGCAGTCTTGCGTCGCAGCCTGGGACGCTTTCCACTCCCTGTGCAATCAGTTCCGCGAGTTTGCGTGTGGCCCCATGACGGGAATAATATAAAACAAGGATAATCAGGTCAGGTCGATTCATGTTGGTATTATAGGATGCTTTGTAGCCCGGATATTTCACGAAAGACATGTCATGGGTGGCCGGGTCGCAACGCTTTCCGCATGAGCCGGTCGAATCTTTTTGACATGATCAACCGTGCCGTCTCTACCTGCCATCCAACGAATGTCGCTCCTTAACCTGCGGAATTTCCGCCACACTGCGTTGACCGAAGTGCGCGACCTGATGCGGTTCGCGGGCCGGCGCCTGAACGAAGAGCGCTTGCCGCAGGTGGCGGGGAGCCTGACATTTACGACGGTGCTCGCGCTGGTGCCGATGCTGACGATCGCTTTTGCGATTTTTACCACCTTTCCACTGTTTAATACCTTCCGCGCTTCACTGGAAGCGTACTTCATCAAGAGCCTGATGCCGCAGTCGATCGGTAACACGATCCTCGGTTACCTCGCGCAGTTCTCGACCAAGGCCACGCGGCTTTCGGCGGTCGGCGCGGTCGCATTGATCCTGACCGCGGTTGCCATGATGTTGATGATCGACCGCGTATTCAATCACATCTGGCGGGTAAAGACCTCCCGTCCGTTCGGGCAACGGATCGTGGTGTATTGGGCGGTCGTGACGCTCGGGCCGCTGCTGATCGGCGGGTCCATGAGCATGACCTCCTACGTGATTACCGCAACCAATGACGTCACGCGTGATATGCCGCTGCTGGGTTCCATGATGTACACGCTGATCTCGGTATTGCTGACCATGGTCGCTTTCACGCTGTTGTACATGGCGGTGCCCAACCGGCTTGTGGAATGGCGGGATGCGGCATGGGGCGGCTTGGTGGCGGCCATCGCGTTCGAAATCGCCAAGCGGATCTTTGTGGTGTTCGTGGCGAAGTTTCCTACCTATACCGTCATCTACGGCGCACTGGCGGCGGTGCCGATTTTCCTGGTATGGATTTATGTTTCATGGCTGGTGGTGTTGCTCGGCGCGGTAATCGCCGCCGCTCTTCCGGTCGTGAAGTATGAACGCTGGTGGCATGTCCCCGCCCCGGGCAGCGAGTTTGTAGATGCGGTGGAGGTATTGAAGGTTCTGCACCAGGCACGCGATAACGAGGCCAATGCTGGCGTTGACTCTGCCACCATTCGTGCCGCCACCCGGCTCGGCTTTAATGAGATGGACTCGCTGCTGGAGAAAATGCTGGCGGCGGGGTGGGTCGGGCGTATCAGGACGGAACAGGTGAGGCGGGCGCAGTGGGGCAAGCGCATTACCGAGGGTCTGGACACCTGGGTACTGCTGGCCAGCCCGCACCAACTGAAACTGGCCGAAGTCTATCGGTTGTTTGTATTCCAGCCGTCAGGCAACCTGGTTCTTGCCGAGCAGGTCGAACGGGTGATCGAGCAGGGCTTGAATCAGCCGATTGCGGCGTATTTTGCCGAACGGCCCGCGCTGGTCACTGCTTGAGTGGCACGCGCGGCACGGCCGCTAAAAAGTGTCCTGTCCCGTCAACATTTGCCAATACATCACCCAATCTCCCATGAAAGAATAGAACGGGTGCTTAAATGTCATTGGCTGGTTTTTCTCGAACGCGAAATGCCCGATCCAGGCGAACCCGTAACCCGCGGCCAGCGCAGCCAGCAGCCACCACAGGTTTCCGGTGAGGACCAGGGCAACAAGGCTGAACAAAGCCAGCGTTGATCCGACAAAATGCAGTTCGCGGCAAGTCCGGTTCGAATGTTCGGCGAGGTAGACAGGGTAAAACTCGGCGAAAGAGGCGAATCCTTTGTCTTTCTCAAGAACGGAAGGCATGTCGATCTCCTGACTGTTGTTGTATTTTCAGCTTAGTCGCGGTTGTACATGGATGCAACCTGGTAATCGGATAACGACGACGCATTATTGATTTGCAAAGCCGTACAGCGTGTCGAGCACCGCATCCGGCTGCTCCGCCATCAACGAATGGCCACAATTCTCGAGTTGAACCACCCTGGCATGCGGCATGGCCCCAGTCAGCGTCGTCGCTGCTTTAGGCACTGTCATCATGTCGCGTTTTCCGAGCAGCAGCAGGGTGGGGCATGTCGTCGAGTTCGCTGCCGCTTCGCCATTCGCATAAGCGTTGCATGCCGAGAAATCAGTGTAAAAAACCTGTTCCTCTTGCCGGGCGATATGCTGCATCAGGCGGCGCGACCCGCCCATCACATAGAATCCCGGACCCGGGCAAGAGGGTTTTTGCGCGATGGATGAATGCGACCAGATGTTGACCATGTCGATCGCGTCCTGCACGGCGTTTTTAGACGCGTCCAGCAGCATCTCGGACACCTTCATCGGATAGGCGGTGCCGACCATTGCAAGTTTGCTGACCCGATCCGGTGCGCGATGGGCAGCCTCTAAAGCAATCAGTGACCCCATGCTGTGGCCGATCAGCGTCGCCTGCCGCACGCCTGCCGCGTCGAGCAGGGCAAGCAGCCAGTCAGCCATGGCTTCGACGCTCGTCAGCGGCGCGCCTTTGCTGCGCCCGTGGCCGGGCAGGTCGACGGCAAGCACGCCGAATCCGTGATGGGCGAAATAGCGGGTCTGCAAGCCCCAGACCGAGTGGTCGTTCTGTGCGCCATGGATGAAAACCGCGGCAGGCAGCTCGGGGTTGAAGGGTTTGCCGCCGGTATAGAAATAGGCGTCGTGGCCGTGCACATTCAGGATCATTTCAGGCTCCTTTCTGTGCAGCCTTCAGGCCGCGCCCGAGGTCTTCGATCAGATCGTCCGCGTCTTCCAGGCCGATCGACAGGCGCATCGTGCCTTCGGTAATGCCGGCTGCGGAAAGCTGCGCGCCCGGCACGCGGAAATGTGTAGTCGATGCCGGGTGGATGACCAGCGACTTGGCGTCGCCGACGTTGGCCAGGTGCGAAAATATTTTCAGCGATTCGACGAACCGCCTGCCGGCTGCCCGGTCACCCTTGATGCTGAATGAAAAAACGGCGCCGCATCCTTTGGGCAAGAGAGTCCTCGCCAGCGCATGGTCGGGATGCGTCTCCAGTTCCGGGTAGGAGACGGATTCGACCGCCGGGTGCGCGGCCAGGAATTCCACCACCTTGCGGGTGTTGGCGACATGCCTGTCCATCCTCAGGCCGAGCGTCTCGATGCCTTGCAATATGGCGAATGCATTGTGCGGACTCATCACCGCTCCGAAGTCACGCAAGCCCTCGCGCCTCGCGCGCAGGGAGAAGGGCGCTACTGTCGATTCCTCCGAGAACACCATGCCATGAAAGCCCTCGTAGGGCTCGCACAGTTCAGCGAAATGGCCGGATTTTTCGTACGCGCCCTGCCAATCGAATGTGCCGCCATCAACCAGCAGACCGCCCATGGCGGTGCCATGCCCACACAGGAATTTGGTCGCGGAATGAAAGATCAGGTCTGCGCCATGATCGAATGGGCGCAACAGATACGGGGTCGTAAAGGTACTATCGACCATCAGCGGCAGGTAATGCTCATGTGCGATTGCGCCGACCTTCGCGATATCGAGGACGTCGAGTCCCGGATTGCCCAGCGTTTCACCGAACAGTACTTTCGTATTCGGACGGATTGCATTGCGCCACGCGTCGAGGTCACGCGGATCGACGAAAGTGGTCTCGATGCCGAAGCGCTTCATCGTGTAGGCGAGCAAGTTTTGGGAGCCGCCGTACAGCGCGCGGGACGCAACGATATGGGAACCGGCCCCGGCGATAGTCGCCAGTCCCAGGTGCATTGCGGCCTGGCCGCTTGCGGTCGCTATGCCGGCGACGCCGCCCTCCAGGGCCGCGATCCGCTCTTCGAGCACGGCATTGGTAGGATTGGAGATGCGTGAATACACATGTCCCGCGCGTTCCATGTTGAAAAGGGAAGCTGCCTGGTCCGAATCCTTGAACACAAACGATGTGGTCAGGTAAATCGGTGTAGCACGGGCGCCAGTTGCGGGATCGGGCGCCGCGCCGGCGTGCAGCGACAGGGTATCGAACCCCGGATATTTCGGACCGCTCATGTGGTTCGTCTCCTGGAACTTATAGTGAAAGAGCTTGATCTGGGTCGACTGCCATCGTAGCACTTAACGGAATATCAGAATGTCAGCCTGTAGACATGCCGCGGCGCTAGATTTTTCACCACGCTTAGGCTACATTTCCTATGTAACAACACCATCACAATTACAGAGTAGGGCGAGACTGCCATGAAAGTTTCCGAAATCCTGAAAGTCAAAGGCAACATCCTTTACACGGTGACGCCTGATACGTCGATGTCCAATGCGGTCAACACGATGGCCGAGAAAGACATCGGTTCGCTGGTCGTGATGGAATCTGGCGAGCTGGTCGGCATGCTGACCTTCCGCGAAGTCATGAAGACGCTGTACCTGAACGAAGGGTCCATCGGCGGCGGCACGGTGCGCAAGCATATGGACGACCATCCGATCACCATCACTCCCGATACCGACATCAATGAAGTTCGCCGGCTGATGCTGGAGCGGCATGCGCGCTACGTGCCGGTGGTGGATGCGAAGACACTGCTCGGGGTGATATCGTTTTACGACGTGGCGAAGGCGGTTTTCGAAGCACAGAGCTTCGAGAACAAAATGCTCAAAGCCTACATCCGGGACTGGCCGTCCGACGGCGGTGACGAATAACACGCAATACAAGCGTTGAAGAAATGAGAAGGGCCGTCCATGTAATCCGAACCATGAACGGCCTTTCTCCTATCTGGCTGGTAAATCTTCCCTGATCGTTCAGACTAAGGACACTCATGCACATCGCCATCATTGGTGCCGGCATTGCTGGCCTGACCTGCGCCCGTCAACTGCAGGTGCAGGGTCACAGCGTAGTCGTTTACGAAAAGAACAGCGATGTCGGCGGACGCATGTGCACCCGCCATACCGAACTGGGCGGCTTCGATGTGGGAGCGCAGTACTTTACGGCGGACAGCGAGCGATTCAGCAAAGCGATCACGCACTGGCGCAAGGCCGGCTGGGTAAGCACCTGGAACGGCAGGCTGGTTACAGTCGGCAATGGGGCCAGCAAAGTCGCGGATAAATCGAAGCAACGCTATGTCGGCACACCCGGAATGGCTACGTTGCTCGAGCATCTGGCGCACGGGGTGGACGTGCGCACCGAGCAAATGGTGACACGCATCGAACGTCATGGCGAACTCTGGTTGCTGGGTGTGACAGCGGATACGGTCCCGATCGAAGCGACAGCAGGACCGTTCGATGCGGTGCTGGTCGCCGCTCCCACCGCGCGCGCTTTGCCCTTGCTGCAAGCCGCTCCGAAATTGGCCCGGCAGGCGAAGCAAGCGAGCCTGCGGCCCTGTTGGGCGCTGATGCTCGGATTCCAGGATCCGCTTGACCTGGGCTATGACGGCGCGTGGGTGCAGCGATCGCGGCTGAGCTGGATTGCGCAGGATTCATCCAAGCCGCAGCGCCGGCCTGGCGAGCATTGGGTCGCGCATGCATCGGCTGAATGGAGCGTGGAGCATCTGGAAGACGACCCCGAGCGGGTCAAGGAAAAACTGCTGCGCGCATTTCATGAAGCGACCGGTTCGCACATGCAGCCGGTCTACGCGGACGTATATCGCTGGCGTTATGCGCAACCGACGGAGCCGCTGCCGGAAGCGTACTTGTGGGATTCCAAATTGCGTATCGGTGCGTGCGGCGATTGGTTCTCCGCAGGACTGGAGGGAGGGGGCCGGGTGGAGAATGCGTATCTGAGCGCGATGGCGCTGGCAGAGGAAGTGCCTGGCGAATCATAGCAGCTCTCTTCCCCCGCAAGCGGGGCGAGGAGAAGTTGCGTCTGGCTCGCTTCGTCAAACTGCTGGAGATCGCGATCATGCCGGTGGCCGCCATCGGATGGGTGGCGCACAATCTCTGGCTGCTGGTAGCCTCGGGGCCGGCATGGGATTGCATTCGACATTATTTGGACCGGTCAAATATGCTGCGCCGGGCGCCCTTGAAGTGGAGGGATTTCCCATGTCATTGCATGGCTATATCGGTATCCTTGTTAATTTTCGTCAGCTCCTCACCGTGAAGGCGTTTTGCTCGTTCCAGTTGCTTGCCTACCCCGTCCTGATACTCGGCGTTAAATGATCGTAGCCTAGAATCCGAAGCTACCCTGCGGCTTTCGTCCGTAATGCGTAGCACTTCGCTCTCGTAACGTGCGATTTCGGCGGCGATCCTGCGCTCTCTGCGCGCGTTCCGTTCACGCTCTTCCTCTTCACGATCGACGACTCTTTGCCATCGATCATGGGATGCGCTGACCAGCGAACCACTCTGGTAGACACGCCGATGACGCAGATATCCCCACATGCGGTACGGCTCCCGGCCTCCCCGAATGAGGGGCTGACCCTCCTGTTGCATTTGCTTCAACTCCTGCTCGGCGGCGGCCAATGCCTGTTTGTCCCCCGATCTATTCAGCTTTTCAATTTCGTCATTTAGTTTTGTGATGCGAACCCTCTTTTCTGTTTCGCGACCGCCCAAGGTAAACCACGCCTCGTCGTCGGGCGCCATGCCTCGTCCATCCGATGTAAGAAGCGGCTTGAACCAGGCGCGTGAATCATGCACATAACATTCGAAGAGCTTTGCCGCGGCTTCCGCTTTGTCGTCCGTCAGCGCGTCTTCGCCAGCCCAATCCCTGCTTAGCCAGGTGTCCCATTGCGTTTGCTTTTCCTGCATCACGCTTCGTATGGCGGATTGAAGGGCTTCCGGCGCTATGAGATGCAAAGGAATGCCTAACATGGGTATCAAAAAGCAAAGCGTCACAGTGCCGTAACTTGTATACGCTTGTCCCTTTGTTAGTGAGACGTCATCCACCATGTCGAATTTCCTTGGATCCTTGCTTTGCAAGAAAGCCAGTTCCTTTCGCAATTCTTCTGCCGCGCCGCGCAAATCTTCGATGTCCTGAAACCGGGATCCGTTCGTCGACTTTTGTAAGCCGGGAAGAGAGGCATCGCCGTTCGGGCGCGAGAGCAACGCTTTTTGCCAATGCAAAAGGTAGCCGCGGTGCCGGCGAATCAGCCGCATCACCGTATCACGCGGCTGCGTCTCGGTCGGGAACATGCGTGCGAATTGCGCATCTCCGGTACCCCTCGTCGGCTTTATGGTCGCAGTGCGCGTCGCGACGATGTAGGCGTTGAAGTCGGCGCGTAGTTGGGGGGCGATCGCGAAATATCTGGCTCTGTTGATGTCCATACTTTTTTCGGGAGCCAGTGGGACGCCGGCCATGCGCGCCTCGCGGTACATCTGGGCCAATGGAATCTGCGAGATCTTCAGACAGTCGCCGGCGGCACCTTCACCCAATGCCCGTCCTTGATCGCCCGGCGGGTAACCGCCGCCCACATCGGAGTGTGCGCCGGGGTAGACGATCTCCTTGCAGTTGGAGGGAAGGCTGTCGCCCTGGCATATCGAATCCAGCGGAAAGGAGCCGCGCACTTCGAATGCGGCGACCAGGTGGGCGCACCGCTTGACGGTCGCTGGCACCGCCATATTTGTTCCATCGGCCCAGACGAAATGCCCGTTGGCATAAGGGGTGGACTGTGCCAGGCCAACCGAAGCCACCGTGTCGAAGATGCCTAAAAAGTCGACCTGCAACGGAATGCCGCCAAGGCGGCCTCCCCACCGCTTTTCAATCATATTGACCCATGCACGCGCTTGCGCGGCGCCGCGCGAAAATCCGAACACCGAGAGCCGGATCTTCCGCAGGTCCGGCTTTTTGGTGCGCTGCTTCAAGGCCGCTGCAAGACGATGCTCATAGGCCCCGAGAATATCCTTGAAAGCGCTTTGGTCGTAACTGCCTAAGTGGTGGCTGAGTTCGTTTTCAAGCGTCTGCAGCATTTGTTGCGATCTAACAATTTCAAACAAGGATGTCAGCCCCCAGGTTGGCAGCTTACTCAGGTTTTTCTTGAACAGCTTCTCCATATGCTCGCCGGCATCGAGTTCCTTACCGAAGACGGCCGCATGTACCTGATTGCAGAGTTGGAGCATCGCCCAGTCCAACCGTGCTTGCCCTAGAAAAGCCATAGCCAACCCTAACGTCTTGTGCATGCCGGTGCCACTGTCTGCGACGTCGAGCATCGGAGTGCCCACCCCGGGCACGTATATCTTGCGGTAGTAGGGATACTCGGTCGTTGGTATCGAAGGCGGTTTGAACGCTTCGTCCTTGAACACTGGGCGCGGCACACGGGTATGCGGATTGGTTGCGACTTTCGGCGGCGTTTGCGTTGCGGGCGTACCCGGATATACTTCGTACAAGCGCGCGACGTTACTGTGCGTGAAATTCGGCGTGTCTCGATACTTGTTGTTATTGGTGCCATCGAAGAAAACGCCGATGTAGATGTCTTGCTTGCAGGTCAGGCGGAGATCCTGACTGGTTTGGTCATCTGTGAAGCTCTTGTGTTCAATTGCTTCCTCGACTTCGGTTAGCGATAAGGGTTTATCGCGACATGCTTCTGCAAAACGTACATTCATTTTCTCCTCGGCCCCCACAAGATTTTGTTGCAAAATTGCTCGTCTTCGTAATCGCGCATGCATCGAATCGCCGCTACTTCGCATAGATCCTGCTTTTCTCGGTCTCCGGCCCATTCTTCCTTTAAATAGGTGCAGAACCCTTGACTGCTTTCGGTATCAAACTGCTTCGGCAGCACCGCCTTGCAAAGCTTTAGCCCATGCGATTCCATGCACTGCTCCCAAGGTGTTTTCGAGATTCTTCCCTGCCATTCCGGATGCCCGGGCGAAGCTGCTGAGACCAGCACTTCCACCTCATGCTCCGCGTGGAACACCACATAGAGGTCGGCCGGTGTGTCGTAGCGAGGAATTTCCAGGTCGCGGGTGTACTTCTCGGGATATATCTGCTCACGGTCAGCTTCCTCCCATTGCACGCGAACCTTCAACCCGGGTCGCCAAGTTGTAGGCAACGCGATGCAACAGCCCTTGGCTCCTCCTGTGGCAAGCCGGTCCACAATCGATCCACCGATTGCCCGCGGTGGTTGCTGCGACAGGTCGTACAGCGTGTACTCCATTGATCGGTCGTGCCGATAATTCACGCTATCGGTCATCACGGACGCATCGCCCGGGGAGGAGCTCGTAGCCGCAGTCGCAACTGCAATGCTGTTCAGCGGCCTGCAACCGGTAGCAGCAATAGCCAATGTGGTCAGCAATACGGTCGCCGCTATCGATAACAGACGGGATACCGCCGTATGCAAGGAAGGTATCAGGCCATGCGACATTTTTGAGTCCATGTCATTTGGTTAGCTGTGCGTTTGCGATGGATTGCCAATCTTCGTTCGAAATAAACATCAGCGCGTCAAACAGCTTTTTCTGGCTTTCAAGCGTCTCCTCAATAATTGGAACGATCATTTCGTGCTTAAAGAAGTCTTCTCCGCCTCGTAAAGCTGCCAGGCACCAGGCCGTTTGGTCCTCCGTGTCCTTGAAACCGCAACGTTGCGCATGTTCGACGTTGCGCTCCACGAACTGGATGCGTGCTGCGAGAGGATGGCTTGACACAAACAACTCACTCGATTGCTCAAGCCGTGAAACGATGAAGTGCACCTCGGATTTATCCATCACCTGCGCGAACTGCTGATCGTTCAGTTGCAGTGGCAGCTCGATCTGTTGGTGATCGCCATCCGGCGGTGTGAACGTGATCACGTCCGCGCGATGAGTAGCGACCAGCCACTTTTTGATTGGCCCAAGAAATGCACATCGTTGCGCGTCCGTTAATACTGAAAATATCGTTGGCAGCACCCGGTTGTCGGCATATCGCAGCAAGAACTCCTGTCCGTCGGCTGTTCCGATCGACAGGATCTGTCGCAAGTGATCGGCAAGCTGGTTCAATGAGCTATCGGTTGAAATAAGGCTCAATAGCGGTTTGCCTTCACAGGTAGACAGGAGATGTTCGATGAACCTCTCTCTGCTCGAAGAGACACCCGCCACATCCACCAATACGGGCGAGATACTCTCCGCGTCACCTGCGAATGTTCCCTTGAACAGGTTGATGTGGTTCTCTGAATTCAACCAACGGGAAATGCGTTTGCAGACGCCTTCATCGATCGAACAATCGATGAGCGCAAATATCTTCTCGCATTGAGAAGGGGCGATATGGGCAGACTGGTGGAGGAACATCTGGACCCTTGGGTTTCAAGTATTCACAACGTACAATGAAGTTGCAATTTTTGCAATGTTTTGGGTGCTGTAATGTGGCTTGAACGGCCGACTGCGTGGAATACCGCAACGTGCGGGGCGCAGTGGCAGCACCCAGAAAAGGCGGATTCAAATCTCCCTGCGTTCTTCAGCTTCCGTCATTGCCAGCCTGCTTTTCAAAGGCTCGTCTTCCGCCTGTTTTTGCGGCGCCACCAGTGGCAGCGTTAGTATGAAGGTTGCGCCGGCGCCGACTTCGCTTTGAACGCGGATGCGGCCGCCGAGTATCCCGGTCACGATGTTGTGCGTGATGTTGAGTCCGAGCCCGGAACCGCCATCGCCGAGCTTGGTGGTGAAGAAGGGATCGAAGATGCGGTTGAGGTTCGCGGCCGGGATGCCTATGCCGTCATCCTGCACGACCAGGTCCATCCATCCGTTCGCGGTTGTATGTGCGGAAATCGAGACGACGCCGGTGTTGCGGCCCTCGAAACCATGGACCAGTGCGTTAGCCACGAGATTGGTCAGCACTTGTCCCAGCGGGCCCGGGTAGCTGTCCATTTCCAGAGCATCCGGAATGCGCTGGTCTACCCGGAACGCGGTTTTCTTGAGGGTGGGCCACAGCGTCAGCATGATTTCGGACACTACTTCCGCAAGCGAGAACCGGCGACGCTGTGACGTCGTCTGGTCGACCGCGACCTGTTTGAAACTGACCACCAGGTCGGCCGCGCGGTGCAGGTTGTGCACAAGGATGTCGCCGGCCTTTCCCGCGTCGGTGATGTAGTTCTCAAGCAGCGATCGTTTCAAGCGGTTGTTGGCATAGCATTCAGCCAGTACGCGGGTCTGGTCGAGCAGCGTGCTGGCAACCATCAGGCTGTTGCCAATCGGTGTGTTAAGTTCGTGCGCCACGCCGGCGACCAGCGATCCCAGCGCCGCCAGCTTTTCGCTCCGGACCAGCTCTTCCTGCGCCATATTCAGGGTTTCAAGCGTATAGGCGAGTTCCTGGTTGGCCTGTTGCAGTTCTTCCGTGCGCTCGATGACGCGTTGTTCCAGGGTTGCATTGAGCTTGCGGATTTCATCCTCGATGCGTCGCTTGTCGGTGATGTCCATACAGGCGATGACGGAGTAAATCTCGCCGGCGAGCACGAAGGTGTGACCGGAAATCTGCACCAGCACACGGCTCGCATCGCCGCGATACATCCAGAGTTCATGTTCCCTGTGGATGATCCCGATTTGCCTGATTTCCTGCACGAGGGCGGCCCTGTCCGTCAGGTCGCAATACAAGGATATCTCGATGGTGTTTTTGCCGATGACCGACTCGCGGCTGCGCAAGAAAAGCCGCTCGAACGCGCCATTGACGTCCTTGATGACGTGGTTCCCATGAACCTGGGTAACGAACATGGCTACCGGGGATGACTGGAAGATGTTGGAGAAGCGTTGTTCGCTGCTGCGCAGTTTCCCTTCGGCGCGCTTGCGCTCCAGTTCGGCGGACGCGCGCTCACTGAATACCTGGAGCAGCGATCGCACCAGGTCCGGATTGCCGAGCGGCTGCGAATGCATCACCGCGAGCAGGCCGATGGTTGCGCCGCCGGCATCGCGCAACGGTGCGCCGGCATAGCTTTCCCAGCGATTCCTGGCCAGGTCCTGGACAGTCGGGAACAATACCTGCAAATGATGGGGAAATACACAGATCTCGCCATTGAGTGTACGTTCACAGGGGGTGCCGGCGGTGTTGTATTCGAAGTTTTCGATCGAGTGGCCCCTGACGTGGGCCGCGATCGTCTTGAACTGATGCGGCGCATCGGGCATGTGCAAACCGATGAAAGCATGGTCGGCCCGCAGCGCCGACGCGAGGTCGGCGACCAACAGGTCGAAGAACGACTCACCGGCGATATCGCGTGCGCCCTGCGCCAGCCGCAATAGCGCCCGATCGGCCTCCGCCTTTTCTTCCTCCAGCCGCAGCTGATCGGTGATGTCACGGATCACGGTCAGCATATAGGCTACATGCGCCACCTCGAACACTGTGCCATTGGTCACGCATTGCCGGATTTCACCGTACTTTGTGCGCATGCTCCATCGGAAATCTGTCACATTCTTGTCCCGCGAGATCTTTTCGTACAGCGCAGTGCGTTCTTCCGGATCGACCCAAAGGTTAAGGGCGATGGTTGTCTTTCCTATGCATTCCTCACGCAGGAAACCGGTGGTTCTCTCGGCCGCCTGGTTGGCGTCGATGATCAGGCCGTCGCTCAGGCGGTTGATGGCGACTGCATCCGGATTGCATTCGAAGGCGCCGGCGAACTTGGCTTCCGAGAGTACGCGCGCCTCTTCCGTGGCGCGCTTTTCGGTAATGTCTTCCGCGATTGACAACAGGCGGCCGGTGCGCCCGCTTTCATCCGAGATGGGGGTATGGATCCACTGGCAGATAATGATGGTGCCGTCGGCCCTGCGATTCTGGGTAATGTTGCGGCTGTCCCCTTCGCCGGCGCGGTACTGGTGGAAGCGCGCATTCATCACTTCCTGGTCCGCGTGCGGCATCATGAAGCTCGCATGCCGGCCCAGTGCCTCATCGCGGCGATAGCCGAAAATCCTTTCCGCGGCATCATTCCATTCATGCACCGTATAGTCCGCATCCCACTCGATGATCGCGATCGGGCTTTGCTCGACCAGCACGCGGAAACGCGCTTCGCGTTCCTGTAGTTCCTGCTTGATGCGGCTGCGATTGTCGATGTCGTCCTTCAATTCCCGGTTCTTTCGGGCTAGTTCCTCGAAAAGCTCGCGCAGGCTGATCCGAGTTTCTTCCAGCCGGCGGGCGAGCAGGCCTATTTCGTCGCGGCGCTGCCAGGTGAATGGCTCATCCAGTTGCCGGTTCGCCAGACGCTCCGCGCCTTGGCCGAGACGCTGCAGCGGGCGGAGCAGGCGTCGTTCGAGCAGGATCAGGATGAGTGCGGCCGACAGCACGGCTTGCGCGGCAACCGCGATCATCGATTCGAACAGCGTCTTCACCATTCCGTCGTGCAGGCGATTGCTGCCGACCTCGATCCGGACCGAGCCGATGGTGGAGCCGTCATATGTCACCGGCCTGTGCGACGTTGCGGTGAAGCCGACGCGCCGCTCCGGCCGTTCGCCGGCAACAAACACGCCAAACACATTGCCCTGGACCTCGACGCCGACAATGTCCTGATTGCGTGCGAGCATGGCCTCCAGCAGCGCTTTAGCGCTTTCCTGGTTCATGTGCTGCAAAGGCTCACGCATGCCGGCCGCCAGGACAGTCGCGTGCTGCTCCAGCAGTTCGAGGGTGGGCCGGCGCAGGTCTTCGTTGTTGATTTTCAGCCATGAGTACGCGCTGCCTAGCACGCCCGGCAGCAACAGGCCCACTGCCACGACCAGCACTATTGCACGTCGCAATGTCAGGGTGGGTCGCGTCATCGTGATAAGGCCCGCCTGGGCCAGGATGGGTGCAAGTACAGGGGGCGAGCGCCGGTCAGGCCGGGCCGTTGGTTTTCAGCCATTCGGTCAATTGTTCCGCCGTCATCGGCCTTGCGAACAGATAGCCCTGCGCGAACGGACAGCCGAGTGCCGCGAGCTTTCCAGCTTGCCGCTCGTCTTCCACGCCTTCCGCTATCACCGCGAGCCCGAGATTGCGACCGAGCTGGATCACCATTTCAGCAATGCTGCTGCCACGGGACGAATGAGTGATCTCCGAAACGAAGGCGCGGTCGATCTTGAGTTTGTCCGCATTCAGCCGCTGCAGGTAACTCAGCGATGAGAAACCGGTGCCGAAATCGTCGATGGCGATGGTCACGCCGGTCTGTTTGATCTGTTCAAGCATCCGGATCAGGGCATCCGGTTCCTCCATCGCGATCGATTCCGTGATTTCGAGTTCGATCAGGTCAGGCGATACGTGTGTATCCCGCAGCACGCTATTTAGCATCTCAAGGAAATGCGGCTGGCGGAATTGGACCTGCGAGACATTTACCGCAATCCTGAAATTCCTGACGCCGCTGGTTCGCAGGCGCACCGCTTCAAGGCATGCCTCGCGCAGTACCCACTCACCGAGGTCGATGATCAGGCCGGAGTATTCCGCGATCGCGATAAAACGATCCGGCGGGATGAATTTGCCATCCTCCGTTTTCCAGCGCATCAGGGCCTCGGCGCCTACTGCGCGCCGCGTGGCAATATCGACCTGGGGCTGATACACAGCGTACAGTCGCTTTTCTTCGAACGCACCGCGCAATGCATGCATGATCCGCACGCGCTCGCGGATGTCGACGCCCATGCTGCGGGAAAAATAGAAATGTCCGGCGCGCTGCTGCAGTTTGGCGCGTTTCAACGCGATGTCCGCATCCTTGAGCGCATCGGCGCCGTTGCCTTCGTATTCATGCAGGCGGAGCAGGCCGATGGTGGCTGACATCTGCACGTCGTGGCCATCGATGCTGAAGGGCTTGTCGAACAACTCCAGGATGGTCTGCGGGTCCATGTGTCCGGAATCTCCGAGCACACTGAAAGTATCGCCGCCGACCCGTCCTATGGTCAGCCGGCCGTCCAACTCGGATTGCAGGCGCGCCGTGATCGCCAGCAGCAACATGTCGCCGAACTGGTGCCCGAGCGCGTCATTGGTTTCGGCAAAGTGGTCGATGTCCACCAGCGCCAGCGTAGTTTCACTCCTGGCGGACGATTGCAGCGCCTCTTCAAGGATTTCCT
>JBBWZW010000145.1:0-3878 GCA_039649305.1 Burkholderiales bacterium
GGGCGCTGTCGACGCAGCGGGCATAAGAAGCGAAGTTGCCGACCTGGGCAAAGCGCTCAATCGTGCCGGTCTCCAGCATGATCGTCGTGGCCAATACGTTACCAATGCCTGGTGTCGTCTTCAGTACGGCATATTCCGGGCGCAGCCGAACGCGCTCGCACAAGCGTCGTTCAATTTGTTTGATGACATCCTCGAGTCTATCAAGCACCATGACATTGGCCTGCGCCGCCAATGCGACGTCGGGTAACCATCCCCACTCGTCTACCGCTTCCACCGTCAGTTGCTTGACCATGTTGCCGGAAATGCGGGCACCGGTCTGCCGTGCCACCAAATTCTCTACCGCCAGTATGTGCATCGTTCGCGTACGTACCAATTGAATGCGCTTACGTGCAAGATCGCGCACCGCCCGCATCTCCTTCGGATAAACGTACCCGGTTCGCAAAATCCCCAGTCGCAGCATATGCGCCAAATGCCGTGCATCGTATTCGTCGCCGCTGTACTTCAAACCGTCATACTGCTTCATGGCTACCGTGTTGGCCAAATCAACTCGGTATCCTGCCTGCTGCAGGCCATCGACCAGCCAATACCAATTGAAAGTCGATTCGACCACCACACCGATCAGTTCGTCTCGATACGGCTCCCTTACCGGCGAATTGGCTCGCAAATAAGTTTCGAGCGCGTCCACATCCACCTCACCGCCAAGGTCGCTATTCCTCCTGGTGAACGCCGTGAAGCAGTCGCCACCGCCCGCTAGAAAGTCGTTCATGGTGATGCGGTAAACGGATGTGTCGGCGACCGGTGTGCCATTCAGCCGCATGTCGGTGACCCCCGCCTTTCCCTTAACCACTCGCCTTCCCAGCATTTGACCAATCTCTTCCTGGAAATGCTCGGTACCTAAGATGTAGTTACCATTCGTCGCGCCACGGATCTCGCCTAAAACGTCATCATCCATATGCGCCTTGAACAGGCCGCGATAAGCCTCCTGCCTGCTAACCGTGCTTCGACCGAGCCGTTGGTACATGTCATGCGGCGTAATGCGTCAATTTTGCTTTACCCTCGACTTTGGTTCGATAGCTCGACCATCGGTACTCTCGGGGATGCGTACCATGTTTGCTCGAACGGGGGATTGAGTTCAATGTAGCGGTAGCAGGCCAGCCAATACCAAGGCCCAATTCCTGCTCCCCGCCATTCTTCCTGTCGCACCGCCCGCACCTACCCCCCTCGACTGGCGATTCCAAAAAATAAATGATTGTGTCTCCTGATATCATTGCAATTTTTCCATGCAAACATTTCACGATGATGCTTGTAACGACGGTCCGTGTGCCCGGGTCCTTCGGCGTTTTGCGCCTCTTGCTTGAACTGATTCGACCAAGATGAGGTCGATCCGGTTGGCGCGAGTAAACGATGCGCTCCCCCATCGACGCAGTGGAATTTATGTTGGCGGCTTCGTCTGATTGCACCTTCCCGACGTCTGTTTGGGCGCACTCCACTGTCGAAAGCTGGTACTACGCTTTCATGCCGGACGACTCGTTCTCTCACCTGCGAAAGCGACTGCCGGGACGTTGCGCTGAACCATGTTTCATTCGGCGGCATCATAAACGTTGGACCTGTTCCCGAATCTTCGGACGCCCCACGATGAGCACGTGCAAAGAACAAGCTGACCTTGCCGCAGCAAACCCAAAACAAATAATCAGGAGTAATGAATGACTGCCCCAAATTCTGACCGAGCGACCGAACGAAAACCTTCCTTTTTCCGCAGGATACCGCTCGCCTTCGGCGCTTTTTTCCGCACGTTTTCCGATGTCAACTATGCATCCCGCATCGATGAACTGCGTGATCAGGCCGAGGTACCTCCCGCTTCGGTAAAGCCCTCTGCCGCGGAACCGCCAAAGCCGGCACCAGAGCCGCTGAAAGAACTCTCCCCCGATGCGGCACTGCAGCTGCTCAGCATGCTGCAACGCGACGCGCGTCTGATCGATTTCTCCATGGAGAATCTTTCAGGCTATACCGACGCCGATATCGGTGCGGCAGCCCGTGTCGTGCATGAAGGCTGCCGCAAAGTAATAGGTGAGCATTTTTCGATTGAGCCCGTGCGTGCAGAGACGGAAGGCAGTCGCATCACCCTGAACGAGGGGTTTGATGCGGCGGCGATCCGGTTGACTGGCAATGTCGTCGGCAAGGCGCCGTTCCATGGCAGCCTCAGCCATCGTGGCTGGCGCGTCGTTGACGTCCGTCTGCCCAAGCTTACCCAGGGCCATGATGCGTCAGTGATTGCACCTGCGGAAGTTGAACTATGAGTACGCCCCGATTTTCGATAGGAATTGATCTCGGCACTACGCACAGCGCGCTCGCCTACACCGACATGCAGGCGAGCGATGGCGAGCGAACCAGTCACGGCGTGCTCGAGATTCCGCAGCTCACGGCCCCGGGCGCAGTGGAAGCGCAGGCACTGCTGCCCTCCTTCCTTTACCTGCCCCACAATGACGAGCTGGCGCCGGGGGATCTGAATCTGCCTTGGAGCAGTGACTCGCAATCCGTGGTTGGCGAACTTGCGCGAAGCAGGGGTGCGACCACGCCGATACGCCTGGTTTCCAGCGCGAAAAGCTGGCTTTCCCATCCTGCCGTAGACCGTCGCGCGGCGATTCTTCCTACGGACGCGCCGCCCGAAGTCACGCGCGTTTCTCCGCTCGAGGCGTCAGTGCGCTACCTCACGCATTTGCGTGACGCCTGGGACTATGCGCATCCCGACGCACCTTTTAACCAGCAAGAAGTTACCGTCACCATTCCAGCCTCGTTCGACCCTGCGGCTCGCGAGTTGACGGCGGAAGCAGCCCGCGCTGCGGGTTTTGAATCACTGACCTTGCTGGAAGAACCGCAGTCGGCGCTGTACAACTGGATCCAGGCAAGCCAGGGGCGCTGGCGCAAAGAGGTCAAGCCGGGCGACATCATCCTTGTGATCGACGTCGGCGGCGGCACCAGCGACTTTTCGCTGATTGCAGTGGTCGAACGCGCGGGTAACCTCGAGCTGCACCGGGTCGCTGTCGGCGACCACATCCTGCTGGGCGGCGACAACATGGACCTGACGTTGGCCCATGTGGTGGCGAGAAAACTGGCGCAGCAAGGCACTCAGCTCGATCCCTGGCAAATGCGCGCGTTGACCTATTCATCTCGCGCGGCCAAGGAAACACTGTTGTCCGACTCCGATGCGCAGACGGTGCCGATCGTCGTCCCGAGTCGCGGCTCGAAGCTGATCGGCGGCTCGATCAGGACGGAACTGACGCGGGACGAAGTCACTGCGCTGATCCTCGAAGGTTTCTTTCCGCAAGTAGAGGCGTCCGCGCGCCCTGCCAGCCGCACCCGCGGCGCGCTCACGCAACTCGGATTACCCTTTGCGCACGACCCGGCCATCACGCGCCACCTTGCCGGGTTCCTCGGGCGGCAGGTGGCCGCGCTCGCCGAGCTGGAAGATTTTGCCGGACGCGTGGATCCGAACGCCACATTCCTGCATCCGACCGCCGTCCTGTTCAACGGCGGCGTATTCAAGTCAGGCATCCTGGCTGAAAGAACGGTGGCGACGGTCAATGGATGGCTCGCCGCTGAAGGCGCTCAGCCTGCACGCCTGCTGGCCGGCGCAGACCTTGATCTGGCCGTCGCACGGGGGGCCGCGTACTACGGCTATGTCCGGCGCGGCCAGGGTGTACGCATCCGCGGCGGCATTGCCCGCGCCTTCTACGTGGCGGTAGAGTCCGCTATGCCGGCGATACCCGGCATGGAGCCGCCGGTGCAGGCACTTTGCGTGGCGTCGTTCGGTATGGAGGAAGGCACCGAGGCGGAATTGCAGACGCAGGAATTCGGGCTGGTGGTCGGTGAGCCGGTGC
>JBBWZW010000183.1:0-4490 GCA_039649305.1 Burkholderiales bacterium
GGTAATGACTCTCGATGACCTGGATAAAGCCGGTCGGATGACCATGAAGAACAGCAGCAAACATTGATACCCGCGACCACTTGCGATCGCGGTTAATTCCAGTGGGACTTATTGCTGCAATTCTTTCAGCAACGCCCTTTTGCGCGTTGCCAATTTTTTCCCGAGCGCTTCCATATCAAGCTTGGCTTTTTTCGCCTTCGGGAACATTTCGCCTTGTTCTTCCTCGACGTGATGATCAATGTATTCGCCCAGGACGGTCACTTTTGCATCGTAAAGTTCGTCTGATGCCGACATGGATTGCAATTGGGCGATCAGGTCCTTGGCGGTCTGGTGCTCGACCGTTGCCTCATCCAGCAATGCCTGATCATCGATAGCCTTGCGCACGGCCGGATAGAAAATCGCTTCTTCGATTTGCGCGTGCACCGTCAGCTCCATGCAAATCTGGCCGACGAGTGCCTCCTTGTCGGAGTCACTTGCCTTGTCCTTCTTCTTGTCAAAATCCTTGAACAGCTTTTTAACTCTTTTATGGTCGTCCTTGAGCAAGGCGATCGCGTCGGGCTTGGTCTTGGTAACAGCAGCGGTCTTGGTGGCTGCTGTGCGACGTGCGGCCGGCTTTTTTGTGGCTCCTGCTGCGGTTGTACTTGGCATGCGCATGCTCTCCTATTTGATTGATTCGAAAAATGCTTCGAAAAAAAATAGTACCTGCCTGCACGAAGTGCAATGTCGAATAACTCAAACGCAGAGCAAATAAATGGTAGACCGTCGACCCGGAGGAGACATCGAGAGATGAACCGACGGCATGAATTCCCCGGAATCGTAGGGTAGGCACGGGGCGCCAACCCTACGCGAAGTGAGGTGATATGCGGCGTGTCAGTAGTGTCGGCGATGCGACATCATTTTTGTGACGTCGTTATCCAACATCGCGACTTCATCCCGCAGTTGCTGACGCTCGGCCCTGCTCATATGGCCATCCGACCTGAAAGCGGCCTCGCGGCGATGGAGCGTCCGCTCCCTGGCAAATAGCCTGTCAGCCTCGCGGGGGGTAATTTGCCCGGTCCGGATTCCCTGATCTATCCGAGAGCGAATCAGCTGCTGCGCCTTGTCGATGTGGGGTGTGGAGCTATTTACTCGCGCGACGACGTGTCGGTTTGCGAGTTTTGTCTCCACTTCCGTGCGCATATCATCCAGATCCTGTCGCAACTGCCGGCGTTCCTGCGGTGTCGCAGCCCCGTCTCTTTTCATCCGCAGTTCGCGGAACTGAATTTCACGCTCACGGTGATAGAGCGTCTGCGCCTCTTGTGGCGTTATCTGACCCGATGCGATGCCTTGCTGGATGCGGGCACGGATCTGTTGCTGGGCGACGTCGATGCGAGGCGTATTAGTGTTTTGCGCTATAGCCGGTGCAATGCCGATGCACGCAAACACCGCGGACGCGATAATGGACAACGTGACTGATTTTGCATTCATGGTTCACTCCTTGTATTCCGCCTCACGCAGTGCCCGTGCAGGCGATGAGACATCAAATCGAAACTCGCGGCTGAGTACATCAGCGCAATGGAATGCAAAACAGATTAGTAGCGATAGGGATTGTTGGGTCGTCGGTCCCGGCGATCAGGCACGCCGTCGCTGTCACGATCCCAGCCACGGGACCGCACTTCATGGGGGTGCCCGCCACCCCCGGACCGAGCGGTTCCCGATACGTACACACCTCCATCACTGACCGGCACTGCTATGCAGCCGGTCAAAAGTCCGCAGGCAGCGGCTAGCGACAACATTAGTTTTTTCATCATTGCTCCGGGTTAAGTCAGAAGGAATTACAGTCGCCGTACCGATTGAGATGGATACCAGGCGACGCCCCATGCCTTGCGTTGAACTGCGCTCCATTGATCTCCTTTGGTCGTGCCTGTATTACAAATGAGGAAGACCTTTTTGCATATGAGTAATCAGTAAAGCCCGTTACAAGATGTTTGTATCGAAATGTAGGAGGTATCTACCAAAAGGGATGGTGCGCAGAGAGCCGGATTGGCTAAGGAAGGGAAAAGCCATTCGAGTGTCCGGATAGGACGTAGGGCGCATCGTGATGCGCCGGATGGGTATAAGCATGCTCATGCAATACAAGTGTCAAACTTCTACGTCGGTGTTCGCCCCCGAACGGCCCAGGCACGCGCCATGAGGCGTATGGAGCCGTCTCCCGCAATCGGAAGCGTGCTGCGAATACGCTCCCGCAGCGTATTCCGTCTGTCTTCGCTCAGCGACATTGCATACGCCGGTGCAGGTCCCTGGCCTCCGAGAAACGGGGTCCAGTAATCGTCGAAGCCATCGAATGTCGTGGAGACCTCGATGGACTGGACCTGTACTTCACCAAGTCCAGCCTGCGTGAACAAGTCAATCAAAGGATCGGGCTGGCAAAGAGGGAAGCGGCGCCCCTCGTCGAGATCGAACGCTGCCGGATCCAGCTCCACTGCCGCGTCCCAGAAGGTGCGCATCAATTCCATTTTTCCGGCGTAGTCCCAGACATAAGCAGCGACCACGCCTCCCGGCCGCACCGCGCGCGCCATTTCGCGCATGGCAAGGGAGGGCCCTGGCACAAAATTGAGAACCAGGCCGGAGACGGCTGCATCAAATTGCGCTGACTGCACAGGTAGCGACTGAGCGTCCGCTATGTCGAACCTCGCCCGTGGATCAATGATATGAGCCCGGGCATGTTCGACAAATCCTGCCGAAGGATCCATGCCCGTCACGGAGCGCGGCGAGGCCTGCTGAAGTATGGTCTCGGTAAGAGCACCGGTTCCACATCCGACGTCCAGCCACTCCATATCTGGCGCCGCATGCAACCATGCCAGAAAGTCCCTCGCAACGAGACGGCTCCAACGCCCTACGTAAGGCTCGTAGAGTTTGCCCGCTGCCCAAGTGTCATTACGCTGGGCCGTCATACTGCCTTGATGCCGGTAGCCCGGATCACCTCGCCCGCGAAGCTTGTCGGAAGGTGGCATACGAATATGCCGGTAGCCAGGCCCGCGGTATCAGGCATAAATTGCCGTTGGTACATGATCTCCTCCTGTGGTGGGCGGATGTTGTCAAGCGTAGGCCGATCTACCGCGTTGACAAGACCGCCTTTCATCATAGAGCATTCACTTTCGGTTAATGCCCGGGTAGCCCATCAATTTCCGACAAGTCTTCTTCAAGGAGCGCCAGCGTGGTCATTCTTATTTTCGGTTTGCTTCTCTTCCTCGGCATTCATCTTGTCCCCATGCTGCCCGGCGTACGAAACCGCCTGTTCGAAAGCTTCGGGGAAAAGCGCTACAAGGGTGTGTTTTCATTGATATCGGCCCTTGGGCTGGTGTTGATCGTGCTCGGCTTTGCGCGGGCACCGGCGGGGCCGCAGTTGTTCAATCCTTTTCCCGGCGCGATCGCGATTGCACCGATTGCAATGGCCGTCAGTTTCGTCTTGCTGGCTGCGGCCAACATGAAGACGCATATACGCCATACCCTCAGGCATCCGATGCTGATCGGCATCGGCATCTGGGCGTTGGTTCATCTGCTTGCCAATGGAGATGCGAAGGCCACGTTGTTATTTGGCGCGTTCCTGGCGTATGTGGTGATCGACATTTTCTCGGCTACCCGACGCCATGCGGTCAAGTCGTTCATGCCGGTCGGAAAGCATGACGCGATTGCGGTCGTTGCCGGCATTCTGCTGGCCCTGCTGGTGATGACTTTCCATCGTCAGTTGTTCGGTGTAAGGACCGTCACCTGGGGCCTCTAAGGTCGTTTTTGTAGCTACAAAGAAAGTCCATTCGGCGACTTAACGCGGATGTTGATCTCGATCGCCGTCGCCCGGCCATTTACTTGTCATTCCACAAACCTTCGCCCGGTGTTTCATTAAACACTGTTGCCCTAAGACATGGATCTGTCCGGCAACGGACTAGCCATTTCGATGCGGCTGGAAAAGTGGAATCGATAAAGCGACCGGAGCGCTTTCCAGCCTCGAGATCACTTAAACCGAGTCATGAAAAGGGAGTCCGGATGTTCCAGAAAAAGAAAATTGTAGTGCTGCTCGCTGCGGCAATGCTGGTAGCCGCCTGTGGTGGTGGCGGTGGCGACACTAACGGGGATGCCGCTGCGACGGGCAGTCTCAGCACACCGTCCAATACTTCTCCGTCTGATACGCCTCCTGCAAATCAAACTCCGAACCAGAACGTATCTAACGACCAGCAGTTGAAGGGCCATCTGTCCATCGTGGCAAACCAATTGGTATATCTCAAGCCGAGCCGCACAAGGCCATACTGGGCGAACACGGTGGACGCATTCGAGAGCGACCGGGGCCTGTTTGACATCGCTTCCGGCAGCAAGGATGGGGACGCGAATGCAGAAGTCCCTGCACCCGCCGCCGCGCCTGCCGCACCACTGGCTTCATTCGGATTCAGGGTGGGTAATTTCGTCCAGTCCTCAACCCCCGGTGAGGCAGTCGACAATCAGACGGCGGTCGGACG
>JBBWZW010000192.1:0-4926 GCA_039649305.1 Burkholderiales bacterium
CTGCGGCGTTTGCGACAACTGCCTGCGGCCGCCGGAAGAGGCGCTCAGTCCTTTGACCGCGCGCCAGCTGCGGCAGGTCGCCGCGCCGAAAAAAGAAGAACCTTGGGCAAAGGCCGGCAGCCCGGTCAAGGTGCCCCGCTATGGCGAAGGTCGGGTGGTCGCCGTCGTCGGTGAAAAGGTCACCATCGTTTTCCCTGACAACCAGACAAGGACGTTCTTGCGCAATTATGTGCAGCCGCTATAACTGAGCTACAACCCCATTTTTCTTAACGGCGGTTGTCGTTGCACGTTGTCCCTGTGCAATAGCAATTGAACTACTTTTCAATGGCTGTGTCGGAACCGGACATGCCTTTTTGGCATCAAACAGAACGTTCGTACAGCAAAGCACACAGAGATCCTGGTATGAACGGTCTGTGCCGGCGCATCGCAGTATCGATGCCGGGTGTTGCATCGCACGGGCGCATCAGCCCATGCGGAATTGTTGCCCGGGTCAATCGTTGGCTCGGCTGACATTCATCAAAGCCGGAAAGAGTTTTTACGTCACCCTGACTGATCGTTATTAACAAGAGCTGTGTTTCGATAATTAATCCATTTGAGAGGACTACATATGAAAATGAAATATCCATTGTTGCTTGGAGCGTTGGTAGCGAGTCTCGCCTTGGGCGGATGTGGCAAGAAGGATGAGACGGCTCCTGCAGCCGGCACAAGCACCCCGTCCTCGAGCCCGAGCAGCAGCGCCAGCACGGCCACGCCGCCGCCGTCGACCACGACTCCGAGCGCGGGCGCTACGCCTGGCGCAACGGGAAGCACGAGCTCATCGAGTTCGGCTGACACCAGCAGCACGCCGGGGTCTTCTGCCGCGAGCAGCGGGTCCACGCCATCGGCCGGGGCCAGCAGCACCACTCCGGGTAGCGATACGACCAGCTCCACACCAGGCGCAACAGGCAGCACTTCTTCGAGCGGCCCGTCGGGCACCAGCGGCGCAATGCCAGGCGCCGGTGCATCGCCAAGCGGGACGCCGGGAACCACGACGACGCCGGGAGGCACGAGCAAGTAAGCTTCAGCACTTCCCGCGGTCATGAAGAGCGGATGCAGTCAAGGCGCAAGCCGAAGACGCACCGCTCTTTTTTCGTTTACCAACTCGATATGCAAAACATCCGGAGGGTCATGACCGCCGTACTTGTTTTTTATCAGCCCTCTATTCTGCATTGCAGAACCTCATTCCGAAATTGTTGACACAGGCTCAAAGGATGAGATAAGTTTCACCACACAAACAACGAGTACGCGATTTAATGCGACCGGCAAAATAACAGGAGACAAAAACTTGGAGCTCGTACTTCAGCAGATTCTGAATGGACTCACGCTGGGCGGCGTTTATAGCCTGGTGGCATTGGGCCTCACCCTTGTCTACGGCATACTTCACGTTCCCAATTTTGCCCACGGCGCGTTCTACATGGCCGGCGCATACACCTCGTTCTTCCTGATGAAAAACGCCGGCCTGAATTACTGGGTTGCGATGACGGGCGCGGCGGTGGTCGTAGCACTCATCGCTATCCTCGCCGAGCGACTGGTGTTCCACCCGCTGCGGAAATCGCCGGGCCTGCACCAGATGATTGCCGCGATCGGCATCCTGCTATTCCTCGAATCCGGGGCGCAGGCAATCTGGGGCGCCGACTTCAATCGCATGCAATCGCCATACAGCGGCATCGTGGAGTTCGGTGGACTGACCCTGCCTAGCCAGCGCCTGTTGATCATCGTCGCGGCGTTCTCGCTGATGGTGGCGCTGCATTTATTCCTGAAGAAGACCGTGATGGGTTCGACCATCATCGCGATGGCGCAGAATCGCGACGGCGCGGCACTGGTAGGCATTGATCCGAATCGGGTTGCAATGCTGACCTTCGCCATCTCCGGTGTGCTGGCAGCAGTAGCTGCCACGCTGTACGCGCCAATCAACCTCGTCTATCCCGCGATGGGCAACCTGGTGATCACCAAGGCCTTCGTCATCATCGTACTCGGCGGCATGGGCAGCGTGCCCGGCGCCATCGTCGGCGGACTGATCATCGGCTTTGCCGAAGCCTTCGGCGGCTTCTACATCTCCACCGACTACAAGGACATTATCGCCTTCGTGCTGCTGGTCGCAATACTTTCGGTGCGTCCGGAAGGCCTGTTCACCAAGGGAGTACGCTAAGCATGAAATACGTAGACGGTAAAACCGGCTGGCTGATCCTGCTGGCCCTGGCGATCGCCTTTCCCTTCATGGCCGGCAATGACTATCACCTGACCGTGATGTCAATGGCCTATATCTACGCCATCGCGACAGTCGGGCTCAACCTGATTACCGGGTACACCGGACAGTTCAACCTGGCGCATGCCGGCTTCATGGCGATAGGCGCCTACACGGTCGGCATCCTCACGGTGGATCACCAGGTGCCGTTCTGGATTGCATTTGCACTGTCCGGCTTTGTCGCCGCCGGCATTGGCTTTTTTGTGGGCATCGTGTCGCTGCGGCTCAAAGGACATTTCTTCTCCATATTCACGCTGTGTGTCGGCTACATCATGTTCCTGGTGATCGAGAAATGGGAAAGCCTGACGCACGGCACGGTCGGCATCATCGGCATCCCTGCCCCGTCTCCCATCGCCGGCATCAGTTTTGAAAACCCCAGGGCACAGTACTACCTGGTGCTGTTCTTCCTCGCGCTCTCCGTCTGGGTCATGCACCGTATTGCCACGTCACTGCTGGGCCGTACCTTCATGGCGATCCGCAACGGCGACGAGCTGGCCGAAGCGCTCGGCATCAACCTCAAGCGCAACAAGGTCCTGGCCTTCATGCTGTCGGTGTTTTACGCCGGACTGGCCGGCGGTTTGTATGCCGGCTATGTGCGCTTCCTCGGCCCCGCACTTGCGGGCGTCGAGCACACCTTCGACATGACGATGTACATGCTGGTAGGCGGCATCGGCACCCTGCTCGGGCCGCTGCTCGGTTCAGTATCGATGCCGTGGGTGACGCAGTACCTGCAGTTTTTGCAGGACTACCGCTTCATCGTATTCGGCCCGGTGCTGATCCTGCTCATCATCTTTTTACCGAATGGCATCGTCGGCTCCTACCTTGGGTGGAAAGCGCGCAATGCGTCGCGCCGTGCTGCGGCTGCGCAGCCCAGCCGCGTCGTCCCCCATGCGAAACGGGAGAGCAGCTCCCATGCTTAAAATCCAATCCCTGACCAAGCAATTCGGCGGACTAGCCGCGGTACGCGATGTATCAGTGACCTTCGAGAAGGGCAAGATCAACGCGATCATCGGCCCCAACGGCGCCGGCAAGACGACCTTTTTCAACCTGATCAGCGGCGTGCATCGCCCTACTTCCGGCCGCATTATTTTCAACGGTCACGACGTGACGAACTATCGCGCCGACCAAATGGCAAAGCTCGGCGTGTCACGCACATTCCAGAGCACCAACCTGTTTGACAGCGCCACCGTATTGGACAACCTGATCGTGGGACATCGCTTGCGTACCCAATCCGGCTTGCTCGACGTCCTGCTCGGCACCAAACGTTTGAAGGACGACGAACGCAAATGCCGCGAAAAGGCGCGTGAAGCACTCGACTTCGTCGGCCTTTCGCACATCGCGCATCGCGTTGCCGGCGATATCTCGCAGGAAGAGCGCAAGCGCGTCGCGTTTGCACTGGCGCTGTCGACCGATCCATCGCTGGTGCTGCTTGACGAGCCTGCCGGCGGCGTGAATCCGGAAGAAACCCTGGGGCTCGCCGAGCTGATACGCAAGATGGCCAAGAGCGGGCTGAGCGTCTGCCTGGTCGAGCACAAAATGAACATGATCATGAGCCTGGCCGACCGCATCCTCGTACTCAACCACGGAGAGAAAATCGCGGAAGGAACGCCGGCTGAAATCCGTTCCAATCCGGTCGTGATCGAAGCCTATCTCGGGAGTGAACATGCTGCAGCTTGAAAACGTATCAGTCAATTACGGCAGTTTTCGGGCGCTGGACAATGTGAGCATCCATGCGAAGGAAGGCGAACTGGTGGTGCTGCTCGGCGCCAACGGTGCCGGCAAGAGCTCAATCTTCCTGACGGTCAGCGGACTGAACAAGGCCAACACCGGCACCATCCGCTTTGGCGGCAAGGAACTGACCGGCATGAAGCCTTCCCAGATCGTGCATGACGGCGTGGTGCACTGCCCCGAGGGACGCAAACTGTTTTCCGGCATGTCGGTACAGAAGAACCTGACACTCGGCGGATATGTGCATCGCAGGGACAAGCAGGGAATCAGCCGCACGCTGGAAGAAGTGTTCGCGCTATTTCCGATCCTGTATGAAAAGAAGGATCAGCCGGCCGGCTCGCTGAGCGGTGGACAGCAGCAGATGGTAGCGATCGGACGCGCGCTGATGGGCAGGCCGAAGGCGCTTTTGCTTGATGAGCCGTCACTCGGTCTCGCGCCGCTCGTGGTGAAACAGGTGTTCGGCGTGATCGAGAAGATCAACCGTGCAGGCACCACCGTGCTGCTCGCGGAGCAGAATGCTTATGCGGCGCTGAACATCGCCGATCGAGCTTATGTCATTGAGAGCGGACGGATCGTGATGGAAGGCTCGCGTGAAGTGTTGTTGAATAACGAAGAGGTACGAAAGGCGTATATCGGCGCTTGATATATGACTCTGGTAGACGGCCCGCATATCGAAGACGTAGGTTGGGATGCAAATCCCAACGCGCCGGACTCTACATGACTGACGGCTCCGTTATGCGCTGAGACGTTGGGATTCGCATCCCAACCTACGCCTCACGTATGCGAGCCTCCCGGTACTTGTGTGGTCCGTAGGGCGGAAAAGCGGAGCGCCGTGCGCCGAATGGGGCGCCGGGTTGGGAACATATATTCGATAAAAACCAAGCGGCGGAAGGCGCGTCGCTTTTACCCCCAAC
>JBBWZW010000116.1:0-18458 GCA_039649305.1 Burkholderiales bacterium
CTGAGGCATAACGCGGAGGTACGCAGTGTCATCACTTATCGTTTCGACATCTTCCTGATGCTCGCGAGGATGTAACTTGGGATGCAAATCCCAACATGCGCGCTTCGAACATCGATGGCTTTTATACGAGCGTCGAACGTTCGGCTCGAGAATTCGGCAAATAGGGAAGCCTTTGGTCGCGCGAAGGCCCGAATGTCGCGACTCGCATCCCACCCTGCGCACTACCTATGCGGAGATTATTTGAAAGCCGATTCCAGGGCTAGCAGCACAACGACAACCATCAGGATGAACGAAACGCATTGCTAGAGAATTACTGGATTACGTTCGATCAGTGGCGCTCGTGTGTGCATGCTCATACACACCATCGGTGGCGAGCACAAAGATATCGCCTGCTTCCACCTGAAACGCACGGTAGTCGATCTCCAGATGACTATCGATTCCCAATGCACGCCCGAGGTAGCTTTGCTCCGGCGACACCCATACCCGATGATCATTCGTCAATTGTTCGAGAGCGTTGTCGTGCAACCGGTAGATCCGCGTATCGCCCACATGAAAAGTGTGGGCGATCGTGGACTCGATCACCATCGCACTCAGGGTGCAGACATAGCCACGGTTCTTGTCATAGCGGCCCTGGCTTTGCTGCGTCTGGGAATACAACCAGGCGTTTGTTGCGACTAATACGCGCTCAGCGGACGTCCTCACCGACCAGGCGTCCGCGGTGCAGTAGTAGTCTTCAAGGAAGCTCGCGACAGCGGACTGGCTTGCAATGTGGCTGACCGCGCTGCTGCTGATTCCGTCGGCAAGAACAATCGCAATGCCTTTCGAACTCAGTTGCGGTTCTGCCGGTATGGCAATTCCATGAAAATCCTGATTGGTCGGTTTGCGACCCTTGTCAGAATACTGCCCGACGGAGATTTTCAATTGACTGGTCATATTTGTTTAAAAAAAGCCCCATCCCGATGCGGGGCTGGGCTTGCTGAGTCGAGCCTCTGATTACTCGAACGTACGCTTTGGCCCGGTCTTGATATGCGTGGTGTACAAAGTCAGTCCGGTAAATGCAAGGCCGCCAATCAGATTACCGAGAACTGTCGGAATCTCGTTCCAGATCAGGTAATCCATGATCGAGAAATGCCCGCCCAGAAGCAAACCGGCAGGAAACAGGAACATGTTTACCACCGAGTGTTCGAAGGCCATATAGAAGAAGAGCATGACCGGCATCCACATGGCGATCACCTTTCCACTCACCGTAGTGGAAATCATGCCGCCGACGACGCCGAGCGAGACCATCCAGTTACACAGCATGCCGCGGATGAACAGGGTCAGCATCCCTGACGCGCCATACTGCGCATATCCGAGTGTACGCGCTTCGCCTATGACGCCGATTGCGTGCCCGACTTTACTGGGCTCCGTCGCAAAGCCGTTCGTGAAGACGATCGACATCAGGACTGCCACCGTGCACGCGCCCGCGAAATTGCCGAGGAAGACCAGCCCCCAGTTCTTCAGAATGGCGGGGATCGTGACACCCGGGCGTTTATCCAGATAGGCCAGCGGTGTTAAAACGAATACGCCGGTCAGCAGATCGAAGCCCAACAAATACAGCATGCAAAAGCCAACCGGGAACAGCACCCCGCCAAGTAGCGGTTGGCCAGTCTGGACCGAGACGGTGACTGCAAAGGCCGCCGCCAGTGCGAGGATCGCTCCGGCCATGTAAGCGCGGATCAGGGTATCGCGGGTGGCCATGTAGATTTTCGATTCACCCGCATCCACCATTTTGGTGACGAATTCCGAAGGTACCAGGTAGGCCATGATGTTCCTTTTGGTTGATCAAATTGATGAAAATGGTGGCTACACTGCGACGAATACCTGGCGGTTTTCAAGCCGCACCGGATAGACATTGATCGAGTTCTCCGGAGCTTCGAGGCATTCACCGCTTTGCAGATCGAAGTGATGTTCGTAAATCGGAGAGGCAACCACGATACGCTGACCGAGGTTGCCGACCAGGCCACGCGACGCAAGTGACCTACCATGCCGTGGCCGATAAGAAGGATTTTCATAGGTCTTGCTCCCGCAATGATGCAATGCGATGTCAGCGTGGCTGCACGCCGGACATTGCGGACCGGCGCAGTCAGCGCACGACGCTGTTGGGCTCGAAGCGTCGCTAGCGAGGAACCCGGTTTCGTCTATGAGCGCCGCCGGCGGCAAGAGGGCAAATCAGGTAAGGAGCGATGGGATGGATGTGCTCCCCGCGAGGCGAAACATGTGTATCGGCGCTATCCCGATACCGAAGTACACATTTGGTTGTTTCTTTATGCATCTGCAAACCACTTTGTCCACGCCACTATGTTCTAAGCAGAAGTCCTTCATAGAACACTCCCGTATTCGCAAGGCATGCTTGCTTACGTTCACTATCAGCAAGCGCCGTGCCATATGACGCGCACCCACATTGGGCGTATCGGTCTTTGTCTGCACCAAAGTAGAATCCGGTGCATCGTAATGGGGTGGCGAATCGATATTACGCACGGTGACGGTGCAGATGCACTTACATGGGCATAAAGCATGCTGTGTACGAGTCCAGCGCCTCGGCAAACGTCGGGAGAGGAGCAGGTTGACTTGGGCAGCGGAAATGCTGGTGCGCGAGGCGCACCCTGCGAAGCCGACGGAGGTACGAAATTTGCACCGCTTGGCGTTCCGACATGAAAACTGGACGACAGACGTGGCCAACCTTTTACGAATCAACGGATTTATCGCGATAATTTCGCTCGTCGCGGCGACTGTCGTCGCACAGTCTGTGAAGCGCATCGACGGCTGCGAAATACGTCCGGGCACGCTGTGCGTCGAGGCGAACCTTGAAGCCGCTGACCTGCAGGGAACAGACCTGTCATATGCGCAATTTACCCGCGCTCGTATGGCTGGCGCGAACCTGCGCCGCGTGAACCTGAACGGCGCCAAAATGGCCCGGGCGGACTTGCGAAATGCGGATTTGCGCGACGCGTTGCTTAACGATGCCGACCTGAGCGGCGCCGACCTGACGCGTGCAAAGCTCGCGGGCGCCCAACTCAACGGTGCGAACCTGCAACATGCGCGCCTGCATGCGACGGACCTGCTCGGCGTGCATGCGAGCGGCTCGGATTTTTCGATTGCCGACCTGACCAATGCCCGCCTGCAGGATGCAAAACTACAGCGGGCCACCTTTCACACTGCTAACCTGCACGGCGCCGTGCTTTCCGGCGCCGACTTGCGTGCAGCGGTATTCACCAATGCCGATTTATCGGACGCCAACCTGCAAGGCGCGAACCTCACCTACGTGAAGTTCGATGCCGTGAAGACCAACGGCTGCACCGGTTGCCCGCACTGACGTCTAACCGCTGTCGCAATATTTACTGGATCACCAGCCGCACGGCATCGGCGCCGCGGCGCTTCATCCGTCGATCGCGGGCATTGTTCAGCCCGATGTTTGGCGCCTCCGACAGACTGTGCATTTCACCGGCTCGATTGGCGGTGTGGTTCTTGCTGACGATCAGTTCATTCAAACTGACGCCGGGAAGCACGCGCGTATATTCGAACAACACGCTGCGCGTCACCTGCGCACCTGCACAGATATGGCTGCCGTGACCGATCCAGGTCGGGCCGACAATCTTGCTACCCGCCTCGATATGGCACCCCGAACCGATGTAAACCGGACCTTCGATGGTGGTGCCTTCCCAATCAATGCGCGTATTCAATCCGACCCAGACGCCGTCCCTGATCTGCGTGCCCGGCACCTCGAGCCCCTCGACCTCTCCTAGCATGACGCTTTGCAATACGCTCCAGTAATCGGTGACGGTGCCGATATCGAGCCAGTTGAAAGGACGGGACTGGGCGTAGAACGGCAACCCCTTCTCCGCCATCAGTGGAAACAATTGCGAACCGATATCAAACACCTGCCCGGACGGGATCAGGTCGATCACTTCCGGTTCAAAAATATAAATACCGGTGCTGGCAAAGTTGGATTGCGCCTCTTCCATCTTCGGTTTTTCCTGGAAACGGAGAATGCGTCCATCCGCCTCGGTCACCACGACGCCGTAGTCGGAAGTTTTTTCCCACGGCACTTCCTTGGTTACCACGCTGGCCATCGCGCCCTTGCTCTTGTGCTCCTTTACAGCGGCCGCGATATCGAGATCGATCAGCGCATCGCCGCACAACACGATGGTGGTCTCGTCGAAGAAGTTGCCGAACTCCTGGATCTTCTTCATGCCACCGGCCGATCCCAGCGCCTGCGGGCATACCTCGCCTTCGTCGTCAACATACCCTTCAAACGAATAGCCGATCCGCACGCCGCCCTGATGGCCTTCGCCAAAATAGTTTTCTATGCTCTCGTGCAGATAGCTGACGTTGACCATGATGTCGGTGACGCCGCATTTCGCGAGGTGCTCGACGATATACGCCATCACCGGTTTGCCCAGGATGGGAATCATCGGCTTGGGCACATCGTAAGTCAGGGGACGCACGCGGGTCCCTTTTCCGGCCGCAAGAATCATTGCTTTCATGTGTCTCTCACTTTTAACAGGGTGTTTATATAGTTGAATCAGGCGACTGCGAGCAACGCGACGGGTAATACACAGAGCACGTCAGCGATCCGCAGGCGTGCCGATACACTACTTGTTCGTCTTCCGGTAATAGCATCATCCCAGTCGGCATTCAGGCCGTCCGGTAAAACAACTGTGGTGTCTTGCCATGCTTCCGCAGCAATGACAGGGCCTGAATCGGAAACCATATGGGCAGGCAAACGCGTTGCGACGACGATTACCGCACGATTGCGGTGGCGGCGCAGGAACGCAATCACATGGGTCGATCGCTCGCCCTCCACTGCAAGTGGAACATAGTCGCCGCACGCAAACAATTCAGCTTCACGCGCGCGCAGCGCAAGTGCGCGATGGATGACGGCCTGCTTCAACCGTCCGCCCTGCCAGCCGGCCAAACTTTCAGTTACCGAAGTCGACAAAGCTTGTTGGCGGGCCGCATAGTCCACCGGACGACGGTTATCGGGATCGACCAGGCTGAAGTCCCAGAACTCGGTGCCCTGATAAAGATCCGGGACGCCAGGAGAAGCCAGGCGCAAGACCGCCTGCGACAGGCTGTTAACCGCTGCTGCCGGTGCAATCCTTCGGACCAATGCTGCCAGCTCAGTCACAAATGCAGTATTCGCAAGCGCTCCATATAAAAAATTACGGCAAGCGTCTTCATAGCGTTCATTCGGCTGTGCGTAGCTCGAAGCGCGCTTGGCTTCGCGCAGCGCCTTGGTTTGCCATTGATCGATCCGGTCCGCAAATGCGCGCACCGCATCCGCATCCGTCTCATCCAGTTCGAGTGGCCATGCGCCGACCAGCATCTGGTACAACATCATTTCGTCAGCTGCGCTCCGGGCACCTGAGGTCCGGAACGCATCATTCAGCGACATCCAGCGCCGCACCGCCTGCTCCCACTGTTCGGGCATTTCGCTCAGTACTGCGATACGCATGCGGGTATCTTCGCCGCGCTTATGGTCGTGCGTGGCGGTTGCAAGCAGGGTATGCGGAAAACGTTGCGCGCGCAGGGAATTGGCGCGATGGAAGTCCTGCACGCTGAGCGCAAACCGCGCCGGGTCAGAACCGACCTCGTTACGCGACAGCAAACGTCCGTATCGATAGAAGGCCGTATCTTCCACGGACTTGGCTGCGAGCGGCGGGGTCAACTGCTGAAACCGCGTGATCGCGCGCAGACAGAGATCTTTAAGATCGCTGCGTTTGATCGTGCCGGGTGCATCGCCACCGAGCCAGCGGCCGATTTCGTCGATGAACGGCCAGTCGGCGCTGGAGCAGCTTTTCCGTGTACGCTCCGCGCTGTAGTCGAACGCCTGCTGGTCAAGTGCGTTACGGCCGTCCTCACCCACATATGTACGGTAGACCGGGAAGTGCACAAGCAGTTCCGTGAGGACCCGGCGGATGGCCGGTAAAGAAATATCCCGCGTGCGCAGTTCCGCGCGTGCGATGGCGTGCAATGCACGCGCCAGGGCATCAAATTCGCCCACGAAGTTCTGCGCAATAAGTTGTCGACGGGCCGCGCGCACTTCGCTTTCGAAGTCGTACGCATTGCCCGTCAACCCGGTCCAGAATGTTGCGAGCGGCTCGGCGCCAGCCGGGTCGTGCAGCACGGCGCCGACCTGGTCCATGAATTCGTAACCGGTCGTACCGTCGACATTCCAATCTGCAGGTAACTGTTCGTCGGCGCCGAGGATTTTTTCGATGATGATGTAAGGCCTGTCGTTGCGCAGACCCTCCGGACGTTGCGCCGCCAGCCCGGTCAGCCGTTCCCGCAGCTTGCGGCAATACGGGCCGGGATATGCAAGACCGTCCACATGATCGACGCGGACGCCATCGATCAGGCCTTCCGCATACAGCCGGAATATCAATTCGTGCGTCGCTTCGAATACATCGTCCAGCTCGACGCGAACGCCGGCGAGATCGCTGACTTCGAAAAAACGTCGCCAGTTGATTTCTTCTGCGGCATTGCGCCACCAGGTCAAACGATAATGCTGGCCTTCCAGCAGCTGATGGAGCGCGGCCAGCCCGTCCGGCGTGGCGGAAGAGAAGCGCATCAGCGCCGCTTCAATTTCCGCACCACCTTCGACCGTGCCCCCTATTTCGCGCAACAGCAGGAGCGCCGCCTGGGTGCCGGCAAGCTTCACGCCGTCGCCTTCGCCATGACCGATCAGCTCGAACGCGGAAATGACCGGCTCGAGGCGCGGCGAGCCGGCGGTGCGCAGCACATGCGCATAGCTGCCGAGCGAAAGTGGAAATCGCTGCGTGAAATAGCCGATAAAAATCCTGCCACTGCTTGCATCGAACTCCAGCTTGAGTTCGCCGGCCGCCAGTGCATCCCCATACGGCTGGCCGAGAAACGGCGCCAGCATCTTGCCGGTCAACGCCGGATCAGGGCTATTCCAGTCGATGTCAAACCAGTGCGCATAGGTACTTGCGCGACCGGATTCGAGGACATGCTGCCACCACGGGTTTTCCGGGCCGACGCCCATATGGTTGGGAACGATGTCGGCGATCAGGTCCATGCCGCATTCGCGCGCGCGCGCGACCAGACGGCGAAATGCTTCTTCCCCGCCCAATTCCGGATTAATCCGCGTCGGGTCAACGATATCGTAACCATGCGTCGACCCACTCCGCGCGGTCAGTATCGGCGACAGATACAGATGGCTGATGCCGAGTTGCGCGTAGTAGCCGACCGCCTTTGCGGCATCGTCAAAGGTGAAATCTTTGTGTAGTTGCAGACGCGCGGTGGCGCGCGGGATACTCATTTCGGTTCTCCTGGTATTGGACGCGCTTTGTTGAGCAGGGCAAGGCGAGCCGCCACGGCGGGATCGCCGAGCAAGCTTGTGACAGGTTGCTGCAACCGGCGGCGCCAGTTCGGATGGGTGTCGATGGTGCCGGGGATATTCCATTGCTCGGGCAATCCGAGCGCATCTTCGATCGGCAAGATCGCGAGGGGCGCCGGCGTTGCAGCGAGAAATGCGATAGCCTGATCGGTCGGCGTGTCGCCCTGCGCACCCGCAGCGGTGTACGCTTTCAATAGCGCGGCCCGGTCATGGTCACGCGCACTGTGCTCACTGGCTTCGGTTGCGCCCTCTTCCAGCAGGTCCAGTTTTGTCCGCCAGCCGATGTCACGGCCTTCCCACCAGCCGGAGAATGTCGGCAAGTCGTGCGTGGTCGTGGTGGCGATCGCATCGGCTGACCATTCCGCCGGCAGCAGGAAACGTTCTCTGTTCCGCTGGAACCACAGCACCCGTATGCCAAGCAGCCCAGCCTGCGCGAGGCGATCGCCAAATCCTTCGGGTACAGTGCCCAGATCCTCGCCGATGACAATCGCGCGATGACGCCACGACTCGAGGGCGATCAGCCGCAAAAGGTCTTCGATCGGGTAACGCAGGTATGCGCCCTGATCCGGCGACGCGCCGTTCGGCACCAGCCACATGCGGGCCAACCCGAGCACATGATCGATGCGAACGCCCCCCGCATGAGCGAATGCCGCGCGCAGCATTTCGATATACGCGCTGAAGCCATGCAGTTTCATGGCGCGCGGCGAGAATGCGCCCAGTCCCCAGTTCTGGCCACGCACGTTCAGCAAATCGGGCGGCGCACCGACCGACAAGCCGTTGATCATTTCGCTTTGCCGGCCCCATGCCTGGCTGCCGCCGGTTTCCGCGCCGACGGCGAGATCGCTGATCAGCCCGATAGGCATGCCTGCTCCGCGCGCGGCACGCTGTGCTTCAGCCATTCCGCGTGCTGCCTGCCATTGCAAAAACGCATGGAAGGACACTTCGTCCGCATGCTCCATCGCGAACGCATCGACAGCAAGACTGCGCGGATCGCGATATTGCTCTGGCCATGTGCGCCAGTCTCCACCTATATGCGCGTGTAGCGCTTCAAAGCGGGCGTGGTCGGTAAGCGCCTGGCCGCCGCGTGTTCGAAATTCCTGAAATGCCTCGTGCGCTGTTCCGGTTTGCTTGAACTGTTCATACAAGCGGCGCAGCACATTCAGTTTCAACTCGGATACGGCTGGCCAGTCCACCAGGTCGAGGCTCTCGAGCCGGGCGCGGAGTGTGCCCGCGTCGGCATCCGCGATCGCTTTAGCAAGCGCATCTTCACCAAGTACCGCAGCCGGATCGACGTGCAGCGCATTCAGAAACAGCCGGCTCGACGGACCGTAGGGACTGAAGCGATTTCGGTCCGCGCTGAAATTCGCATGCACCGGACTGATCGCCAATGCGGCTGCACCATGCTGCGCGGCCGCTTCGGCCAGCGTGGTCAGCGCAGTGAAATCACCGACGCCGAAATCGCCGTCGCGTCGCAGCGAGTACAGCTGAGCAGCAAGGCCCCAGAGCCGTGGGTCGCTACGTGAGACCGCGTCGCCGACACCGAAGCAACGCGAAGGCGCAACGGCGAGAGTCCTCTCCGCGTCGTCGATCACCAGACGATGGTAGCCATAGCTGTCGACAGGCGCGATCTCGAGCGGCAGTGAGGGGTCTGAGGGAAACTGCCCTTCGGATTGGCCGCCGTGCTCCAGCTCTATCCGATAGCGGTGACCGTGAAGGCCGCAGCCCGGCGGCAAGCGCAGGGGCTTTCCGACTTCGGCGGTCAGCAGTGGCCGCAGCGATGTGCCGTCGTTTTCGAGGGCAAGCTGCCCGATGCTTAGTCGGCATTGCGCATCGCTTGCACAAGGCAAGCCGAGCGCATCCAGTATCGTTCGCAATGCATCCGTCGACACCCTTTGGCTGGCCCCGGACGCGTCGGTCCAGTCAACCGAGACTCCGGCTGCTTCAGCCAGTTTCAAGAGGGCAGCGTCGCTCATGCCGCAGGCTCCAGTAACGCAACAAACCCATACGCTGGTAGTTCGTCCATGGCAAGCGACCCTGATGCACCCTCGGTTTCGAACAACACATCCGCACCGGCAGGATTCGAAAGCGCTTCGACTGAAAGCTTCACCGCTGTACCAGCGAGATTGATCGCCATCGCCAATACCGTGCCGTCGCCCATCTTCCAGCGCGCCAACACGGCCGCCGGCCCAAGCACCTTTGCACCGAGTGCGCGTGCGCCCTGCAGGCGGGGAATGATTTGCGCATGCCGGACCTCCAGCAACGACGTGGTCCAACTCAGCCAGCCGGTGGACGCACCTTCGAGCGGAATCGAACTGCGGAAAGAATTCTCGTCGTTCGGGTCGGGGATGGTCGCACGTTTTTCCGGATCGGAGAACGCGGGAAACTTCGCAAATTCCTGCCGCCGGCCTTCGCGTACGGCGTCCGCGAGAGCGGTATCCGGATGGCTCGTGAAGTACAGGAATGGCTGCTTCGCGCCGAATTCTTCGCCCATGAACAGCATCGGAATTTGCGGCGAGAGCAGCATCAACGCGGTGGCTGCGCGCAGCGCGAGAGGGTGCGCGAGCGACGTGAGACGTTCGCCGTATGCGCGGTTGCCGGTCTGGTCGTGGTTCTGCAGGAACAGGACAAACGCCGTCGGCGGCAGATGCGCGCTCGGTTCACCGCGCGCTTCGCCATCGCGATTGCGTGACGGTTCGCCCTGATAAACGAAACCCTCGGCCAGGCAACGCGCAAGTCTCTCGGCCGTCTGGTCCGCGTAATCGACGTAATAGCCGCCCTCCTCGCCTGTCAGCAGCACGTGCAGCGCATGATGGCCATCATCATTCCATTGCGCGTCGAACAGGCGCTGGGCGGAACGCTCGAGCAGATGCGCGGCATTGCCGTCATGTTCGAGTACCAGGTGGACATGGCGCCCGGGTTCGATCGCCGCCCTTACCCGTTCCGACAGCTCCTCAAGCCAATGCTGTTCGCTGATCGCATGCACCGCATCGAAGCGCAATCCGTCGAAACGATATTCGCGCAGCCAGTAGATGGCGTTCTCGATGAAAAAGTCGCCGACTTCCTTGCGGCGGAAATCGATGGCCTGGCCCCATGGCGTCTTGATGTCGTCACGGAAAAAATCGCCTGCGTAGCTGCCGAGGTAATTTCCATCCGGTCCGAAGTGGTTATAGACGACATCCAGGAAGACCATCATCCCCAAGCCGTGAGCAGCGTCGATCAGCGCCTTCAGTTGTTCCGGCGTGCCGTATGCGGCATCCGGTGCGTACGGCAGCACGCCGTCATAGCCCCAGTTCCGGGCGCCGGGGAAATCGTTGATCGGCATCAGCTCGATCGCGGTGATCCCGAGCGCGGCCAGCTCGGGCAACCGCTGCGCCACACCGTCAAAGCCGCCGAGTGCGCCGACGTGCAATTCGTACAAAACGGTTTCATGCCACGGGCGGCCGTTCCAACCCGAATGGAGCCATTGATAAGCGCTCGGGTCGACGACGATGCTTGCATCATGTACATCGCCGGCCTGCGCGCGCGACGCGGGGTCGGGCACTGTCACTTCACCCTGTTCCTGTGTCATGATCCGAAAACGGTAGTGCGTGCCGGCGCCGCAGTCGGCGTCGGCGCGGAACCACCCGCCGTCGTCAGCACGCATAGGCACTGAGGGGCCGTTTTCAATTTCGACGGCTACTGTCCTGGCGGTTGGCGCCCAGAGTGAAAAGTGTGTCTTGGCCGGCGCGACCAGAAGTGCGCCGAACGAGTATTGATATGGGATGTGTCCGTTCATCTGAGTTCTCTCGGTATGCGGGTGGCAAACAACATCGCGCTATGCCCTTTCATCTGGATCGCCGGTTCCATAACGAGCCGGCTCTCCTGCTCCCGGGCCGCGGTATCCAATAGCTGGTGCCAGTGCCGGTCCTGGTCGGGGAATTGAAACTGCAGTGGATCATGGCCACCGTTAATGAATAGCAGCACCGCATCCGGTTCGCCATCACGCCCGACAGCCGCACGTCGCACCGCAAACGCACGCGCTTCCGGGTTTTGCCATGCGTCGGCCGACAAAGCTTTGCCGGCTTCGCAAAACCATTCAATATCGGGCATACCCGGCGCGACCTCATCGCCATGCAGGTAGCGCCCTGCCTGTAACGCCTCGAAATTACGACGCAGCGCGGCCAGCCTGCAGAGGAAGTCGATCAGCGACTTTCCCTCCGGCGTCGCGGCGGCTTTCCAGTCCACCCACGACAGTTCATTGTCCTGGCAGTACGCATTGTTATTGCCGTTCTGCGTGCGCGCGAACTCATCGCCGGCCACGATCATAGGCGTGCCCTGGGCGAACATCACCGTGGCCAACATGGCGCGCCGTACCTTTTCACGCAGCTCGAGTATGACCGGATCGTCGGTCGGCCCTTCCACGCCCCAGTTGGCGCTTAAGTTGTCCGAGTGACCGTCGTTGCCGTTTTCGCCATTGGCATCATTGTGCTTTTCTGCATAGCTGACGACATCCTGCAACGTAAAACCGTCATGCGACGCCACGTAGTTGATCGACGCCCACGGCTTGCGCCAGCGGCGGTTAAACAGATCGGACGAGCCGGAGAGGCGCGCGGCGAAGTCCGCGCGCTGACCGGGATCGCTGCGCCAGAACCGGCGTGCGCCGTCGCGAAACTTGTCGTTCCATTCGGCGAAGCCGGGCGGATGATTGCCGAGCTGGTAGCCGCCGGGACCGATATCCCATGGCTCCGAAATCAGTTTCATGCGCGACAAGACCGGGTCTTGCATGATCGCGTCGAAGAAGCCGGAGCCGGGGTCGAAACCGGTTCCTTCGCGGCCCAGCGTCGCCCCGAGGTCAAAGCGGAATCCATCGATATGAAAGGACTCGGCCCAGTAACGCAGCGAGTCCATCACCATCTGCAGCACGCGGGGATGCGAGATATTGAGCGTGTTGCCGCAGCCGGTCTCATTGATGTAGTAGCGCTCGTTGCCGGGCATCAGCCGGAAGTAGCTGGCGTTATCGAGTCCGCGGAAACAGATCGTCGGGCCGAGTTCGTTACCGCTGGCGGTATGGTTGTAGACCACGTCGAGGATCACTTCTATGCCGGCGGCGTGCAGGCGCCGCACCGCCATCCGGATTTCGTTTAGTCCGCCGTTGGACAGGTAACCCGGTTCCGGCGCGAAGAAGCCGATCGGGCTGTAGCCCCAGTAATTTTTCAGCCCCTTCTCGAGCAGGAACTGGTCCTGCAGGAACGCATGCACGGGCATGAGTTCGACGGTGGTAACGCCTATTTTTTGCAGGTGGTCGATGAAGCGCGGATTCGCCAGCGCCGCTATGGTGCCGCGCTGTTGCGTATGAATGTCCTCGCGCAGCATCGATATGCCGCGTACGTGCGCTTCATAAATCACGGTTTTCGACCAGGGCACTTCCGGCCGCCGATCGTTGTCCCAGTTGTACAGGTCCTCGACGACCACGGCTTTCATCATGGCCGGTGCGCTGTCGCGGCGGTCGAACGACAGGTCCATTTTCTGCGAATGCATCCGATATCCGAACAGCGCGTCATTCCAGCGCAACGGCCCCGATAGCTTCTTCGCATAGGGATCGAGCAGCAGCTTGTTCGGGTTGAACCGATGACCGCGCTGCGGCTCATATGGACCATGCGCCCGGTATCCGTAGAGCAGTCCCGGCCCGGCGTCCGGCAGATATCCGTGCCACACTTCATTGGTACATTCAGGAAGCGGCAGGCGCGCCAGTTCCTTGCGTCCGGACGGATCGAACAGGCACAGCTCGATCTTTTCCGCATTCGCGGAGAAAACTGCAAAGTTCACCCCTACACCATCTGGCGTGGCGCCCAGCGGATAGGGTAGACCGGGCAGTAAGCGGTCCGGAATTTCAAACAGCATGCAACGTTCCTTTTATTGGGGTTTTCCTCGCTCCCCCCTCTCCGGCTTGCGGGACAGGGGAGATTTATGCGTCAGGAACCAGCACAACGGTGGAGAGCGGCGGCAGGGTAAGCACGATCGACGCAGCATGCCCATGGCTCGCGTGGCGTTCGGTCGCGACCCGGCCCAGGTTGCCGCGATTGCCGCCACCGTAATACATCGAGTCGGTATTCAAGGCTTCGCGCCATCCGCCAGCCGATCCGGGAACGCCAATCCGGTAGCCTTCCCGGACCACCGCCGTCATATTGCAAACCACCAGCACGCTACGTGTTCCACTCTTGCGCAGGAACGCATAAACACTATTCCTGCTATCGTCTCCCACCACCCACTCAAATCCGTCGCTCTCGCAGTCTCGGTCATGGAGCGCGGGTTCTGCCGCATATAGACGGTTCAGGTCCCGCACCAGGTTCTGCAGGCCGCGATGACCAGGGTCGTCGAGCAATTCCCATTGCAGCGCGGCGTCGTGATTCCATTCCTTCAACTGGCCGAACTCGCAGCCCATGAACAGCAGCTTCTTGCCAGGATGGGCCCACATGAATCCGAGATACGCACGCAGGTTTGCGATTTTTTGCCGCAGGTCACCCGGCATTTTATTGAGCAGCGCGCCTTTGCCATGCACTACCTCGTCATGCGAGATCGCCAGCATGAATCGTTCGGAGAACGCATAGACCAGCCCGAAGACGATTTCATGATGATGATAGCGACGGTACAACGGGTCGGTTTGAACATAGCGCAACGTATCGTGCATCCAACCCATGTTCCACTTGTAGGAGAATCCGAGGCCGTCTTCGGCCACACTCGCGCTGACGCCCGGCCAAGCGGTCGACTCCTCCGCGATACAAATCGCGCCGGGGCAGCGCTCCTCGATAACCTGGTTCAGCTCCCGCAGGAATGCCACGGCCTCCAGGTTTTCGCGGCCGCCGTGCACATTCGGCACCCATTCGCCGGGCCGGCGGCTGTAATCGCGGTAAAGCATCGACGACACGGCGTCGACGCGCAAACCGTCCACATGAAAACGTTCAAGCCAGAACAACGCGCCGGCGATCAGCATGCCGCTGACTTCCCTGCGGCCGTAGTTATAGATCAGCGTCTTCCAGTCGCGATGAAAGCCCTCGCGCGGGTCTGCGTGCTCATACAATGCGGTACCGTCAAAGCGCGCGAGGCCATGCGGGTCATCCGGGAAGTGAGCGGGCACCCAGTCGAGAATCACACCGATTCCGGCCGCGTGGCAGCGGTCGACGAAGGCGGCAAAAGCGGCCGGCGAGCCGAAGCGCGAACTCGGCGCGAATTGGCTGAGCGGCTGGTAGCCCCAGGAGCCTCCGAACGGATGCTCCATGATCGGCAGGAACTCGATATGAGTGAAGCCAAGGTCCGCCACATACGGAATCAGCCGGTCCGCCAGCTCGTTCCAGTCCAGGTTGCGATTGCCCTGATCGGCGACGCGCTGCCAGGATGCAGCATGCACTTCATAAACGGAGATGGGCGCGGACTGCTGTTGGCGCGCGGCGCGTTGCGCCATCCACTCATCGTCGGTCCACTGAAACGGTGTTGCGTCGGCGACCACGGAAGCGGTCAGGGGCGGCGTTTCGGCTGCCCGTGCAATCGGATCGGCTTTGTGCAACAGCGCACCGTCAACGCCGACGGTTTCGTATTTGTATCGTGCACCCGGCGTGACGCGAGGAATGAACAACTCCCAGACGCCCGCTTCATGCCGCATACGCATGGCGTGCCGGCGCCCGTCCCATCCATTGAAGTCGCCAATGACCGAAACACGCCGGGCATTCGGCGCCCAGACGGCGAAACGCGTGCCCTGCACGCCGTCGACGGCCATCGGTTGTGCGCCGAGGCAGCGATCGAGTTCAAAATGCCTGCCTTCGGCGATCAGGTGCAAGTCGAGTTCTCCGAGCAGCAAGCCGAACGCGTAGGGGTCCTCCGTGTATTGATGGACCGGTCCCGGCCAGGTGATCTTCAGCAAGTAGGTATCGGGCCGGGGAAGGTCCCTGATACCGTCGATCACGCCGGCGAACAATCCGTTGCCGCCCAACTGCTGCAATGTGCAGAGGACCGGGCCGATCTCGTCGTCGCCGCCCACAGTGCGCGCAAGCACATCGACGGACAGTGCACCGGGCTGCCACGTGCGAATGACTACACGGCCCGCTTCACGGCTCGGTCCGAGCAAGGCGAACGGATCGCCCAGCAGGCCGCTCACCGTCTGAGGTTCGTCGTTCGCAGCCGGATGGGCGACTGTTTCCGGATGGGTGGCGGCTATGCTGGATCCGGCCATTGGGAAATTCACGCTCCTTTGATTCATTAATGCTCATTGTTCATTGCCTGGTGTGTCAGGCGGCCATGTACTTTGGCAGTTGCGGGGGAACTTCGGGTTGCGTTTGCGCGAACAGCGTTTTCGCCGCAGCCGGCGCTATCTCCTGGTACAACCGGATGTACTGCTCCGCGGGTCCTGACCAGGAGAAATCGACAGCCATTGCGTTGCGTTGCATGGCCTGCCAGTCACCCGAGTGGCCGAACAACTCGAACGCGCGTTCTACCGCGGCCGCCATCTGTTGCGGCTCTTCGCCGTCGAACAAGATGCCGTTCGAACCCTCTGCTGCAGCGCCTGACGCCCCGGCGTCGATGACGGTGTCGATCAGGCCGCCCACACGGGTAGCAATCGGTATGGTGCCGTATCGCATCGAGTAAATCGGCGTGAGCCCAAACGGCTCGAAGCGGGTGCCGTGCAGCAGCATGTCGGCGCCGGCGTGCAATGCGTGGGCGCGGCGTTCGTCGTAACCGATGTATACGCCGACGCGGTCCGGATACTGCGCCGCCAGCTGCTGGAAGCCATGCTCATAACCATGATCGCCGCAGCCAAGAATGATTACTTGCAGGCGTGGGTGGCGCTCCAGGATGCCCGGCAACGCGGCCAGGGCCACATCCGCCATTTTCTGGTGCGTGATCCTGCTGCCAAGCGCAAGCACCGGCGCAAAGGGGTCCTGCGGCAAGCCGAACTGCGCCTGCAGGTCGCGCTTGCATATGGCTTTTCCCTTCATGTCGCGGATGGAAAAATTACGGGCGATCAACGGATCGCTGGACGAATTCCACACATGCGCATCAATGCCGTTGGGCGTGGCGACCAGCGCTTCCTTGCGCGAATCGAGCACTCCGTCCATGCCATGGCCGAAGCGTGGCGTCAGGATTTCCTGCGCATATGTTTTGCTTACGGTGGAAATGCGGTCCGCAAATCGGATGCCGGCTTTGAGGAAACTGACCTGCCCCCAGAACTCCATTGCGTCGGGCGTCAGCATTTCGGCGGGGATGCCGAGTTCCGGCGCGAGGCCCATCGGGTAGTTGCCCTGGAATGCCAGGTTGTGAATGGTCAGCAACGAACCGACGTTGGTGATTCCTTCGACGCGTAACAACGCGGGGATCAGACCTGCGTGCCAGTCATTGGCGTGGACCACGTGCGGCACGGGCAGGCCGGTACGGCCGGCGCAGATCTCTACCGCCGCATGGGCAAGCGAAGCAAAGCAGATGGCGTTGTCGGAATATTCGGCGCCCTCGCGGTCGACATAGGGATTTGCGGTGCGGACGCGAAACCGCTCGGTATCGAGCAGCACGACCGGAACATTCTCGGTCAAGAGGCCATGCAGCAGGCGGCCGGGACCGCCCGGAAGATTGTCGAGCTGGCCGACCTCACGTAGCGTCCCCGCGCCTTCAAGCGCGGCCGGATAACCGGGCATCAGGATGGTGGCGTCTATGCCACGTACGCGCAGGGCGCTTGCCAATGCGGTGATGACGTCACCAAGCCCCCCGGTTTTGACGAGGGGAACCGCTTCGGACGCGACAATTAGTACTTGGACTGGCAAGGTCATGCTCCCTTTATAAAGGACCTGTATTGTTGAAGGGGTGGGTCGCTCGGCCAAGCGCGTCAGCAACCGCGCATCGCTTCACTGGAAATGCGTTCGGAGGCGTCCCGTTCAAAAATGGGACGTTTGTAAAAATGTGTATCAAGAATAGTCGGCAGATCGCCGCATCCCTTGTGAAATATCAATGAAGTTCGCAGTTCGCAACATTGCGGACCGCCAAGCCAACCGGGCCGTCGTTTCTTGTTTGGCATGAAACAATGTTCTTGCGCGGCCGCAATATACAAGCGGGCACCGCTATAGATAATGACGCAACGGCCGTTACGCCCCGGCAACCATCTGACACACCGTGAGGAGAGGATCCCAATTGAAAAACGCGATCAACGCGGACGCCCGCCTTGTCCCGGCCGGCGGCTTTATCACAAAGCTGCGTTCCTCTCAGCGGCGCAAGCTGCTGGATGCGTTTGCTTCGTTCAGGAACGACGCCGGCGAAGACAGCATCCTCGATGTCGGCATGATGCCCATCCCTTTGTTCGACACCAGGGAATACCTGTCCGCCTGGACCGCCCCGAGATATCGGTCCCGCATCACGTCATACAAGATTGCTCCGCCCGGCAGCGCGCCGTCTCGCTTCCGTCCGCAAGGACCGGGCGGGATCCGTACCCTGCCGTATCGCGACGGCCAGTTCGACTGGGTGTTCTGCGGCGAGACGCTCGAACACGCAGGCAATTATGAGCAGCAATTTGCGTTGGTGCGGGAATTGACCCGTGTTGCGCGCAAGGGAGTGTTCATCACCACTTCCAACCGCCGGCACCCGATCGAGTTCAACACTGCGCTGCCGTTGGCCCACTGGCTGCCGGCCGCCTGGTGGCGACGGGTACTGACATGGTCCGGACGGGCCGGATGGGCGTCGGAGTCGGTCCTCAATCTGCTGGATTCACGCGCGCTTTACAGAATGGCGAGCGAGTTGCCCGGACAACCTAAGAGCGACGTCGGACACAAGCGGGTGTTCGGGCTGAAGGCGCATTTCTTTTTGATGATCGAAATGGAACAAGTGGCTGACCTGGCTATGGGAGCTCCCGCGTGCATCCGCCATACCTGAGATTCCTCACTTCGTTCGAAATGACAATGTGGGGACACGCAACAAAACGGGGCGTCGAGATGCTTTCGTCTTCAAGACATAGCGCCCGGACACCCCGAAAACCAACATCCATCAATGACCAGGAAAACATCACGGGCACGATTACTCATCACCGGCCTTATAGCCATGGCAGGTT
>JBBWZW010000272.1:0-8628 GCA_039649305.1 Burkholderiales bacterium
GCTTCCTGTTCACGGTTAAAATTGCCGAACCAATACTCGGCCTGTTTCATGACCTTCTTGTATCGGAAAAGTTGACGATGCTCAACATCGCCACGCAGGTAGTCCTTACGATAGCTAGCGTTATTAGAGACAAATTTTTTCTCGAGGTGTGCGATCTGCTGCGGTTGAAGCGCCAATGCCAGGTCGGTGAGTTCGGGCAAGGCTTTATCGACCAGTGTTTCCACGCTCGCCTTGAAGGCATCGGTATCGCGGAGCACGTCCGCTTGCGTGACCTGGCGCTGCAGTTGCAGCTGTGTCTGCGCGTTGGTTAGCAACTTCGCGTATTCGTTCAGCTGCGTTTTGCGATGCCAGGCGAACAGATTGGCAATGTGTTTTTTTACCCAGGGTTGCTGCCCGGCCTCAATGTCGACATAGCCGTTTAGCCACCAATAAACGACGCTCTCGCCGTTGCTATAGCCAAGCCGGAGTGCGCTGCATGCGGCAAGCATGCAAACAAGCACGACAATGGAGATTTTCTGAGCGAAAGCACGGTTTGACCGCATGATAGAATCCCGCATCACTTCATTTACTCGCCTATGAACGTTGTCATTCTCGCAGCCGGCATGGGGAAGCGCATGCAATCGGCGCTGCCGAAAGTCCTGCATCCTATCGCCGGCAAGCCGCTTCTATCCCATGTAATCGATACTGCACGTGAGCTGTCTCCTACCCGGTTATGCGTTATTTATGGGCATGGCGGCGAAGCGGTTCTGGAATCGGTCAATGCGCCCGATATCGCTTTCGCCAGACAGGAGCCGCAGCTGGGCACCGGCCATGCCGTCATGCAAGCCATTCCCCATCTTAACGACGAAGAGCCCACGCTGATTCTGTATGGCGATGTCCCGCTGACCAGCAAGAATACGCTGCAGCAGTTGTTGGACAGTGCCGGCAAGGAAAAGTTGGCGATCCTCACGGTGGAACTCGATGACCCGACCGGCTACGGCCGGATTGTGCGTCAGGCAGGCAACATCGTCCGCATCGTCGAGCAGAAGGATGCGACCGAAGAGGAACGGGCGGTCCGGGAAATCAACACCGGCATCCTGGTTGCGCCGACGGCAAGCCTCAAGCGCTGGCTGGCCAGCCTGTCGAACAAGAACGCGCAGGGCGAGTATTACCTCACCGACATTGTCGCGCGCGCAGTAGCGGACGGCGTGCCGGTCGTTTCCGCACAGCCTGCGGCGGTGTGGGAAACGCTCGGAGTCAACAGTAAAGTGCAGCTGGCCGAACTGGAACGTATCCATCAGCGCAACGTTGCCAACAAGCTGCTGGAACAGGGCGTGACCCTGGCTGACCCGATGCGTATCGATGTCCGCGGCTCACTGTCGTGTGGTCGGGACGTCAGCATCGATGTCAATAACGTATTCGAAGGCCGGGTGGAACTGGAAGATGGCGTAACCATCGGCGCGAATTGCGTGATCAAGAACGCCCGGATCGCCAAAGGCGCAAACATCAAGCCGTTCTGCCACATTGAAGACGCAGTGATCGGCGCTCAATCGGTGATCGGACCGTATGCGCGGCTGCGTCCCGGGACCGAATTGGCGGAAGATGTCCACATCGGCAATTTCGTGGAAGTCAAAAACAGCCAGATCGCGGCGCACAGCAAAGCCAATCACCTGGCTTATGTGGGCGATGCGACGGTCGGGTCGCGCGTCAACATCGGCGCCGGCACTATCACCTGTAACTATGACGGTGCCAACAAATTCCGCACTGTCATTGAAGATGACGCATTCATCGGCAGCGATACCCAGCTGGTTGCGCCCGTACGCGTAGGCAAAGGCGCAACCCTCGGCGCCGGAACCACGCTGACCAAAGACGCGCCTGAAGGCATGCTGACCATCTCCCGCAGCAAGCAAATTACCATCGAGGGCTGGACGCGGCCGGTGAAAATCAAGAAGTGATCCGGAAGCGAGGCGCAGAGCGGTTTCAGACCGCAATGCGCGTTTCAAATTTGCTGCGGTGGGTTGAAAAGAAGCTGCGTACATTTCGCACGTTCGCATGCGACGCGAATACGCGATGCGCGAACGCATGATACGCCGGCATGTCGGCGACCTGCACCACCAGCACAAAATCCGGTCCGGGCGATACCCGATAGCATTGCAATACTGCCGCCTCCGTCGCGACCAGCGCTTCGAATTCCGTCAGCCGCTCGGCGGCCTGATGGTCAAGCGTGATTTCCACGATGGCCGTCAGGGCGGCGCCCACTTTAGCGGGCGCGACCAATGCTACCTGCCGTTCGATCACGCCTGCGTCAATTAAACGCTTGACTCGGCGCAAGCATGTCGGCGGCGACGCATGCACACTGGCAGCAAGTTCATTGTTTGTCTGCGAGGCATCCAGTTGTAGTGCATTCAGGATGCGGCGGTCGAGCTCATCAAGCTGCAAACTGGCATCAGTCATGAAATCATCTTAAATAAATATCGATAATGTGAAATTATATTTCACATCCTTTCGATCGCGAAATTTAAATTCACTTTTTATGCAATTTCGCAAGCTTATTTCAGCGCAGCTCTTCTACGATGGCGCCATCAATATCGAATCCATGAAGGAGCTTATATGTGTGGCATCGTCGGCGCCGTAGCACAACGCAATATCACCCCGATCCTGTTGGAAGGCCTGAAACGGCTGGAATACCGCGGCTATGACTCCTGCGGCGTTGCCCTGCATGTTGATGGACGACTCCAGCGTTCGCGCAGCACATCGCGCGTCGCCGACCTGGAATCGCAGGTCGAAAAAGCCGGCTTGTCCGGCTTTACCGGCATTGCACACACCCGTTGGGCGACACACGGCGCACCGGCGTCCCATAATGCGCATCCGCATTTCTCGCGTGAGCGCATCGCGCTGGTTCACAACGGCATCATTGAAAACCACGACGAATTGCGCGCCGAACTGACCGCCGTCGGCTATGTCTTCGAAAGCCAGACCGATACGGAAGTGATCGCGCACCTGGTCGACCACATGTACACCGGCGACCTGTTCGAGACTGTGCAGCAGGCGGTCAAGCGCTTGCATGGCGCCTATGCGATCGCGGTATTCAGCCGCGATGAACCGCACCGCGTGATCGGCGCGCGTCAGGGTTCGCCGCTGATCGTCGGCGTAGGCAAGGGCGAGAACTTCCTGGCCTCCGATGCGATGGCGCTGGCCGGCACCACCGACCAGATCATTTACCTCGAAGAAGGCGACGTGGTGGACTTGCAGTTGCAGCGCTACTGGGTGGTCGACGTCGACGGCAAACCGGTCGAGCGTGAAGTGCGCACCGTGCACGCGCATACCGGCGCGGCCGAACTCGGCCCTTACCGCCACTACATGCAGAAGGAAATCTTCGAACAACCGCGCGCCATCGGCGACACGCTTGAAGGCGTGACGGCGATCATGCCGGAACTGTTCGGCGACCAGGCCTACAAGGTCTTCAAGAAAATCGATTCGGTACTGATTCTCGCCTGTGGCACGAGCTATTACGCCGGCCTCACCGCGAAGTACTGGATCGAGTCGATCGCGCACCTGCCTGTGAATGTCGAAATCGCCAGCGAATACCGGTATCGCGACAGCGTGCCGAATCCGAATGCATTGGTCATCACGATTTCGCAAAGCGGCGAAACGGCCGACACGCTGGCGGCGCTCAAGCATGCGCGTTCTATGGACATGGTCAACACCCTGACGATCTGCAATGTGTCTACCAGCGCCATGGTGCGCGAATGCATGCTGTCCTATATCACGCGCGCCGGTGTCGAAGTCGGTGTCGCATCGACCAAGGCGTTTACCACGCAGCTGGCCGCGCTGTTCCTGCTGACGCTGTCGCTTGCGCAGGTCCGTGGGCACCTGAGTGACGAACAGGAAGCTGCGCACCTGAAAGCGATGCGGCACTTGCCGGTGGCGATCAGTGCGGTGCTGGCGCTGGAGCCGCAGATCATCGCATGGGCGGAAGAATTCGCTCGCAAGGAAAACGCGCTATTCCTCGGCCGTGGCCTGCACTACCCTATCGCGCTGGAAGGCGCACTGAAGCTGAAGGAGATTTCCTACATCCACGCCGAAGCGTACCCGGCCGGCGAGCTGAAGCATGGTCCGCTGGCGCTGGTGACCAAAGAAATGCCGGTCGTTACGGTCGCGCCAAACGATGCGCTGATTGAAAAGCTGAAGTCGAACATGCAGGAAGTGCGCGCGCGCGGCGGCGAGCTGTATGTGTTCGCCGACTCAGACTCCCGCATCGCGTCCAGCGACGGCGTGCATGTGATCCGCCTGCCGGAGCACTACGGCCACCTGTCGCCGATTCTCCATGTGGTGCCATTGCAGTTGCTGGCCTATCACACCGCGCTCGCGCGTGGCACTGACGTCGACAAGCCGCGCAATCTGGCGAAATCGGTGACGGTGGAGTAAGGCGGATTTGCGCCTGTGGTCGCGGTCAAAACAGAAATGACTGACCCCACGGCGGTATCTGACTTTTTAAAGATAGACTCGCCCGTTTGTAAAGCGGAATACATCTAGCAACGTGGCTTCCGACAGGCTTAATTAATTGTGATCGCACGCAACAAAGCGCAAGCCGAGAGGCAGGCGCTTGTTGCTTATCAGCACCGCTCGGCAAGAACACTTGATGAATATCAAACACCGCGAAAGTAGGCGTGCTTGACGTTTGTAAAGATTACAGCAGTGCACGACAATAGCTTTGTGTCGACTTGGCCGTCTGGCAAGGACAAGGTGGGGTGGTTCCAGGCGAGGCCGCGTTGTTCGTTCGGCCCTTCTGCACTTTACCTACCATCTGACAATTCTCGAAGACCGCGCCCATGAGCTCGCGGTCAGTTTTGCTTTTTTAACAAGATCGGATGCAATGCCAATTTCGTCGCTCCATGTCCTCGTTGTAGAAGACGACCAGGGTTCCCGGGATCTTCTTCACGAAATGATCTCGTATCTTGGGCATGAGGTCGTGTGCGTTGCCACGGCGGAAGAAGCCCTTGAACCTCTGGCAAACACCAGGTTCGACACCCTGATCGCCGACATCAACTTGCCAGGCATGTCGGGTATCGCTCTTGCCGAAAAGGCAGTGGAGACGGCACCGGGGATGAAAATCGTTTTTGCGTCTGGCTACAGCTATCTGGTTACCGATAAAACCGACTTTGCGTTCACTCTGCTGCCGAAGCCTTTTAATCTCTCCCAGCTGCGCCACGCAATAGAGGCGAGCTAATTCCCTTCCCGTACGGCAACACGCTTTCCTCGGCGAACTAAGCGATCTTTGACATTGTCGAATGTCGACTTAATATTTCGCAAGACTCTCCCAGGAAAACTATGCACAAGAGTCTAGAAGTTTATCGAAGCATTGCGGAGCAGGCGGCTGACTCGATTTTCGTCACGGATGAACACAGCCGTATCACCTACCAGAATCCGGAGGCACGCCGGGTTTTCGGATTCAGCCACGAGGAACTCATCGGGCAGTGCATTAACGACAAGATTCACCATCATTATCCCGACGGCCGGCCATTCCCGCTGGACGCATGCAAGGTCCATCGCGCCGCGCTCCATGGCGAGACGACGCGTGACTTCGTTTGGACAGTATTCCGCAAGGACGGCTCGACGTTTTCCGCGTCGTGCACCACATCGCCCCTCTACTTTGAGGGAGAACGCATCGGTGCACTGTTCTTCGCTACTGATATCACAGCACGCAAGAACGCAGAGGATGCGCTACTCAAAAGCGCCGAGAAGTTGCGTATCGCGACCGAGGCGGCCGAACTCGGCCAGTACGATTATTACCCGCAAACCGGGGAAATGATCTGGAGCGACCGGATGAAGCAATATTTCGGTCTGTCTACGGATGCGCCGGTCACCCAGGAAGTCTTTTTCGCTTGCCTGCACCCGGAAGATCGTGACCGCGCCCGCGAAATGCTCGATGCCGCTTTTGATCCGTACGGCGGAGGACGATACGAATCCGAATACCGGACTGTCGGTTCGGTGCACCGCGAAGAGCGATGGATCGCCGCAAAGGGTCAGGTGTTCTTCGATGACGGCGGCCGGCCGGTGCGCCATGTCGGCTGCACGATGGATATTACGCAGCGCAAGAACACCGAAAAACTCGTACGCGACGCATCCCAGCATGACGGCCTCACGGGACTGCCGAACCGTTCGCTGCTGTTTGAATATTGCAGCCATCTGTTGGCGATGTCAGAGCGTACAGGCGAGAGCGGCGCGGTGCTTTTCATAGACCTCGACCGCTTCAAGCCGATTAACGATCTTTACGGCCATGAGGTCGGCGACAAGGTGCTGCAGGAAGTCGCGCGACGGCTTCAGGCCTGCACCAGGAAAGAAGATATCGTCAGCAGATTGGGCGGCGATGAATTCATCGTCGTGCTACCGCGCATCGATTCGACTCATGCAGCCGCGACGGTGGCCAAGCATATCCTGTCCGCAGTCGGGTTGCCGTTTGAGATCGATACCCTGCAGCTGGAAGTATCGCCATCGATCGGCATCAGTCTGTTTCCGAAACACTCGGGCGACCTCGAAACGCTGATCCGGTATGCCGACCTGGCAATGTATTCGGCCAAGAAGAGCGGCCGCAACAGCTTCCGGCTGTACACGCCGGGGCTCGACGAACAGGCGAGCGAGAGCCTGCGCCTGGAAATACACCTGAAGCAGGCGATAGAGTGCAACGGCATGGCACTCTATTATCAGCCGATCATCGATATCGAAACCGGCCAGCTGACCGGCGTCGAGGCACTGATCCGCCTGCCGGACGAGAGCGGCAAGTTGTGGGGACCGGATCAATTCATTCCCATCGCGGAGTCCGCGGGCCTGATCAATCGGCTGGGCGACTGGGTGGCGGAAGAAGCATGCCGGCAGCACCAGAATTGGCGCAGTGCCGGCCTGCCTCCGGTGAACATTGCGATCAATGTCTCGCCAGTGCAGTTTCGCCAGCGCGCCTTCGCTTCCCAACTTGCCGCCACCGTGGCCGACTCAGGCATTGATCCGGAATGCCTGCAAATCGAAGTAACCGAAAGCATGGTGATGGACAATTTGCCGCAGACCATCGCGACGCTGCATAAGATCAGGTCGATGGGGATCCACATTGCGTTGGATGATTTCGGCACCGGCTATTCCAGCCTCAGTTACCTGAGCAGCCTGCCTTTGGACAAACTCAAGATCGACCGCTCGTTCATCAGCCAGATCGGCACTCATCTGCCGAGCCAGTCCATCACTGAAGCGATCATTGCGCTCGGGCGCAGTCTCAACCTGAAGGTGGTGGGCGAAGGTATCGAGTCAGAACAGGCGTGGGAATATCTCCGCGACCACGGCTGCGACCAGGGGCAAGGCTACCTGTTCAGCAAGCCGCTGCCCGCAAACGAATTCGAGTCCTGGTATCGCGATCATTTGCGCCAGTATCACTAGTCCTGGCTGAACAATCTTCTCGTGAGCGCAGGGCGCATTACCAGGTGCCCTACCTCATTGAATATGCCTGTCAAACGGTAAAAGTTGCAAACTACCTACATTCGGTAATCAAATTGCACACCATGTATTTCCTCATGGTAATATTTTCTCCCGCCTGAGGCTTTTTGAGCCTTTTCAGGCCTCTGGATCAGTTTCTATGCTGCATTCATGCCAGATTCATCGGTTTAAAGCGCGTGTCCTGGCGATCGCTGGCCTGGGGCGGCGCATTGCCGACAGCAAGCGCAACCTGGATTTCCTCCGCGGCAGTATCTACAGCATTCTTGCCTGGCCCTTCATTTGCCTGCTCCTGACGGCTTTGCTCTGGGGCGTGATCCTCACCAAGCTCGAGAACGACAAGACGACTATTAAACAAAATGCGTTCAAACACGCATCATCCTTGTCAAAAGGCTACGCCGAACAACTCGCGCGCACGGTCGATCAAATCGACCAGATTACGCTGACACTCAAGTACTACTGGAAGGAAAGGCGCGGCGCGCTCCATCTGGAAAAACAACTGGAGGAAGGCCTTTATCCCGCTTCCGGCCAACTGTATGTGACCTTAGTGGACCGCTATGGCACACGCGTGGCGAGCACCATGCGGCTCGAAAAGAAACCGGCGCCCAGCCTCGCCGTAAGGGATTTTTTCCGGCAGCACAGGGACGATGCGTCGAAAGGCCTGCTGATCAGCCCTGCCGAGCCCGGGCTGCGGTCGCGAGAGAAGCTGGTGCGCTTCAGTCGCAGGCTTGAGACTGCGGAGGGCGCTTTCGACGGACTTGTCATTGTGTCAGTAGCGCCGGCCTACCTGGCATCGTTTACGGATGTATCAAGCCTGAGCAAGAACGATTTCCTCACGGTGCGGAGAAGCGACGGGCCATTGCTGGCGGCCGAAACCGGCGACGGCATCGACCCGCTGACCGCCGTTGTCGGGTCGCCTCCCGTGTTCGAATCCGACCGGGGCGTCGCCGCGATGGCGGGCGAAAAATTCGCCGACGGCGAGTCGCGTATCGTTGCATGGCACAAGCTGTCCAATTATCCCCTGGTATCCACCGTCGGCCTGTCGGAACAGGAAATCGCGGAATCGTATCGGCTCATGGCGCGGGACTACCGTCACATGGCGGTCGCCGCGACCCTGTTCCTGTTGCTGGCGGCGCTCGTCGGCATGGTTGTTTCGTCACGGCTGGCGTGGAG
>JBBWZW010000285.1:0-4408 GCA_039649305.1 Burkholderiales bacterium
AAAGTTGCTGCTGGCGAAAAACTCAAAATAGAACAGATACCGGCTGACATTGGTTCCGAAATCACCCTTGATCAAGTGCTCGCAGTGGGCGCTGGTGACACCATTAAATTTGGTGCGCCGCTGGTTGATGGTGCCAAGGTCCAGGCTACGGTATTGGCGCACGGTCGCCACGATAAGGTCAAGATTTTCAAGATGCGCCGTCGTAAGCACTACCAGAAGCGTCAAGGCCATCGTCAAAATTACACCGAATTGCAAATCGTCTCGATCAACGCTTAAGCGTACGTCGAGCTAACCGGATACCAAGGAGTCTCAAATGGCACACAAAAAAGGCGGCGGCACCACGCGTAACGGCCGCGATTCCGAGTCGAAGCGACTGGGCGTCAAGGTTTACGGCGGCCAGGCTATCAATGCAGGCGGCATCATCATTCGTCAGCGCGGCACACGCGTGCACGCTGGTGAGAACGTCGGCATGGGCAAGGATCACACCCTGTTCGCGCTGGTCGACGGCAAGGTGCAGTTCACTGTCAAAGGCGCGTTGCAGCGTCATACAGTGATCGTTGTGCCTGCTTAAGTACTGGCCACGCAATAAGTAGCAGAGGCGAAAGCCTTCCATCAAAAGGCTCTGCCGACGGTAGGGCCTTTTTTAATTTTAGCGTTGGTTTAGTTTTTGGCGGCAAATATGAAGTTCATCGACGAAGCAAAAATTGAGGTAATTGCGGGAGACGGCGGCAACGGCGTCGCGTCGTTTTGCCGCGAAAAATTCCGCCCGTTCGGCGGTCCGGACGGTGGTGATGGCGGCAAGGGCGGCAGCATATGGGCAGTCGCCGACCGCAACATCAACACTTTGGTGGACTTTCGTTACTCCAAGATGCACAAGGCGCGGGACGGCGAAAACGGCCGCGGATCCGACTGCTACGGCAAAGGCGCGGACGATGTGATGCTTCGCATGCCGGTGGGAACGCTGATCACCGATTTCGAAAGCGGTGAAATCGTGGCTGACCTGACCGAGCACGGAGAAACAGCGCTACTCGCCAAGGGCGGTGAGGGCGGCTGGGGCAACATCCACTTCAAGTCATCGACCAATCGCGCTCCGCGTCAAAAAAGCGACGGCAAGGAAGGTGAACGACGTGAGTTGAAGCTGGAGCTGAAGGTCTTGGCGGATGTCGGGTTGCTGGGCATGCCCAACGCCGGCAAGTCGACCTTTATCACCGCGGTGTCCAATGCCCGTCCTAAAATCGCCGACTATCCGTTTACCACCCTCCATCCGAATCTTGGCGTGGTGCGCGTCAGCCATGAAAAGAGCTTCGTCATCGCCGATATTCCCGGCCTGATCGAAGGCGCTGCTGAAGGCGCGGGCCTCGGCATTCAATTCCTGCGGCACTTGCAGCGCACGACCCTGCTGCTGCACATCGTCGACCTTGCACCGTTCGACACGGTAGATCCCGTGAAGGAAGCGAAAGCAATCGTCAAGGAATTGAAGAAGTACGACGAATCGCTGTTCGATAAACCGCGCTGGCTGGTGTTGAACAAGCTCGACGTGGTGCCGGAAGACGAGCGCAAAAAGCGGGTCAAGGATTTCGTCAAGCGCTTCGGCTGGAAAGGCCCGGTATTCGAAATTTCCGCGCTGACGCGTGAGGGTTGCGAAGACTTGGTCACATCGATTTACGACTACATCGCGGAGACGCGTCAGCAAGAGCATCGCGCGGAAGAAACGCAGATGGAAGAACAAGTGCGCGCGATCGTCTCGATCGATCCGGACGATCCCCGCTTCCGGCAGTCCCCGGGTTAATCGCGAAGAATCCGCGGCTGGTTGCAGCCTCTCCTGCATCCTTACCCACGCTGCATCCCGATTTCGGTCGGGATGTCAGCAACTCCATGCAAGCCATCGGCTGATTCTGCGTGATGGCGGTATACAATAAAAACATGAACTCCGTCATTCACAACTCCAAACGTCTTATCGTCAAAGTCGGTTCATCGCTCGTCACCAACGACGGCAAAGGCCTCGACACCAGCGCAATCGCCAAGTGGGCCGAGCAAATTGCGCACTTGCGCGCGCTTGGCAAAGAAGTGGTGCTCGTCAGTTCCGGTGCAATTGCCGAGGGCATGCAGCGGTTGGGCTTCGAAAAGCGTCCGACGGAAATCCATGAACTGCAGGCATGTGCCGCAGTCGGGCAGATGGGCCTGGCGCAGATTTACGAAACCAGTTTCCGCCATCACAACCTGCGCACCGCGCAAGTTTTGCTGACGCATGCCGACCTCGCTGACCGCGAGCGCTACCTGAATGCGCGCTCGACACTGTTCACGTTGCTGCGCCTGGGCGTGGTGCCGATCATTAACGAGAATGACACCGTGGTCACTGACGAGATCAAGTTCGGCGACAACGACACGCTGGGTGCGCTGGTTGCAAACCTGATCGAGGGTGATGCGTTGATCATCCTTACTGACCAGAAGGGCCTCTACACGGCGGATCCGCGCAAAGATCCGCATGCGCAGCTCGTGCACGAAGCCGCAGCCGGTGATTCGGCGCTGGAAGCGATGGCGGGCGGCGCCGGCACCGGCATCGGACGCGGTGGCATGCTGACCAAGATTCTCGCGGCCAAACGCGCTGCGACATCCGGCGCACATACCGTGATTGCGTGGGGACGCGAAGACCGGGTGCTGACCCGCCTGGCGGCCGGCGAGGCAATCGGTACCCAACTCACGGCACAGACCGCGCATTTGACCGCACGCAAGCAGTGGATGGCCGATCATCTGCAAACAGCAGGCAAGGTTGTGCTTGACGCCGGAGCGGTACAGAAGCTGACTTCCCACGGAAAGTCCTTGCTCCCGATCGGCGTGATCGAGGTGGGAGGCGAATTCGGCCGCGGCGATGTGATTACCTGTACCGATGAGACCGGACGGGCGATTGCGCGTGGGATGTCGAATTATTCCAGTTCGGAAGCGCGACGGATCATGCGCCGCCCCTCATCGGAAATCCTGGCGATCCTTGGATTCGTCGAAGAGCCGGAGCTGATCCACCGAGACAACATGGTGCTCCTCTAAAGCTGGATACCACTAAGGACCCGCGCAGCAATAAGTTGTCATTTTTGCTGGCCGTAGCGGGCGCACTGCGCCGTGTCGGGCGCACCTAGGCTGCCCCCTGGCATTGCGCGGCCCCTAATCGCCGCCGTGTTGTGGTGAATTCGTGCGCTGGCTACGTATTCTTTCCACTATGTTTTCCGCCTTCCCGGCGATGGTCTTTCCCTCGCAGAAATAATCCTGCGCCAGCGCCGCATGCTGGCGGTTTGCGTTGCCGGCTATGATCCGCTCCCACTGGTCACGCCGCGAGCGCGACCATCCACCATTGGCCTGTCCGAACGCATACAGCTTCTTTTCGAAGGAGGAGCAGCGGATGCCTTCGTAGCTGATATTGGTTGCGCCCTGCGGGCTCCTGGAGACCAGCGTATAGCGAACGACGCCGTCGGAGCCCACAGTCAACGACTTCGGATCGATCAGGAACGCCTGCGTAGCGGTTGCGCTCACATAGAAGGGCAGCAGGTTTTCGGCGGCGGGGGCTGCCGGCAGTTGGACCGCGACCTCTTGCCAGGGCTTGTCCTTGTCGTCGAAATCCTCTTCGAAGCGGGATTGTGCCCCGGCGGTGCCCGCCAGCAGAAGCGTAACCGCGGTTACGACGCCTGCAACGGAGCGATGATTTAACGATATGGGGGGGATATGCAAAAAATTAAGCAAACAAGTCACTCCGTCTTGGGTTTTGCCAACAACGGCGCCGCCGGTTCTTCGATCGTACGCGTCAAGTGGTTTTGACGCAGGTAGCGTGCGTTATGACGTTGCGGGCGGTTTTGCGCAGGCCGCGTCAGGAAACGTGAAAGCTCCTGCAATGCTTTTTGATAAACATCGCGCTTGAATTCAATTACGACATCGAGCGGCACCCAGTAATCGTGCCAACGCCATGCGTCGAATTCCGGGTGGTCGGTCAGGCGCAGGTTGATATCGCAGTCGCGCCCGACCATGCGGAGCAAGAACCAGATTTGCTTTTGTCCCTTGTAATGACCCCGTACCTCGCGCTTGATGAAGCGATCCGGGACTTCATAACGCAACCAGTCGCGCGTGCGACCGATGATCTTGACGTGCTGCGCCTTCAGGCCGACTTCTTCTTCCAGCTCCCTGAACATGGCCTGCTCGGGCGTCTCACCGAATTTGATCCCGCCTTGTGGAAATTGCCACGAATGTTCGCGCACCCGTTTTCCCCACCAAACTTCGTTGTTGGTGTTGAGCAGAATGATGCCGACGTTCGGGCGGAAGCCTTCACGGTCCAGCATGTTGCACCTCAAAACTTTCTGCGGCTGGACACCCCTCGTTACATATTTTGCACGTGCAACCCGCCGCGGGCATCGTGCCCGCGCGAGAC
>JBBWZW010000324.1:0-10147 GCA_039649305.1 Burkholderiales bacterium
GGTGTGCAGCCTGCACCAGGTAGAATTGGCTCGCGAATATTTCCCGCGTATCGTCGGCTTGCGCGCCGGTCGTGTCGTGTTCGACGCGCCGCGAGAAGCGGTCACGGATGCGATGATTGCAGAGCTGTATCAGAACGCCCGTATCGCGGCGCCGCAGCCGGCAATTGAGCCGGGTGTGATTGCTACCGAGGCGATGGTTGTGCCGCGCTGCTTCTAATGCTTGTCATGACCAGATCTCCCGCCCGGAATGACCTAGGTTGGGATGCCACTCCCAACATTCCAGTCCTTGAGCAACCGACGCCTTTCCTGCAGGGTGGGTGCCCGTTTAAAAGCCGTCTGATGTGCAGGGGGCGAATGTTGGGATTCGCATCCCAACCTACATTTCATCCTGCAGGTGGTGGTACGTGATTCAGCACCAGCCCATGTCCTCGATCACCACCACCGCCAACCATCCCGATCCTGCCTGGCGCGGCCGCGTCACCGCCGCCGTCATCGCGCTCGTCATCCTCTGGCCGATGCTGGTCTGGAGTGAATTCAAGCCATGGATTCTGTTTGATGCACAAAGCCTCGGCGCGACCGGCCGTTTTCTCGCGGACTTTTTCCCGCCTGTGCATTCTGCCGACTTCCTGATGCTGGTTGCGGAAGCCACCTGGCAAACCGTCGCGATGGCCACCGCCGGCATGGCGCTGGCGTTGCTCGGCGCGATTCCGCTGACGCTGATCGTGACCGAGCGCCTGTCGATTTCGCGGCTCGGCACCGGTCGCATCAGCCTGGTCGGCCGTCTCGTCCGGCAAGTGGCGCGCTGGCTGTTGATTCTATTGCGCAGTGTGCCCGAGCTGGTGTGGGCGTTGCTGTTCGTGCGCATCGTCGGCCTGGGCCCGACTGCGGGCGTGCTCGCCATCGCACTGACTTACTGCGGCATGCTGGGCAAGGTCTATGCAGAAATCCTGGAGTCGTCCGACGCGCATGCGACTGACACGTTACTCAGGAACGGCAGCGGACGTCTGAGTGCACTGCTGTACGGCGCGTTGCCGGAGTCAGCTTCCGAACTGGTGTCCTATACCGTCTACCGCTGGGAATGCGCGATCCGCGGCTCGGTCATCATGGGCTTCGTCGGCGCCGGCGGCCTCGGGCAACGCATGGATGAATCGATGAAGATGCTGGCCGGCGGCGAAGTCGCAACCATGCTGATCGTCTTCGTATTACTTGTCGCCTGCGCCGATTGGGTTAGCAAGCTGCTGCGCGGGAGGCTCGCATGAAAGTTCACCGGACGACATTGCCGGCACCGCCGACGCGCTTATCCACGCTTGCGCTACTAGCCGGGCTGGTGGCGCTGGTGGTCCTAAGCTTTGCGACGCTGCCGCTCAGATGGGACGCTTTCTTCACGCTTGACGCGGCACGCTCCTCGCTCGAATTCCTGCGCGGCTTCGCGCCACCCGACCTGTCACCTGCGTTCCTGAACAAAGTGGCGTGGGGCGCCGCGGAGACATTGTCGATGTCAACACTCGGTACCCTGATCGCGGCACTGGCCGGAGTCGCGCTGGCGCTGCCGGCCGGAGGGCGATTCGGCAGATTCGCCCGAGCGGCAACCCGTCTGGTCCTGAACGTATCGCGCTCGATCCCGGAACTGGTATGGGCGTCCATCCTGCTGATCGCCGCCGGCCTCGGGCCATTCGCCGGTACGCTTGCGTTAGCGCTGCACACGAGCGGCGTGCTCGGCCGACTGTTTGCGGATGCGCTGGAAAACACCTCACCGCTGCCGGAAGCATCGTTGCGCATCAACGGAGCGCGTCCACTGGCCGCGTTTTTCTACGCCACCCTGCCCCAGACCCTGCCGCAGATGATGTCGTACACGCTGTACCGCTGGGAAAATAATATCCGCGCCGCAGCCATCCTCGGCGTAGTCGGCGCCGGCGGACTCGGGCAGATGCTGAAATACCACCTGTCGCTGTTCCAGATGCACCAGGCCGCCACGGTCATCCTGGCGATGCTGGTCCTGGTCGCGATAGTCGATGCGATCAGCTTCATGCTGCGTCGGGCGATGACGCGCTAGAGCGACTTCAGCCTGACCGTGCGGGTAGCGAAGCGGTCTGCCGAGCTGATCGGAGGCGAGTGCAAGGCGCCAAGCGCAGAAAGGCTGGCCGCCTGTCGAGCATTGGCAACGCCGCAATCGCCTTCGAGCGGCCGGCAGAACCCGCACGGTCAGGCTGAAATCGCTCTAATCCCTTCGCACGAGCAAACGACGGGCGGAAATCCGGGTACGCGTATCGAAGTTTACGTATCTTGATTGAGCCGCCCGGACGATGATGGGCGGCCGTCCCGCGACATTCCCGATAGCTATACCTTATGATCATGTGCATAGGTTGCGCATTTAAGCGAACTTTCTGGTTTCCAATGGTCTTAGATTAAAGTTTGACAATCTGACAATCGCCCGTACGAACCCATGAAACAAATATCCATCGATAATGTTGTCTCCACCTACCGCTTCTATGCACCTTTGTATGACCGCCTCTTTGGCGCCGTCCTCGAACCCGGACGACAGGCGCTGACGCATGCGGTGCGCACGGCCCGGCCGGATTCCATCCTGGAAGTCGGCGTAGGGACCGGCCTCACCCTTTCCCAATACCCCGCGGCCTCGGCGGTGGTTGGCATCGATATTTCCACCGACATGCTTGAAATCGCGCGCCAGAGGGCGGACAAGCTCGCCGAGCGCGACATCCGGCTGTTCGCCATGGATGCGGAGGCCCTGGATTTTCCCGACAACAGCTTCGATTGCGTGGCGATACCTTATGTGCTGTCGGTGACGCCCAATCCCGAGCGCCTGATCTCGGAGATCCGGCGAGTGTGCCGCCAGAACGGGACGATATTCATCCTGAACCATTTCAGCGGCAGCCGCTTCTGGTGGTTCCTGGAGCGTGCGGTGCGGTCGCTCGCGAACAAGATCGGTTTCCGCTCCGACTTCTGTTTTGACGAACAAATCCTCCGGCACAACTGGAAGGTTGAATCGGTCAGGAAGGTGAATTTCCTGGGGTTGTCGAAGCTGGTCACCATCCGCAATACCTGAATGCACGAATAATCGAACTGCAGTCGAGGTTCATGGTCAAAAGAAACTTGCTTAATAGCACGACTTTCGACAGGGCCCTGATGGTACGCATTTCCGGTAATTCGCACGTCAAATCCGCTGTTCAATCCATAACGATCACGCTGCTGGTCACCTGGTCTGGTATCAGTCTGGCAACCGATGCCGCAGCGCGTTTTGGGGCGATGACGGATAACCTTCCCGAGCTCCCCGGCTCGGACCAGGAGGCCCCCGCGTATTTTTCGCTCGATGAACAAAGCGCCGAACTGGTCTATGACACCCGGCACCACAAATGGGGGGCAAAGGTCGATGAGTATTCCTACCTCAATCCTTCCCTGACCTTTGATTACGGAACGCTCCTGACCACCAGGCTGGGCGCAGGAGCCACACTCAGGCACCACACCGGCTACTCGGAGGTAATGGTGAATGGTGTCTATGCACCAAAGCGCAATCTGCGCATCAGGGTCGCCACCGGGCAGCTGCGCACGTCGGACGCCTATACCGCCGCATCTGGCGTGGAGTCAAACGCGACCTTGCAAAACAGCTATCTGGTCGACGTCAGGAAAAATGCCGGAAGCGGAAGGCTGCTATCGGACTTCGGCATGACCGCCTACACCGTGCGGGCGGGTGGCGACGAGTACGCCGACCTCTCGGCACTGGCAGGCGATGAAATGCTCGTTGATTCGAGCGCACTCGAGGCCGGTCGGCTCGACGGCTACACACTCAACCTGGGTTTGCAGCCGATGCCCGGCTCCCGGATCGAACTGCGGCGCGAAAGAACTCAGCTGACCTATCAGTTCGGCGATGGCACGCAGGGAGATGAATTCCGAGATGTGAACCGCATCAGGGTCACTCAACACTTCAACAACTGCGCACGATTCCAGGGGCGTTATAGCACCACCGTGGATTCGGATCGGCTGGATCTGAAGCTTGCACAGAATAGGTGGAGCGTGAACCTGTCACACTCACTCGACGCCGGAAGCCGCGACACCGGAGTGCAGATTGGATATTCGATTCCGCTGGGGAGATCGCAGGGTGGGTCAGGTGATTGCGACTCGAGCGTAGTCACGGTGCGCGCGTTCGAGCCTTTGATTGAAGCGGCAGTTGCGCGTCCGAGCCAGTTGCCGGCCGCTCCACTCGCCGAGGAGATTCTGTATTAGAGGGTAGAGCGCGGGTTGGGATGTAATCCCAACACATCACGCTTCAAATCACGGCCGGTGGTTATGCGTGGGGCAGTTCGTTGGGATTGCATCCCAACCTGCGTTTCACCACTTTTCGCGGATGGGTCGTAGGTTGGGATCCACCTACCTGCCCTTCCCCCTCGGCCTGTTCTTATCCCAGATCGCAAACAGGATCAATCCATAAGAAATCAGCCGCAACACATAAAAAATATTCTGCTGCGCGGTCTCGCTTTGCATGTCCGGACCGATCAGGAGCCGGTTGAATCCTTCAATGAAGAAGGAGATGGCAAAGAAAAGGAAGAACCTGTCTCGCGTGCTTTTCCAGTAACGGAGGAAAAACAGGCCCGCTATCAGCGTACCCATCGCTGTAGCGCCTACCAAAATCTCATTCATGCGCGTCTCTCGTGTTTATTCGTCTTGTCACCCGCATACGTTCAGTCTTCTTCCCAGATCAGCCCATACAGCAGCGGCAGCAGCGCCAGCAAAGCGGTGCCGAGGCGCCAGAGTGAAAAATCCGTGGTAGGGAAAACGATGCGATCCAATATCAGGATCACGTTGTTCACCACCATCACCGAAAAACACAATCCGCTCCACAGCAGCAGCCTGAGCCGGGACCGGAAGTACCCTCTCAATAATAAAAAGGCGCATGCAAACGAGGTCAATGCGCACAGCGCATAAATAGCCTGCCCTATCATAGCTCCCATGTTACGAATCCTTGCGCCATTTGAAGGCGTCTGCAAAGTGCTGCGCTTTCTTGCCGATCGTTGAATGGACGAGGTTGGTGACATCCACGAGGTTCTTCGCGTAGATGTCCGCCAGACGGTCGATCATGTTCCTGAGTTCAGCGGAGCCGGGACGATAACTATATCCTGATACGCCCTGCTCCTGCGCATGCAGGATGCCGGCTTCATGCAGTTCAGCGAGCAAGTCTTGCACCGCCTTCTCGCTCATGTAAAGTCGCTGCGCTACGAGCTTGCTGTCCCAGACGCGGTTCTCATCTTCGCGCAGCAACAGCATCGCTTCAAGAAAAGGAATCGATGGAACACTCACGAGGATAAAACGCCTTACGTCATCGGGTAGAGGTTCCCGAATCATGAGTGGCGAAACGATAGTAACGGCATGTTTTTTCTCCCTTACATATTGCGGGTGCATGACCCTGCATTCGCGTTCCGCGAACGCGAGCCAGGATGTCGAAAGCCGGAATGACTTTACATGTTGAACGGTAATGGTTCGAGCCCATGCCCTTCATCGATGGCGCCGATGCTGCCCAGCAGTCCCTGTAGTCCGAGGTCGAGCTGCGCCAGTCTCTCTTCACTCATGCCCATCAGCGATTCGGGTAGCAGCCCCCTTGCCGGTTTCGGCGCCCGCGCCAACAACTCGGTACCTTTTTCCGACAGCGCGAGTTTCACCGCCCGCTGATCCGATGGATCGCGCGCCTTGACCACGTAACCTTGTTTTTCCAACGGACGCAAAAGATTGCTCGCCGTGGTCTGGTGGATTGCCAATTTGCTTGCGATTTCCCCCACTCGCAAACCCGGCGATTCGTGCAATTCCTGCACGATCCATAACTGCGCGCCGCTGACGCCGCACTGTTTTTCGATCCATGCAGAATGCCGCTGCGCGGCGCGAATGACGATCCGCAGTTTCTTGAGGGCCTCGAGATGGGGAGGAGTGTCTGATACCCTGCCCGGTACGGTTTCCACGAATGATTTAGTCTTTGTTACCATTTCAGGCGCTCCGTAGTTATTATATTGCCTCAAGTATACCAATTAGGGCAATATAATTTGCCCAAATATATTGTTTGAAATCCGGACAAGACGGCCTCGTCCTGTCTCTCAATATAGGGAGTCCATGATGCATACGACAAAATTATTGGCTACTGCAACCCTCGCGCTTCTCCTCACCGCCTGCGCCTCCACCCCGCTCGAAACCAAACCGCCGGTCGAGAGCCGCACAGACACCCCAACGCCCCAACCGGGCGGAACCGCTGATACGCGCGTGGTTGCCCCGGTCGACGCACCGAGGGATCCGTTAAACGATCCCACGGGTGTACTGGCGAAACGCAGCGTCTACTTCGACTACGACAGCTACCTGCTGCGCGACGATGCCAAGCCGGTTACCGAAGCGCATGGCAAATACCTGTCTGCGAACAAGGGCCGCAAAATCATCATCCAGGGGAACACTGACGAGCGCGGCGGCAGCGAGTACAACCTCGCCCTCGGTCAGAAGCGGGCCGAGGCTGTGCGCAAAGCCCTTTCCCTGTCGGGCGTCAGCGATTCCCAGATGGAAGCGGTCTCGTTCGGCAAAGAGAAGCCGAAAGCGCTGGGTAGCGATGAAGCCGCATGGGCCGAGAATCGTCGCGCCGATATCGTTTATCCCTAGACGACGGTCAGCCGGCGGAAGAGCTGGCCGCCGGGATTCCGTCCCGGTTGGGCATGAACCAGCACTCCGCTTCGGCACTGCCCGTTTTCCGGGCCAGCGATAATCCTCGCTCGTTCGTGCCGTCGCCCATGTCAGTACCGATCATATGCGTGGCTCTGGTCATACGGTACAGCGCGTCGAGCTCCGCGTTTTCGTTACCACTGCTCTTAGCCCGGGCCAGATCCTCTTTGGCTTCGTCGTGCACACGATGCATGTTTTCTTCGAGTTTTGTGTCGAGTGCCTGCCAGTCGCCGATGGCTGCGGCAAAGCATGGCGCGGCCAGCAGCACAACGGTCAGGAGCAGTTTGCACATTTCGCCGCAGTCACAAAAATTTGTAGTTCAGCCAGACATTGAAGTACGGGTTGTGAAAACCAGGGTTGAAGCCGAAAAGAGTATTGTTCGGATCAAGCGGCGCGGGCTTGTCCAACGCATTGCGGACGCCGAAGCCGACATCCAGGTTCTTCACCCGGAATAGCGCAGCGCCAGGTCGAGCGTAGTCCAAGGTTTGACGCGGCAGCCGGTAGCGGCACGGTAGGCCGGATCCGGGTTGAAGCAACCGCTGGTTTCATTCCCGAAGAACCAGCCTGGCACATGGTTCACGCGTGCTGTCACGGCGTAGTCGTGATAGGTGTGAACTGCCGCTTCCGTGGATAAAGACTAGTGCCTGCAATACAAATTACAAGCAGTTGCATCGCGTCCAATCGTGTCAGTTATGACAATGGACCCTTCGGGCTTATAGCACGAGCAACACTGCCCCTGTTTTTCGGATGTGTTATAACCTTCGCGCTTACACACATCCCGATTTTTAAAGAGGAGCAACCGGATGACAGAACTGCCCGAACGCCCATGGATCGACCTGAAAACGACATATGACGTCGAAGCCTGGATCGACAGTTATAACCGCGACTTGCAACGTTCCATCGAAAAGTCGAACCTGACCGGTTACGGCATCTGCTTTCGCCTTGCGGAAGGCGGCGACATTTTCATGCACACCGATTCGGAAGGCAATGTCATGCTCGATGTGACACCCGAAGCCGACTGGGTCACGCCACTCATTGCGGCGGCGACGCGCGTCGAGCCTTCGCCATCGCAAATCTGGGCATTGCCCGGTCATACACTGACGCAACTGGTGTTCGGCCTGAGCAGCCTGATTGCATCGAGTCGCATCGTGCTGAGCCATGATTACAAAATGAGAAAGTATTAATTACGCACCAACACGCACCACGCCGATGGCAAAACAGCAAAGCAACGTACGACGGTTCCGTCCATTCCTCTCCCTGAAGTCCCCGCAGTGGTCTTGTCGCATCAAAACCATCCTTTAGTATGGCGCGCCACCGCGACCGCAGTGCTGTAATGAAACAGCCGGGATTCAACAATTTTCAGGAGACGAAAAATGAGATTTGCCTGCTATGTTCGTTGCGCCATTGCTTACAGCGAAGTCCAACAAATGCTCGCTCCCGCGGGCTTCGAATGCCATCGTTTTGAATCGGAGATCGCGCTTCTGCGCGCGCTCCGCCGCGAACAATTTGACCTGATCCTGGTCGACGCCGAACACGGACCGGTGGACGAACAGATGCTTTACTCGTGGCTCAATTGCCGCTCCCACGCCGGCATACCGGTCGTAGTGCTTTCATCCCTGAACGATGCGCGTTCAATGGCGCTCGCTCTCAATGCCGGCGCCGACGATTTCATCAACCGGCCATGCGATCCCCAGGTATTGATCGCCCGCATGCGTGTCGTGCTGCGCCGTTACAGGCCTACATCCATGGCCGAAAAAGTGAACCTGCGCGGCTACACGCTGGAAAAGAGCGCCGGCTCCATCCTCGACCGCGGCAAGCCGGTCGACCTGACGCCGCGTGAATTCGCACTGGCGTGGCTGCTCTTCAATTCTCCCGGCAAGTTCCTGTCGCACCAGACCATCAGCATCGCGATCTGGGCCATTGGCCACGAGATCGCCAGGCACTCGATAGAGCAGCACATCTACAAGCTGCGCAAGAAACTGAATCTGAGCGGCGAGCGAGGCGTACAAATTCGCAGCGCCTATACCAAGGGCTACCGTCTCGAAGTCAGCGAGGATGCAGTAGTGGAGGAACCAGGCATGTTGTGTGCGGCATAAGAGTCGCGTGATCGCATCGTTGAAAGCGTATTCCACTGACATTTTTTCCATACAGCGGCCTATGTACATTTCTCGTTACGCACTGCTGGCCTTTACTGTTGCCGTGGTCTCGCTGTTCGGACTGACGCAGACCGGCAGAGGCGTCGCGGATTCGGGCGGTATCCTCACCACTACGCCGTCCCTGTCGTCGCCGAATGGCCTCCATGTGAAAGTGATGCGTGAAGCGAGCAATGCCTACGGTGCGCGCGCCGGCGCCACCGTAGCCGACCAGACGCTCCGCCCGATCGCGCATAGCGGGCAAGTTGCCGAACGTTGCGCCCGGCAGGAACCGGTATCCGGAGTGGAGGTGCTCCAAAAAACCTGCATCCATCACCGTCCGTTGGAATAGCGTTCGCACGATCAACAAGAATAAAACGCCACACCCCCGCACATGACTTCTATTTCATCAACGCTGGTGCCGCAGAGCCTGGAGAGTACGATGGGTAGCAAGTCACCGGAGTCAGCAATCCAGACCAGCAGGATCCTGCTGGTCGACGACATGCCGGAAAATTTGCGCCTGCTCGTCAAGATGCTCCCGCGCGAGCTGTACACATTGCACCCGGCGACCAGCGGCATATCGGCATTGAAGTTTGTCGAGACCACATTGCCCGATCTGGTTCTGCTGGACGTCATGATGCCGGGCATGGATGGCTACGAAGTGTGCAGGCGTTTAAAAGAAGATGAGCGCACGCGCCATATCCCCGTCATCTTTCTCAGCGCCGCGGGCGCGATCGCTGATAAGGAAAAAGGATTCGCCTGTGGCGCCGTTGACTACATCACGAAGCCTTTCGATCCGATCGACGTCATGATGCGGATGCGGGCGCATTTATCGCGCAGATAGCCACCGGCTACAGCATGTGCGCTTCCCACTGCAACTCCGGAATGGCTTCCGCGGCGACCGGTCCGCTGTAATAAAAACCCTGCGCGGCAAGGCAGCCATGCGCTTTCAGAAAAGCGACTTGCTGCGCGCTCTCTACGCCTTCGGCAATCACCTTCAGGTGCAGGCTTTGCGCCATCGCGATGATCGCCTTCACGATCGCCGTCTGGTTTTCATTCTGGCCGATGCCGCTCACAAACGAACGGTCTATCTTCAGCGCATGGAACGGATAGCGGTGCAAATAGGACAGGCTGGAGTATCCCGTTCCGAAGTCGTCCAGCGACAACTGCATCCCCGACGCGCGTAATCGCTTCAACAACTGGACGTTCTCTTCGTTGTTCTGCACAAGCACGCTTTCCGTCACCTCGATTTCAAGCGCCTCGGGCGGGAGCCCAACCTCGCTCAACACCTGCATCACCGTCTCATGGAAACG
>JBBWZW010000338.1:0-2717 GCA_039649305.1 Burkholderiales bacterium
CCCTAACCCTCCCCCTTGCAGGGCCCTTGCAGGGGGAGGGGATACCAGGCACTGAAAAAAAGTCCTGCTTTCTTCAGGCATGGTGAAAGCTTTTGACGACCTGCTCACGGGATCAGCGTGCGCAGCCGATACAACCGCTGCCTGTAGTTGCCTTCCGGTCCCTCGGGACCGCAATCCACGTATTCAAACAAACGCACGATGCGCTCCAGCGCCTGCCGCTCCTCGCCGGTTCGCAGGAGAACCAGGCGCCGCTTGCTATGCCGGTGCCGGGCGCGAATGTCGATCAGCAGGCAATGACCGCAATCGGCCTCCTTCGGATCAAGCAGCAAGGCCTCCGGCCGGGACAACCCGAACAATGCAGCCATTTCGATGCGCGCCGCCAGCAGCGGATACATCGAAGCGGCCTCGCGCGTCAGGTGCCGCAGCGCATCTTGAGCCCAACGCGCAGGCGTGGCGGGGCAGGCAACTTTTTTGAGCACCGCACCCGCTTCGGCGCTACCGTCGCCGCCCTGTGCCGCCGCCTTCTGCAGCCAGTAGACGGCCCGGACGTCTTTCGACGCCTGATCGCGCCGGGTACGCCAAGCCGTGATACCCAATTCCAGTTGCGCCGGAGCGTGTCCGGCTTCCGCCGCCCGTTCGAGATAACGCTGCGCGTCGGTCAGATTGCGTTGTGAACATTCCGGCTTCAGATAAATTCTCGACAGCGCATACCAGGCGTCGGCCACCCCCTGTTCCGCCGCCAGTGAAAGCCAACGGATCGATTTCTTGTAATTCGCGGTTCCCGGAATCCGCGGGATGCGCCTGCCGTTGACATCCATCCTGGCAAACCATAGCCCCAGCGAGAACTGCGCGTTGCGGTCACCCGCGCGTGCTGCGCATTCCCAGAATCGCACCGCCTCGCTGGCGTCTAGGTCGCCGCTCATGAACATCGCGTCCGCGCAGCGCGATAGAAGACTGAGCTCCTGACGGACCAGCGGATGCGCGATGGTATCGGAGAGTTCCGTGCCGCGCACTTCCAGTTCCCGGGCCAGCGGCAGCGCCCAGCGTACAAAGCCTTGATAGTCGCCCGTGGCCCACGCATGGTCAGCCAGGGCATGGCGCGCCTCGGGCACGCCGCTTTGCGCTGCGCGGGTCGCCCATTCGAGCATGATGCCGTTGTCGATGCGCGACGCCGCCTCGGATTCCATCACCACTTGCTCTTTCGCCGTCGGCGGTATACCGGACGGCGCGGACAGCGCGGACGGCACGGAGGGCGTGTCGGCCGGGTGTGGCCGCACGTGCTGCGCCAGCAGCCACTGCGCCTCGGCAATACCGGCCTGCGCAGCCGCCTGCAATGCGCGTAAAGCCTTGCTGCGCATCGATTCGCTGACTGCCCCGTTTACCTGCGCCAACACGAGCTTGGCAAGCACCAGTCCGGCTTGCGCCACGCCGGCGTCGTACGCGCGTTCGTACCACACGCACAGCTTTGACGGCTGCGGCGCCTGCTGTGCGGTTTCGAACGGGACGTGAGTTCCGATCAGAAGCCAGGCGTCCTCTTCGTCCTGGTGCGCTGCGCGGTCAAGCCAGTAGAGCGCTGTCGGGAGGCTCTTCGGCAACCCGGCCCCGCCAAATAGATAGCGCTTGCCGAGAGTTAACTGCGCTGCGGCCTGGCCGGCGCGCGCGGCACGGATGATGAGCAATTCCTCTCGATTAGCCATGCGAAGCTTATCATTTTGATAATCCGATCGATCCAGTATTTCGCATTAGGCGCACGCCGGGCATGATTCATCTCAAACGAAGGTCCCCGCTCGCGAAAATTGCCGGAGTTGAATGAAATTTAGAAATTTTAAAAGTATTTAGATCGATTTACCCGCGATTTGTACGCAATCGGACATCATCGCCGTGACAAAAAGGCGACAGAGTCCACCGTCTTTCTCCGTTTCGGTCAACCCATCGCCCACCCCGCAGCCAATTCGACAGCCGTGTCGCGCCCAACAATTAATGTTGACTTATCCGTCATGGACGGATCGCCAACAAACATTTTCGAACAAGGATAGATCGATGAAAAAATCACTACTCGTGCTTGCTGTCCTGGGGACTTTCGCCGGAACCGCCGCAGCCCAGACTTCCCTCAGCATTTACGGACTCGTTGACGCAGGCTTCGTCAGGGACGACGGCGGTCCGGCCGGTAACACATGGAAAATAACCAGCGGCGTACAAAACGGATCGCGCATCGGATTCAAGGGCACCGAGGATCTGGGCCGCGGTTTACAGGCAAAGTTTCTGCTTGAGGCGGGAATCAACATTGATGACGGTACCTCAGGCCAAAGCATCACAGCCGTTCCGAGCCAACCAGGTTCGTTTAACGCCCGGGCCGCAAACAACCGGCTGTTCGGCCGCCAGGCATATGTCGGCCTGGGTGGCAACTGGGGCAATGTCACTCTCGGACGCCAGTACACGCCTCACTACCTGACAGTGGCCGAGATCGACCCGTTCGGCGCCGGCCTGGCAGGTGATGCAGCGAACTTTATTCCGACCATTCTCCGCATGGACAACACGATCAAATACACCACGCCGACCTGGAGCGGCTTTACTGCGGACATAGCGTACGCTTTTGGCGAGGTGCCGGACGAGAACACGCAACGGCGTCAATACGGCATGTCAGTCGGCTATGCGAACGGCCCGCTGATCGCCAAGCTGGCTTACCATCGCGCCGATGGAGACATTGCCGAGGGCGC
>JBBWZW010000360.1:0-12679 GCA_039649305.1 Burkholderiales bacterium
CGTTTGACCCGGTGCACCATGTCCGGCATCACGTGGCTCATGAACTGCTGCGCCTGTTCGTAGATGTCGTCGGTGTCGATCAGGATTTCGCCGATATCCGGCTGGAAATAATCGCGGATCGCGCGGATCACCAGCGATGATTCCTGGTAAATCAGGAACGCGCCGGAGGATGACTGGCCGGCGCCTTCGATTGCGCGCCACAGTTGCATCAGGTAATTCAAGTCCCACTGCAGTTCATCGACATTGCGGCCGATACCGGCGGTGCGGGCAATTACCGACATGCCCGAGGGCAGGTCGAGCTTGTCCATGGTTTCGCGCAGTTCCTGGCGGTCTTCGCCTTCCACACGGCGAGAAACACCGCCGCCGCGCGGGTTGTTCGGCATCAACACCAGATAGCGGCCGGCCAGCGAAATGAAGGAGGTAAGGGCGGCGCCTTTGTTGCCACGCTCTTCCTTTTCCACCTGGACCACGATTTCCTGGCCTTCGCGGAGTGCGTCCTTGATGGATGCATTGCGCACATCCACGCCTTCGCGGAAATAGGTGCGGGCAACTTCCTTGAATGGCAGGAAGCCATGCCGTTCTTCGCCGTAATTGACGAAGCAGGCCTCCAGCGATGGCTCGATGCGGGTAATGACGCCCTTGTAGATGTTGGACTTGCGTTGTTCGCGTCCGGTCGTCTCGATGTCAATGTCGATCAGCTTTTGCCCATCGACAATGGCCACGCGCAACTCTTCCTGCTGCGTGGCGTTAAACAACATGCGTTTCATTTTATTTTGCTCCGGGACCCGAAGGTCTCTCTAGTGCTGCTCTGTGCAGCAAAGTACAGGGATGTACGCGAGGTCGGAGAGCCTGAGGAGAACTGCCTTAGTGTGCGGCAAAGCGGGAATAAAACGCTTCTGCCGCAACGGGGCGCGGACGGGTTTCTTCGGGATGTCGAGTATGCGCTTGCGCCGCGCGCCGCACACCGAATGACTCGGGCGCAGAACGTACCATCGCAGGCAACAAGCAGACTAATAAAGCTAAACAAAACATAGGTTCAGCAACTCGGCAAACAGTGTTCAACCACATCAACCAGCGAGCATTCCCTTTGTTCCGGGCACTGCTCGCCAGACTTATCCATTTATTCAAGCAATCTTGTCCAGCATCCCTTCGCGTTATCCGATTGCAACAGCGGTGCGACCTTGATTCGCGGAAGGATGTGCGTACACATCTTTTCCATCTAATTTGCAAATTGGCGAGGCTGGTGGAGACGCCCCTGTGTAGAATGTGCTTTTTATTCTTACACGCGCAGCGGCTTTGTGACCGCGGCGAAACAAATTATATAATTAAAATGAAGGACTTAGCGAGATTTTCTGGTAAGCCGGCGCAAACTGCAATGGCGACTTTGCCAGCACAAGTCTCTCCCCAGGTGCAGCTGATCACGATTTCGGATGAAGAGGCTGACCAACGCATAGACAATTTCCTGTTAAGGATTTGTAAAGGCGTACCGAAGAGCCATATCTACCGTGTGCTGCGTTCGGGCGAGGTACGCGTCAACAAAGGACGGATCGACCAGACCTACCGCCTGAAGGAAGGCGACGTCGTGCGCGTGCCGCCGGTGCGGGTTGCCGAGAAATCAACGCAGGTCGTGCCCGGCGCCGAGTTCGATGTGCTGTTCGAAGACGCGCATATGTTGGTGATCGATAAACCTGCGGGTGTAGCAGTGCACGGCGGATCCGGCGTCAGCTACGGCGTGATCGAGCAACTGCGCGCGGCGCGACCGCAGGCAAAATTCCTCGAACTGGTGCACCGCCTCGACCGCGATACCTCCGGAATCCTGCTGCTCGCCAAGAAAAGGTCGGCGTTGACAAACATGCATGAACAGATCCGCGAAGGCCGCCTCGACAAGCGCTACCTTGCCCTGGTCCAGGGGGATTGGCAAAATCCGAGGCAGCACGTCAAGCTGCCCCTGTTCAAGTACAACACGGCGGACGGAGAGCGCCGCGTGCGCGTACAGGCCGATGGCCTGGCTTCGCATACGGTGTTCAACCTGATGAGGAAGTACGGATCCTTTGCGTTGCTGGAAGCGGAGCTGAAAACCGGCCGCACGCACCAGATCCGTGTGCACCTGGCCTCAAGCGGGTTCCCGATCGTCGGCGACGACAAGTATGGCGACTTCGGCCTGAATCGCGCACTGCAGAAGGCGGAAGGCGAGCGGATCGCACTGAAACGGATGTTCCTGCACGCGTACCAGATCACCTTCCTGCACCCGGAAACGGGACAGCCGGTGACACTGAATGCGCCGCTTGCGCCCGAGTGTGAACGATTCCTGAAAAGTCTGGAAAAGACGCCTGCATAAGTACCCGGGCATAACTGAATAAGACATAGGCAAGAGGGAACCGGCAGCTACACTGCCGCACAACATGGCAAGAAAACAATTTGATTTGATCGTTTTCGATTGGGACGGCACGCTCATGGACAGCACCGCCACCATCGTGAAATGCATACAGGCGGCGGCCAAGGATCTCGGCTTGCCCGTGCCTGACAACAAGTCCGCATCGTATGTGATCGGCCTTGGCTTGCAGGAAGCGATGGAAGCGGTATTGCCCGGACTCGACCCGAAGCATTACCCCCGTATGGTAGAGCGTTATCGTTACCACTACCTGACCAAGGACAAAGGCCTGGCGCTGTTCGACGGCGTGCGCGAAATGCTGGGCGAACTTTCGCAGCAAGGCTATTTCCTGGCGGTGGCGACCGGCAAGAGCAGGGTCGGCCTGAATCGCGCGCTCGATGCCGCCAACCTGTTGTCGGCGTTTCATGCGACACGCTGCGCGGATGAAACCTTCTCCAAGCCGCACCCCGCGATGCTGCAGGAACTGACGCGCGAGCTCGGGCAGGATATGCAACGCACGGTCATGATCGGAGATACCACGCATGATTTGCAGATGGCCATCAACGCCGGTGCGGCCGGTATCGCGGTCCATTATGGCGCTCACCCGTCAAATGAACTCGAGGTGCTGAATCCGGTTTATTCCGCCAACTCGGTATACGAGTTGCATGCCTGGCTGAACGAGAACGCCTGATGAACGAAGTCGCCATCCCCATCTGCGCCTCCGACGCGCTGGAAGAAGGCGGCAAGGGCATCCGGTTTCCGCTCACCGTCGCTGGCGACGATGGCACAGGTTTTGTCGTCCGCTACGCCGGCACCGTCCACGCCTACCTGAACCGCTGTGCGCATGTGCCGATCGAACTGGATTGGAACGAGGGCGAATTCTTCGAATCCAGCGGCCTGTACTTGATGTGTTCCACCCATGGCGCCATCTATACGCCGGACACCGGCAGGTGCGCGGGCGGCCCATGTCGCGGTGGCCGTTTGCGGCCGATAACGGTATTTGAAAAAGACAACCAGGTATTCTGGGAGCCGGATGATTACATCAAACCGGCGATGGCCTGATTTTGCAGGGAAAGAAAAGAGTTAACGATGAGTAACGATCACTACGAAGAAAACAACCAGCCACAGGCTGCCATGCCGGAGCAGTCGCGTACCTCCACGACCACCGCCAGAAAAGACGGATGGGAACGGGATGTACTGGAAAAGCTGGCCTTCGCTACACTGCAGGAGCAGCGGGCGCGCCGCCGCTGGAGCATTTTTTTCAAGTTCGCTTTTCTTGGCTTGTTCGTAGTCGCACTGTGGGCGGCATTCGATCTGGGCGGCGGCGACGCTGAAGTAGTCGGTCCGCACACTGCGCTCATCGAAATCGACGGGACTATCGAATCCGGCACCACCGGCGGCGCCGATTCTGTCATCCCCGCGCTCAATCGGGCCTATGCTGATGCGAGTGCGGTCGGTGTCATCCTGCGCATCAACAGTCCGGGCGGCAGCCCGGTGCAGGCCGGCATCATCAACGACGAAATCCAGCGCTTGCGCAAAGCTTATCCGCGCAAGCCGCTCTACGTGGTGGTCGATGAAATCTGCGCCTCGGGCGGTTATTACATAGCCGCGGCGGCGGACAAGATTTACGTCAACAAGGCGAGCATCGTCGGCTCCATCGGCGTATTGATGGAAGGTTTCGGGTTTACCGGCCTGATGGACAAAGTCGGTGTGGAACGACGCCTGATGACTGCCGGTGAGAACAAAGGCTTCATGGATCCGTTCAGCCCCCAGAGCCAGAAGCAGACGAATTATGCGCAGGACATGCTGAACGAAGTACACCAGCAGTTCATTAACGTCGTGCGCCAGGGTCGTGGCAAGCGCCTGAAGGAGACACCTGAAACTTTCTCGGGTTTGTTCTGGAGCGGCTCCAAGGCGGTCGAGATCGGATTGGCCGATGGATTCGGTACGGTGGAAACCGTGGCCCGCGATGAACTCAAGGCCGAAGACATCGTTGATTACACGCAACACGAAGGCTTGTCGGAACGGTTGCTGAAGAAATTCGGCGGCGCGGTAGGGACCGCTGCAGCGGCTTCGATCTGGAGCACGATGGCCAAGCCCACCATCCGCTGAGTCGTTAAAGCAAGTATTTTCCGGGCCTGACGTGTTTCCTGTCCGACCTTGAAAATTAAAAACTGCATCTTATAATTCAGGTGCCTGGCGACAGTTTTCCCTCCCTTTAGGTAACAAGAAACTTACATAAAGGAAAAAACAACAGCCAAGCGCTCACCGCATCTTGGATGCGGTTTTGAGAAGTCTTCGGGACTCTCTCAAATCGCCCTCCGGGGCTTGCAAAACGGCGGCGCAATACCGCCGTTTTGCGCATCTGCGCTACGCGTCTATCCTTCAGCTTGCCAGCAATAAAAATACCGTCGGCTTCTTGTGAAAGTCCGGCGCCTTTTTAGCTGCCAGGTCACTCTTCCATTTTGCTGCGGGCTGGGTCTTGATCGACTCCGACGCCAGAGTCAGGTCGGTCGCGACGCATACCAGCGTATTCGGATGGCAAGTCGCTGCTATTGCTTCCAGGAGCGCGTCGTTGCGGTAGGGCGTTTCAATGAAGAGCTGGGTCTGCTTTTCCTGCCGCGACCGTTCTTCCAGCAACTTGATGCGCTTCACGCGTTGTACTGAATCGGTCGGCAGATAACCATTGAACGCAAAGCTTTGTCCATTCAGGCCGCTTGCCATTACCGCAAGCAACAAGGAGGAAGGGCCGACCAGCGGCCTGACGGAAATCCCCCGTGCATGGGCGAGCCGCACCAGGTTTGCACCCGGGTCGGCTACCGCGGGTACGCCCGCCTCCGAAATAAGGCCCGCATCCTGGCCGGACAGCAACGGCGCCAGCAAGGCAGGTAATTCGGCGGCATCGGTATTGACGTTCAGTTCGCTGATGCGTATCTCCTGCAGTGGCCGGGCAAGCGGCTGTTCCGATGCGACCAGCTTGAGGAAGGCACGCGTGGTCTTTGCATTCTCCGCAATGAAATAGTCGAGGCCGGCCGTGATGGCTTGCACTTGCCCGGGAATGACCTGCGCAAGCGGATGGCTGATGCCCGGGTCCATGGGACCAAGCGTGTTTGGAATGAGGTAAAGAATGCCCGGCATGGTTCTCGGTTGGGAGTGGAGAATTGCGGCTAGGCCGCGAAGAATGGAAAACCGGTTTTACGCAGCATGCCTGTCAAAGCAATCAGCGGCAGTCCGGTAAGGGCGGTGGGGTCGGTGCTTTCGATCTTCTCGAGGATGGCGATACCCAGTCCCTCGTTTTTTGCGCTTCCGGCGCAGTCATAGGGCTGTTCGATACGCAGGTAGGCGTCCAGTTCGCGATCCGGCAGATCGCGAAACGTCACGAAGGTCTGCACATTTTCGAGCTGTGTCGCTTGCCCCGCGCCGGTTGTGCGCCCGTCCCAAAGGCAGAGGGCGGTATGGAACACCACGCGGCGGCCGCGCATTTTTTGCAGCTGCTTCAAGGCGTTTGCGTGCGAGCCGGGTTTGCCAATCTGTTCGCCGTCCAGCGTCGCGACCTGGTCGGAACCAATCACCAGGGCTCCCGGCGCACGCGCTCCAACCGCGGCAGCCTTTTCTTGTGCAAGGCGCATTGCGGTTGCTTCGGGAGCTTCACCCTCGCGGGGCGTCTCGTCTATGCTGGGGACCAGCGTTTCAAAGGGGATGTGCAGGCGGGACAGCAGTTCCTTGCGATATTTCGAGCTCGAGGCAAGCACCAGGCGGGGAAAGGCGGGAGCAACCATTGTCAATTTTTCATTTTCGGATCAGGTAAACAGGACCTGATAAAGGCTATCTAACACTTTGACGAGTAAGGGAAAACCCTGTTATTATCGCAGGTTTTCCGGGGTTGCTTGTCCTATGAATGCTTTTGTGATCGACGCGTTTGAGTTCAGTCGGCTCAAAGAGCGCCGTGAGGGCGAGGTCGCAGTTGCCGATTTGCCCAGGCTGGCGGAAGAGTCAGTCGAGAAGTTAGGCGCCATACGCTGGGCGCTGCAAGGCGGTAGCGACCGGTTGGGGCATCCGCAGCTGAATCTTTCGGTGTCAGGCTCGGTGCAGTTGATATGCCAACGGTGTCTGAAACCGTTCGCTTTTGATATTGCGTCCGATTCCGTGCTGGTTCTTGCCAATGATGAGCCGGGTGCAGATGCGATTGATGCATTGCTGGACGACGACGCAATCGAGGTCATCGTCGGCAGCAAGGCCTTCGATATTGCCGCCCTGATCGAGGACGAAGTGTTGTTGGCTATCCCGCCGTCCCCGAAGCATGAAGTCTGCCCGGACAAGTTGGTGCCGGACACGCCAGAGCCTGTGGTGGAAAAGGTTTCTCCTTTCGCGGTGTTGAAGAATCTGAAGCGATAGCGTCTTCACTCACTGCTTGGCAATACATGTGCGGTACATAACATGTATGAGGGAAAGAATAAGTAGTAAGGATCCCCGGCCCGCCTGCAAGCAGGCAGACCGGATATGTTAAAATTTCGAATCTTTAGGTTTAGGAGCTATCATGGCCGTTCAACAGAATAAAAAGTCCCCATCCAAGCGCGGCATGCACCGTTCGCACGATCACCTTTGCGCGCCGGCGTTGGCAGTTGAGCCGACCACAGGCGAAACGCATCTGCGTCACCACATCAGCCCGAACGGCTATTACCGTGGTCGCAAGGTCTTGAAGACCAAGAACGACGAATAATCGTCTGTCGTTGCATTGTTCTAAGCTAAAAGCGGCGCGGAAAGTTTGACTTGGCGCCGTTTTTTCATATGCTGAAAAAGCACGCTGCGTCATTTTGAATCACGCCGGATCTGCCCCGCAAGGCGGTTGGAACGAGGTACTGAATCAAAACAATGACAATCAAAATATCTATTGACTGCATGGGCGGAGATCATGGTCCGGCGGTCACTATTCCAGCAGCCATCTCCTTCGTCAATCGCGAACCTGGTGCCGAATTGATTTTGGTCGGGCTTGAGGATGCCATTCGTGCCGAGCTTAAAAAGCACAAGGCCGATCATCATCCACGCCTGTCCGTGGTCGGCGCATCGGAAGTGATCACGATGGACGATCCGCTGGAAGTCGCATTGCGGCGCAAGAAGGATTCATCCATGCGCGTCGCCATCAATCTGGTGAAGGAAGGGCAGGCCCAGGCCTGCGTTTCGGCCGGCAACACCGGCGCCCTGATGGCCGTATCGCGCTATGTGCTGAAAACCATTCCGGGCGTTGATCGCCCCGCGATCTGCACGCTGATCCCCAATCAAAAAGACGCTCCGACCTACATGCTCGACCTGGGTGCGAACGTCGACTGTGAACCGCAGCATTTGCATCAATTTGCGTTGATGGGCTCGGCATTGGTCGCGGCGCTTGAAGGCAAGGCGAAGCCGACAGTCGGCCTCCTCAACGTCGGCGAAGAAGACATCAAGGGCAATGACGTGGTCAAGCAGACCGCGGCCCTGCTGCGCGCCGACCATGAAAAAGGCGTGCTGAATTTTTATGGCAACGTCGAGGGCAACGACATTTTCGAAGGCACCACTGACATCGTCGTTTGCGACGGTTTCGTGGGTAATGTGGTGCTCAAGGCGTCCGAAGGCCTGGGCCGCTTCGTGAAGAAGGCATTGACCGCGGAGTTCAAGAGCAATCCGCTCAATATGCTGGGCGCATTGATCGCCACCGGCGCCATCAGGTCGTTTTCCCGCCGCATGAATCCTTCCCGCTACAATGGCGCCAGCCTGCTGGGCTTGCGCGGGCTGGTTTTCAAGAGCCACGGCGGTGAGAATGCGTTTGGCTACGAATGGGCGATCAAGCGTGCGTTTGACGCCGCCAACCACGACCTCATAACGCGCATATCCACGACCATAGCGGAGTTGATGCCGCAACCCGAGGCCCCCACGGTTCCGGCAAACGCATCGGTAGTGCCGGAACTCACTCAACAAAAGACTGCATGAGCCTCTATAGCAAAATCATCGGCACCGGAAGTTATCTTCCGCCCCGGCGCGTGACCAATCACGATCTCGCCAGGCAGCTGGCGGAAAAGGGTATCGATACCTCTGACGAGTGGATCTTCTCACGCAGCGGAATTTCGGCGCGCCACTATGCCGAGCCTGATGTGAAGTCGAGCGACCTGGCCGTCGCCGCGTCGAAGCGGGCGCTGGAAATGGCGCGGCTCGATGCAAATGACATCGACCTGATCATCCTCGCCACATCCACGCCCGACTACTTCGGCGGTTTCCCCAGCACTGCCTGCGTAGTGCAGCGCAAACTCGGTATCACCAATCACAGCGCTGCACTCGATGTGCAAGCGGTATGCAGTGGTTTCGCCTATGCGGTATCGGTTGCCGACAGCTTCATCAAGGCGGGCGCCCACAGGAATGTCCTTGTCATCGGCGCGGAAGTATTTTCGCGCATCCTCAATTTCGAAGATCGCACCACCTGCGTGTTGTTCGGCGACGGCGCCGGCGCCGTGGTCCTCAGCGCCTCGAAGGAGCCCGGCATACTGGCCACCAAGCTGCATGCTGACGGCAGCCATGCCGACATCCTGTGCGTGCCCGGCAGCGTCAGCGGGGGCGTGGTCGAAGGCAGCGCATTCCTTTACATGGATGGACAGGCGGTATTCAAACTTGCGGTGGGTGTGCTCGAGAAAGTCGCCAACGAAGTGCTGGAGCTCGCCGATATGCGCGCTTCGCAACTGGATTGGCTGATCCCCCACCAGGCCAATATCCGCATCATGCAAAGCACCGCAAAGAAACTCGGCCTGCCATTGGAGAAGATGGTGGTCACCGTCGACCAGCACGGCAATACGTCGGCCGCTTCCATTCCGCTGGCGCTGGACCAGGCGGTGCGCGACGGCCGCATCAAGCCGGGTCATAACGTGATGATGGAAGGCGTCGGTGGCGGCTTCACCTGGGGCGCAGTCCTCGCACGCATGTAATTCTGTCCAATAAAAAATAGCATGACTAAATTTGCATTCGTTTTTCCCGGTCAAGGTTCGCAAGCCATCGGGATGTTGAACGGCTTCGCGGACAACCCGGTGGTGAGGCAAACGGTTGCCGAAGCATCCGAAGCTCTCGGCTTTGATCTCGGCAAGCTGATTGCCGAGGGACCGAAAGAAGACCTCGACCTGACCACCAACACCCAGCCGGTGATGCTGACTGCCGCCGTTGCGGTGTATCGCGCTTGGATCGCTGCCGGGGGCAAAGCCCCGGCCCTCGTGGCCGGCCACAGCCTCGGTGAATACTCCGCGCTGGTAGCGGCCGGAGTCATTGCATTCAGTGATGCGGTGCCACTGGTGCGTTTTCGCGCCCAGGCTATGCAGGAAGCAGTACCGGTCGGGCAGGGCGGGATGGCGGCTATTCTCGGCTTGTCGGATGAGGATGTACGCGCCGCATGTGCGGAAGCGGCACAGGGGCAGGTCGTCGAGGCCGTCAATTTCAACGCCCCGGCGCAGGTCGTGATCGCCGGGCACAAAGATGCGGTGGAGCGCGCCTGTGAAGCAGCTAAGGCCAAAGGCGCCAAACGCGCGCTGTCGTTGCCGGTATCCGCGCCGTTCCATTCTTCGCTGTTGAAGCCGGCATCGGATCGCCTGCGCGAATATATGGCGAGCGTGCCCTTTGCGGCGCCGCGGATCCCGATGATCAATAACGTCGATGTCGCCGTGGTTCAGGATGCGGCCGGCATCAAAGATGCGCTGGTGCGCCAGGCTGCCAGCCCTGTGCGCTGGGTCGAGACGATCCAGAAGATGGCTGCCGACGGCGTGACGCATGTGGTTGAATGCGGTCCCGGAAAAGTATTGACGGGACTTGCCAAGCGAATTAACGGCGACCTGATCGGCGAAGCAATCGTCGACCAGCCGTCTTTGGACAAAGCTCTGGAGCTCCTCAAGTGAATTTAAATGATCAAGTGGCGCTGGTAACCGGCGCATCGCGTGGAATTGGCCGTGCGATTGCGATGGAATTCGCAAAGCAGGGCGCAAAAGTGGTCGGCACCGCGACTTCCGAGTCCGGCGCGGCCGCCATCGCCGACTACCTGAACGCGATTCAACCCGGCTGCGGCAAGGGCGTGGTGTTGAATGTGAATGAAGCCGACGCCTGTTTAGCGGTGGTCGACCAGGTGCAAAAGGATTTCGGCTCGCTGTCGATACTCGTCAACAACGCCGGCATTACGCAGGACCAACTGGCAATGCGCATGAAAGACGAAGAGTGGGACGCGGTCATTGCGACCAACCTGACGGCGGTAGGGCGCTTATCGCGCGCCGTATTGCGCGGCATGATGAAAGCCAAACACGGGCGTATCATTAACATTACGTCAGTCGTCGGTTCGGCCGGCAACGCAGGGCAGATAAACTACGCCGCCGCTAAAGCCGGTGTGGCCGGGATGAGCCGCGCGCTGGCCCGCGAAATCGGCAGCCGCAATATCACCGTCAACTGCATCGCACCGGGATTCATCGATACCGACATGACGAGGGAGCTGAATGAGCAGCAGATCAATGCCCTGTTGCAGCAGATTCCCCTCGGCCGTTTCGGGTTGCCCGATGACATTGCAGCCGCTGCCGCGTTCCTTGCTTCGTCACAAGCCGGCTACATCACCGGCACGACGCTGCATGTCAACGGCGGCATGTATATGAGTTGATAAACGAGTTAAATTTGACTTAGACGCTTTTGGCTGAAGTTTAATCATTATCCAAAACAGCAGCCGAAAGTGAATTTTCACTGCGCAAACCTGATAAAATGCGCGCACTTTCTGTAACCCACTGGAGGCATAATATGTCCGATATCGAACAACGCGTTAAGAAGATCGTCGCTGAACAACTGGGCGTCGCTGAAGCCGACATCAAAACCGAATCGTCTTTCGTTGATGACCTCGGTGCCGATTCGCTCGACACGGTTGAACTCGTGATGGCGCTCGAAGACGAGTTCGAGATGGAAATTCCGGACGAGCAGGCCGAAAAAATCACGACTGTGCAACAGGCGATCGACTACGCCAAGGCACACGTCAAAGCGTAATCCCGTTTTAATGATCGACTCCAGGAGAAGCGTTTGAGCCGCTCACGTGAACGTCGTGTCGTGGTGACCGGCCTCGGTTGCATTTCACCTGTCGGCAATTCAGTTGCCGATGCGTGGGCTGCGATAACCGCAGGCAGATCGGGCATTGCGACTATCACAAAATTTGATGCCACGCCTTTCTCCACGCGTTTTGCGGGTGAAGTAAAGGGCTTCAATATCGAGGACTACATCCCCGGTAAGGAAGCGCGCCATATGGATACATTCATCCACTATGGCATGGCCGCCGGCATGCAGGCGATGCAGGATAGCGGCCTGACGGTGTCCGATGAAAATGCCGACAGAATCGGTGTTATCGTCGGTTCGGGTATCGGCGGCTTGCCGCTGATTGAAGAAACGCATGCCGAGCTGACCAATCGCGGTCCGCGCCGCATCAGCCCGTTCTTCGTCCCGGCCTCGATCATCAACATGATTTCCGGTCACCTGTCGATCAAATACGGCCTCAAAGGGCCAAATCTCGCGATCGTTACAGCCTGTACCACCGGCCTGCATTGTATCGGTGCTGCTGCCCGCATGATCGAATACGGCGATGCCGACGTGATGATCGCGGGTGGGTCCGAATCCACGATCTCGCCGCTTGGCCTCGGCGGTTTTGCCGCCGCGCGCGCGCTGTCGTCGCGCAATGACGATCCTGCTACCGCATCGCGGCCGTGGGACAAAGATCGCGACGGCTTTGTGCTCGGTGAGGGCGCCGGCGTGATGGTGCTGGAAGAATATGAACACGCAAAGGCCCGCGGCGCGAAAATCTACGCCGAGGTGCTAGGCTTCGGCATGAGTGCGGATGCGTACCACATGACCGCTCCGCTGGAAGATGGTGACGGTGCAAGGCGCTGCATGATAGCGGCGCTGAAAAACGCGGAGATCAATCCCACCCAGGTTGACTACGTGAATGCACACGGCACCTCGACACCGCTGGGCGACCTTGCCGAGACAGTCGCTATCAAACGTGCGTTGGGTGACCATGCGAAGGATATCGTGGTCAACTCGACGAAGTCGATGACAGGGCACTTGCTCGGCGGTGCCGGCGGCCTGGAATCGGTTTTCACGGTGCTGGCAGTGCATAACCAGTTATCGCCGCCAACCATCAACATCTTCAATCAGGACCCGGCCTGCGATCTTGATTACTGCGCCAACAGCGCACGCGAAATGCCGATCAACATCGCTGTGAAAAATTCGTTCGGCTTCGGCGGAACGAACGGTACCCTCATCTTCGGCAAAGTGTGATTCCAACCG
>JBBWZW010000368.1:0-5638 GCA_039649305.1 Burkholderiales bacterium
GAAAGTGCACTGGCGCGGGCCACGGATTTGCTGCAATCGTATGGATGCAGGGTGCGGCATTATCACGATCCTGCCGCGAAACATCAACGTTTCGGCGGCACCGACATGGCCCGCGCCGCTCAACTCCACGCTGCCGCCATGGATCCTGAAATGCAGATCGTGCTCTCCCTCCGTGGAGGGTACGGCATGTCGCGCCTGCTGCACGCACTCGATTTCGATGCTCTCGCTGCGAGCGGGAAACTGTTCGTTGGACATAGCGATTTCACTGCCTTCCAGATGGGACTGCTTGCCCTGACCGGAACGGCGAGTTTCTCCGGGCCGATGATCTGCAATGACTTTGCTCGAGTAGAGTTGAGCAGTTTTACCTTGCACAGCTTTCGACAGTGCCTGATGGGCCCGACTTATACGATCGAGTTCCAGGGCCTGCAGAATCCGACGGTTGAGACCTCTGGCACGCTATGGGGCGGCAATCTCACCATGCTGACCCACCTGGTGGGAACACCATACCTGCCTCGCGTGGAAGGTGGAATCCTGTGTGTGGAAGACGTCAACGAACATCCATACCGGGTTGAGAGGATGCTGCTGCAGTTATTCCATGCAGGCCTGCTGGCGCGGCAAAAAGCACTCGTGCTCGGCGATTTTTCAAAGTACCGCCTGAGCGATTACGACAATGGTTATGACTTCGATGCGATGCTCGGTTATCTGCGCAAGGAACTGGACATCCCGGTGCTGACCGGACTGCCTTTCGGGCATACCCCGGACAAAGTGACTTTGCCGGTCGGCTGCCAGGCGCGGTTGACATCCGATGGAGTCACTGCGCGCCTAGTCATGAGTGACTATCCCGTGCTGGCCTTGTCAGTGTGATTCGCGCGGAACCGGAGCGCCGCTACTGCCAACCAGGAAATCGAGATCAGCGCCCAGATGGGCCTGCTGCACGTGATCGACGTACTGTTTCGCATAGCCGCGTGTCGGGCGTTGGGGTGCGACCCATTCCGCTTTGCGGCGTTGCAGCTCTGCGTCGCTGACCTCCAGTTGAAGCCGGCGCGCTGCGACGTCGAGTTCGATCATGTCACCGTTGCGAACAAGTGCAAGCGGCCCGCCGATCGCAGCCTCGGGCGATGTGTGCAGCACGACGGTACCGTACGCGGTTCCGCTCATCCGTGCATCGGACACACGCACCATGTCCGTGATTCCCTTTTCGAGTATCTTGCGAGGCAAAGGCATGTTGCCGACTTCCGCCATGCCGGGGTAGCCGACCGGCCCGCAGTTCTTCAGGACCATCACGCAGTTTTCATCGATGTCGAGATCCGGATCATCGATCAGGCAGTGCAACTCCTCGACCGTTTCAAACACCACCGCACGGCCGCGATGCTTCAGCAGCTGGGGTGACGCCGCCGACGGCTTAATCACCGCGCCATCCGGCGCAATATTCCCTTTCAATACCGCGATGCCCGCCTTGTCCTTGAACGGTTCATTGAGAGGTTTGATGACGTCGTGGTTGTAGCACGGTGCGCCTTCAATGTTTTGCGCAATCGTCCTGCCATTTACGGTGAGCGCTTCCCCGTGCAGCATATGCTGGATTTCTCGCATCACCGCGGGGACGCCGCCGGCATAGTAGAAATCTTCCATCAGGTAGTGACCCGAGGGTTGCAGGTTGACGAGGCAGGGCATCTCGCTGCCGATACGGTCGAAGTCCTCCAGCTTCAGGTCGACGCCGATGCGGCCGGCGATGGCGAGCAGGTGTATGACGGCGTTGGTCGAGCCGCCGATGGCTGCGTTCACGCGCACTGCATTCTCGAATGCTTCACGCGTCATGATCTTTGTCATGACCAGGTCTTCCTCGACCATCTGCACGATGCGGCGGCCAGTCAGTTGCGCCAGCCGGTTGCGGCGCGTGTCCGGCGCCGGAATCGCGGCATTACCGGGCAAAGACATGCCCAGCGCCTCGACCATGCTCGCCATCGTGGAGGCGGTGCCCATGGTCATGCAGTGTCCGGCGGAACGGTTCATGCATGACTCGGCCTCGGAGAATTCTTCCTGGCTCATCAAGCCGCCGCGCACCATTTCCGACATCATCCAGACACCGGTGCCGGAGCCGAGATCCTTGCCGCGGAATTTACCGTTCAGCATAGGTCCACCGGATAAGCCTATGGTGGGCAAGCCGCAGCTCGCGGCGCCCATCATCAGCGCAGGGGTGGTCTTGTCGCAGCCCATCAACAGCACCACACCGTCGATCGGATTGCCGCGGATCGATTCCTCGACATCCATGCTCGCAAGATTGCGGAACAGCATCGCTGTCGGCCGCAATTGTGTTTCGCCGAGGGACATCACCGGGAACTCCAGCGGGAAACCCCCGGCTTCAAGGACGCCCCGCTTGACGAATTCAGCCAGCTCGCGGAAGTGGCTGTTGCAAGGCGTCAATTCCGACCAGGTGTTGCAAATGCCGATGATGGGCCGGCCGTCGAATGAGTCTTGCGGATATCCGGGCTTCGCCGTCCAGCTACGGTGCACGAAGCCGTCGCGGTCCTGTTTTTCAAACCAGGCCTGGCTGCGACGTTTTTGAATTTTGATGGTCATGGGAAATGGACGTGCGATCGACACTTTAGGAGCAAGCCATGTCAGCAGAATACGCCTCGCAGCCGGAGTTGGCGACCTCTGTGGTGGCGCGGGCTGGTACCCAGCAAGCGATGCCGGATGAGAATAGAATTCGCAGATGACCGAATCCACGATGCCACTGCTGGGAATAGACTGGGGAACCAGCAATCGTCGCGCCTATGTCCTCGATGCCGCAGGCGTATTGGCGCAACGACATGAGGACGAAGCTGGCATCCTGAATGTCGCCGGCGACTTTGAAGCGTCGCTGAGAGATCTGTTGCTTCGGTTGGGACTTGAGCGGGCCGATGTGGTGATGTCCGGCATGGTGGGCAGCCGAAACGGCTGGCAGGAGGCGCCATACCTTTCGACAGACAAGCCGCTGTCCCGGTTACCCGACGCCTTGGCCGACGTTGCCACCGCGATCCCGGGGATCCGTTGCCGCGTGGTGCCGGGCTATCGTTACCTCGATGCGCACGGCACGCCGGATGTGATGCGCGGCGAGGAAACACAGGTGTTCGGCGCGCTGCAGGCCGGCGCACCGGACGGATGGTTCCTGCTTCCGGGTACGCACAGCAAGTGGGTGCGCGTCGAAGGCGGCAAGGTCATCGAGCTGGTGACGTTCATGACCGGCGAATTCTTTTCGCTGCTGTCGCAGCACGGGACACTCTCCAAAATCATCAAGGAACAGCAGTCCGTCCCCGCTGCGTTCGAAGCGGGGTTGCTTGCGGCGCGTCACGGCGGCTTTACCCATGCTGCTTTTTGTTGTCGCGCACTGGTGGTGACCGACATGATGCCTGCAGAGCATAGCGCGTCGTATCTGTCCGGGCTGTTGATAGGGTCGGAAATACACGACATTTTGCAGAGGACGGGTGACCAGATGCGGTCGCCGCTCCAGATTATCGGCAGTCCTGCACTTGCGGCGCGCTACGTGAACGGGCTGGAAATCCTCGGACTGTCCGCACGGTTGTGGCAACCCGACGATATCTATGTAGAAGCGCTTCGCGCACTGCACGGTCAGCGCACTTGAAAGGCAGATAAAAACCATGGCTCCATTCTCTCCCACACCTTGTCCGTTGATCGCCATCCTGCGAGGGTTGACGCCGGAGGAAGCGCCGCGCATCGGGCGCGCTTTGCTTGACGCGGGATTCCGCATGCTGGAGGTGCCGTTGAATCGGCCAGGCGCACTCGATGCGATAAGCGCACTGCTCGAAATCGCGCCTGCGGATGCGTTGGTCGGCGGCGGAACGATCCTGAGCATGAAGGACGTTGATGCAGTGAAGGAAGCCGGCGGGCGCCTGGTTGTGTCGCCCAATTGCGACCCCGAAGTGATTGCGTATGCGGTCCAGCGGAAGATGATAGCGCTGCCGGGTGTGGCGACGCCGACGGAAGCTTTTCGTGCGCTGGAGGCCGGGGCCCATGGCCTCAAACTGTTTCCCGCGGAAATGATCACGCCAGTTGTCGTAAAGTCCCTGCGCTCGGTTCTGACAGCGGAAACGGCGCTGTTCCCGGTTGGCGGTATCCGCCCTGACAATATGGCGGATTACTATGCGGCGGGCGCCACCGGCTTCGGCATAGGCGGCCAGCTCTTCAAACCCGGAATGGATGAAGCCGCAGTCAGGCTGGCCGCGCAGCATTTCATGGCGGCGCGCCAACAGCTTTTGCATTCTGCCAAGAGCTGATTTCCCCGATCACCCAAATTTTCATCCCGCCGACAATAATGCCGGCGGCGAAGCTCGATTGCTGCACCGCAGAATGGTAAAATACGCGGTTAAAATTCGTATCGCAGAGGGTTTTCAGTGCTATCAACAGCTAACATCACAATGCAGTTCGGCCCCAAGCCGCTGTTCGCAAATCTTTCCGTCAAATTTGGCGACGGCAACCGCTACGGCCTGATCGGGGCTAACGGTTGCGGCAAATCGACTTTCATGAAGATTCTCGGCGGCGACCTTGAGCAGTCTTCGGGTACGGTCATGCTCGACCCGAATGAGCGTCTGGGCAAGTTGCGTCAGGACCAGTTCGCGTTTGAAGAGATGCGCGTGCTTGACGTTGTCATGATGGGCCACACAGAGATGTGGGCCGCAATGAGCGAGCGCGATGCAATCTATGCAAATCCGGACGCGACCGACGACGACTACATGAAGGCCGCCGACCTCGAAGCGAAGTTCGCTGAATTCGACGGCTATACGGCCGAGGCGCGCGCGGGTGAACTGCTGCTCGGCGTCGGCGTGCCGATCGAGCAGCATCAGGGTCCGATGAGCAACGTTTCTCCCGGTTGGAAGTTGCGTGTGCTGCTGGCACAGGCATTGTTCTCGAATCCGGACATCCTGCTGCTCGACGAGCCAACCAACAACCTGGATATCAATACCATTCGCTGGCTCGAGAATGTGCTCAATGAGCGCAACTCGACCATGATCATCATTTCGCACGATCGCCACTTCCTGAACCAGGTGTGCACGCACATGGCCGATATGGACTATGGCACGCTGAAGGTTTATCCGGGCAATTACGACGACTACATGCTTGCGTCTTCGCAGGCGCGCGCGCAACAACTTTCAGCCAACGCGAAGGCAAAGGATCGCGTCGCCGAGTTGCAGGACTTCGTTCGCCGTTTCTCCGCGAACAAATCGAAAGCGCGCCAGGCGACATCGCGCGCAAAGCAGATCGACAAGATCAAGATGGAGGACATCAAACCGTCCAGCCGTCAGAATCCGTTCGTCCGCTTCGATGGTGAGAAGAAGTTGCATCGCCAGGCGATCGAAGTGGAAGGGCTGTCGAAAGCATACGACCACACCATTTTCAAGAACTTCAACATCACCGTCGAAGCGGGCGAGAAGGTCGCCATCATCGGCGCCAATGGTGCGGGCAAGACCACATTACTGCGTTCCCTGGGTGGACCGGATGTCTGCGGGCTGCAGGCAGACAGCGGCAAAGCCAAGTGGGCTGAGAATGCCAATCCCGGCTATATGCCGCAGGATCCGACGGAAGATTTTGCGACCGACAAGAATCTTACCGACTGGATCGGGCAGTGGACCAATGAGGGCGA
>JBBWZW010000140.1:0-3452 GCA_039649305.1 Burkholderiales bacterium
CCGAATAGTCGCGCATGATCTGGCGAGTGATGCCCGCGATAAGCGAAGGTTCACCCCTGCCCCGCTGCTGGTCGGCTGTGCGAAACCAGTTCCAGCATTTCGCCTGGTTTGCCTCGCTGCGCTGTGCCGGATAGACCACAAAGCAAGTTTGTTCTTCTGCGATAAAGTTCATCCTCGTACCGGCGGCGAAATCGTCTGGCGACTGCGTGCAGCCGTGTAGCATGACGACCAAAGGAAGCGGTTGCCCCTGATAACGACTGGGGATGAAGAGCCTGTAGGCACGGCTTCCCGCCGGATTGCTGTAGGTACCTTCGATGAACCTTGCGCCCTCCGGCACGATGTCCGGCGTGGATAGCGGGGCGCGCTTGATCACACCCTGCAGTCCGAGCCCAGAGCGCTCCTTTGTGCGATCGAGCAACGCGCGGAGCATGCGCGGTTGAGCGGATGTTGCCCGCGCTAAATGCGCATTATCCGTCTCCTCAATAGTATTTGCGTTCGCGTCAATGGTTGGCGGCTCGCGTCCGGTAAGCGCGATGCGACCGGTGGTGCGCAATGTCGCGTCTGGCGCGCTCTCACCGCGAAGCATGCGCTGCAGGAGCACGGTGGCCTCGACGAGTTGGCCCGCGCGCGTGAGGCGTGTGGCTTCGTGAATTATGTCCTGTTTCAGCATCGCCTTCACCGCGTCCTGTCGGCAAGAGCGGCCTTGACCGCCGGACTGGCATGCAAAGCCCCCAGCACGGAGACTGAGGCAATTGTGGCGCGAGCAAGCTCGGGCGTGACGTCTTGGGCGATACTGGCAAGGCCCAGAACATTGATGCGAAGCATCTCACCGGCTCGCCGTGCCGCTTCGAGATCCTCGCGGCTGTAGTTCCGCAGACCGAGGTCCAGGCTTTTTCGGGCCGTGGACTGTTTGACTACGTCCGCGTGACGTTCGAGTTGGTTGCGGATTGCCGTTCGAATGAAATCGGTGCGGTTCGAATAGAACCCTTCCTGCACCATTAAATCGACGTGACCAAGGTCGACATAACCAAGGTTGATCGTGATTTTTTCGGTGTCGGCGGGCTTTGGTCGGAGTTCTTGGACATTGTCGGCCATGATTACCACCCATTAAACATCTGTGTGGATGGTATATGGATGGCAATAAGCGCCTGTCAAGGGTACGCGTCCTGTCATTGGCTAGATCGCTTCTGGCGCACAGCGAAGGCTGGCGAGTTGTCGATCCGACCGACGCAATTTGAAAGAGATTGAAAGAGATTGTAGCGTTTCCAGGTCGGCGGAGAACCTCTGGCTGCCGCCGTTTGTCTCGATTATGCCTCAGTTTGGCTCCCATGATGCGACCGGAATTTTCGGCGAGTCCTTTTCAGAACGGGTGGTTCTCCAAACGTCGAACCCAGGGGAATGGATGGCCTACGTCGCATCGAAAGCTGACAGGGTTCCGTCGGGTCGCGGCATTTCATTCTCCGGCACGATTGCATCGGTCATTGCTGCATTCGCATTGGCATCGGGAGTGGCAGCCTGGATTGGCGATTTGGATGGGGTTGCTTGGTTCTCAGATCCCGCTTCTCCGAAAGATATCAGCACGTCATCGTTCGATGACCGATTCTCGGTAGTTTCGGCACCCGATTTATTTTCCGCAAACATCCCGCCGCGTTCCCTGGTTCGATCTTTGCCTTCAGAACTGGAGATCAAATTTCAACAAGCGAAAGGCCAACTCGCCCAGAAACTGCAGTCTCAAGGCCGGCGGGTAGCCCTTATCGAGGAATCAACGCCGTCGAGCGTCGCTGCCGTTCCCCTTCCCAGGTCTCGTCCGGTTGAGCCGAACCTGGAATTAAAGAACGGCGTTGCTAATGGCGTTCCTGGTGCTCAAACTGAAAATCGCACGTTGCTGCAGAAGATTTCTGACCTGTGGCCGGCGCGGATCACGCTGGCGTCGCTGGCTCCCGATGGCGGTCTCTTTCGCGAGGGGCCAGATCTCGCGTCACATGGCTACGACAACGTTACCGCCGTCTATGACATCTCGGCGCGTGCCGTTTACATGCCAGACGGCTCAAAACTCGAGGCGCATTCAGGATTCGGTAGTTTGATGGACGATCCGGCACACGTCAGCGAGCGAAATGTCGGTGCAACGCCGCCAAATGTGTATGACTTGAAACCGCGAGAACAACTGTTTCATGGCGTCCAGGCGCTCCGCATGATCCCGGTGGGCGACAACGGCACGCTCGGGCGGTCCGGATTGCTCGCGCACAGCTATATGCTTGGCCCCAAGGGTGATTCCAACGGCTGCGTGTCGATCAAGGACTATGAGAAGTTTCTGAAAGCGTTCACAAACGGTGAGATCAAGCGCCTCGTCGTTGTGCCAAGCCTTGGCGACGAGAAGTCAGCGTCGCGGCGGTCAACCTCACAGTCATGACGCTGGTCATCTGAAGCAATGAACGGTGGCGGAAGAATTCCGAATAACTTTCGCCCTCCTCGCTCCACAACGGCCTCATGAGCGAAGTATCAAATTCTGACACGCCGCTGAGGACGACGTTCAAAATCAGCCTGAACGGCAAGACGATTTCAATTGGTACCGTTGGCCAAGCCTATCGGTTTATAACAAATCTCAGCTCAATTGAGTGGATGGAGTTTAGATCGCTACATGAGGATGCCGTAAGCCATCTTCAGAGTGCAGCCGGGAATGCGATGCTGACTGTGCAGGCGACAAACGCGTTACGCGCGCTGTTCCTCCGCGCCAAACTTCTCTGAACAGAAACAGCGCTCGCCTTATTTCTGCACTATTCAAGGAACAGATAGAGTAATGTGACGCTTTGGAGGACTGGCGGTGGCGAGGTCCGGGTTTGCGTTGTTGCTCATGGGGCTGCTCGGGCTCGTGCTCGGCGGTTGCATGCAATCGACGCTCCAACCGGCCTCGAATGCCAGTTTCACACCGAGAGACCGGCAGTTGCTGGCCCATGCGCCCTATGCGCAGGCGACCGTTCCGGAGACCTATCGCCGGCACATCGTCGACTACTCCCGCAAGGAGGCGCCGGGCACCATCCTGGTCGATACCGACGCGCGTTATCTTTATTACGTTCTGACGGGAGGCAAGGCGATCCGCTACGGCGTGGCGGTGGGGGAGGAAGCGTTGGCCTTCTCCGGCGTCGCTACGGTTGGCCGCATGGCGGAATGGCCGGATTGGATCCCGACGCGGGAGATTCAGGCGCGCCTCGGCCCCTACCCGGCGCGCATTCCCGGAGGTCCGGCTAATCCCTTGGGCGCGCGGGCGCTCTACCTTTACGAGGCCAACAAGGACACCCTGTACCGCATCCACGGCACTAACCAGCCGGAATATATCGGCCAAGCTATATCGTCGGGCTGCATCCGCATGACCAACGAGGATGTCATCGATCTGTTTGATCGGGTGAAGCCAAACGCGACCGTCGTCGTGCTCGCGCCGGGTCAGAATGGATGGG
>JBBWZW010000410.1:0-6747 GCA_039649305.1 Burkholderiales bacterium
CAAGTGGCCGGCTGCGGCCATAACCGGCCAGTCATGGAGTTATTGGACGTGCTGTATTTCCCCTCACATTTCCCCTCACAAGTCCGTTGCCGGAAGCCTGCAAGCATATCAATAACTAACCCCGATACCTCACCGCGTCCACAAACGCTGAGAATGCGGGGGAAGCCTGTCGCCTATGCGGGTAATACAAGTGAAAGCCTTGGAAATACGGACACCAATCAGCCAGAACTTCCTTAAGACGGCCATCAGCCAGGTAGGGCGCGGCGAGCGCTTCGGGAACGTAGGCCAAGCCAATTCCGTCCAGTGCGCCGTTGAGCACATGGACGATACTGTTGAAGACGAGTTGCCCTTCGCCCTTGACGGTAAATGCCTTGCCATCCTTTTCGAATTCCCATGCGTAAATAGCACCGGACGGTCTGTGCCGTATGTTGACGCATGCGTGATCGGTCAGATCATAGGGTGTGGCAGGCGGGGGGCAACGTTCGAAATAGGCCGGGGACCCTACTACCGCTAAGCGCCAATCAGGGCTGATGCGAACGGCGATCATGTCTTTGCTGATCGCTTCGCCTAGGCGTATGCCCGCGTCGAATCGCTCTTCGACAATGTTCGTGAACCCGTAGTCGACGAAGAGCTCCAGGGTGATGTCCGGATAGTTTTTCAAGAACGACGCCAGCACCGGCCTCAAATACAGCTCGATTGCATCGTCAGTGCAACTGATCCGGACCGTTCCGGCTGGTTTTTCGCGCAACTCTCCAAGTGCTTCCACCTCTGCGGCTATCTGATCGAAAAGCGGGGCGATTGAACGCATCAGTCTGTCGCCTGCCTCTGTCGGCGCCACATTTCTGGTTGTGCGTGCCAGCAGACGCACGCCCAGCCTTTCCTCGAGCGCCCTGATCGTATGGCTCAGGGCGGACGGCGTGATGCCCAGCCTGGCTGCTGCCTTGGTAAAGCTCTGCTCCCGCGCCACTGCAAGAAAAGCTTGCAAATCGTTTACTTTTGTCTGCGCCATTGCTGAATTTTTTTCACAACCACATCAAGATTGTACCGGCTTATCAAGGCTGTGCGGGCAGGCGAAAATTTAGGGCATGGAAACAACATCCGGCTAAGGCAGAAATTCATGACCGACCAAGTTCTTGACGCCCAAAGGGGTAACGGCCTCGCTCGTACTGGCGCAGGGGATCAGCAGGCGTTCTGGAGCGGCATTTTCTCGATGACGCTGTGCGTCTTCGCACTGATTGCTTCGGAATTCATGCCTGTGAGCCTGTTGACTCCGCTTGCCGCCGACCTCCACGTCAGCGAGGGCCTGGCCGGCTATGGCATCGCCATATCTGGCGCCTTCGCAGTGCTGACCAGTCTTTCCATCTCGACAATCGCGGGTTCAATGAACCGCAAGACATTGCTGCTGCTGTTGACGGGACTGATGTGCGTATCGGGGCTGATCGTCGGCCTGTCCTCCAATTATGTGGTGTACATGATCGGCCGCGCACTGATTGGTGTGGTGATCGGCGGATTCTGGTCGATGTCGGCGGCGATAGCCATGCGGTTGGTACCGCCCAAGAGCGTGCCCAGGGCGCTGGCCATCTTTAACGGCGGCAACGCACTGGCGACCGTGGTGGCCGCCCCGCTGGGAAGCTATCTCGGCGGAATCATCGGTTGGCGCGGGGCTTTTCTTTGCCTGGTGCCGCTCGCGCTGATCGCCATGGCCTGGCAATGGATCAGCTTGCCGTCCATGAAGTCCCCGCCGCGTGCAGCAGCCTCCGCCAATGCCTTCAGCCTGCTGAAAAGCCCGTTGGTCGCTCTGGGCATGCTGGCGGTCGGCACTTTCTTCATGGGACAGTTCATGCTGTTCACCTATGTCCGGCCCTTCCTGGAGACCGTCACCGGCGTGGATGTGGGCATGCTCTCGATGATCCTGTTGGTGCTTGGCATCGCGGGCTTTGTAGGTACTGTGCTTATCGGCGGATTACTGAAAACGGGCATCTACCGGATCCTGATTGTGATCCCGCTGATCATGGCCGCAATCGCATTGGCCCTGATCGCCTTCGGCGAGTGGACGCCCGCAGCCTTTGTGCTGCTGGGCCTCTGGGGACTGGTGGCGACGGCCGCCCCCGTCGGCTGGTGGGCATGGCTGGCTAAATCGCTACCCAGGGACGCGGAGACCGGCGGCGGCCTGATGGTAGCCGCAGTCCAGCTCTCCATCGCCCTGGGCTCGACTATCGGCGGCGTGCTGTTCGATGGAAGCGGTTATCGAGCCACTTTCGTAGGGAGCGCTGCCTTGCTACTGATCGCCGCGGTCCTTGCCTCCCTGACTGCACGAATCGAGCGGGCGAAGGCAGCCTGATTCTTCATCATCCAAACAACGAGGATTTCAATGACAGTCAAAGCCTACGGTGCCAACGCGGCAACCGAACCCCTGCAAGCCATGGACATCACCCGTCGCGCGCCTGGCGCCCACGACGTGAAGATTGACATCGCCTTCTGCGGCGTATGCCATTCCGACATCCATCAAGTACGCGCCGAATGGGCTGGTACCCTCTACCCATGCGTGCCCGGACACGAGATCGTCGGACGCGTGTCGGCGCTGGGCGGGCACGTGTCGGGCTTCAAGGTCGGCGACCTGGTCGGCGTCGGCTGCATCGTCGACAGCTGCCAGCACTGCGAGGACTGCGACGCCGGTCTGGAGAACTACTGCGACCACATGGTCGGCACCTACAACGGCCCCACGACGGATACCCCCGGCCACACGCTGGGCGGCTATTCGCAACAGATCGTCGTGCATGAACGCTATGTGCTGCGCATCTGTCATCCCGAGGAGCAACTGGCCGCCGTCGCGCCACTCCTGTGTGCCGGCATTACCACCTGGTCCCCGCTGCGCCACTGGAAGGTGGGGCCGGGCCGGAAAGTGGGTGTGGTCGGTATCGGCGGACTGGGTCATATGGGCATCAAGCTTGCGCGCGCACTGGGTGCGCACGTGGTGGCGTTCACCACATCCGAATCCAAGCGCGCGGCGGCCCTGGCCCTGGGCGCACATGAGGTCGTCGTCTCCCGTCACGTCGAGGAAATGGCCGCGCACGCTAAAAGCCTTGACCTAATCGTGAATACCGTCGCGGCCCCCCATGATCTCGATGTCTTCCTTGCACTGCTCAAGCGCGATGGCACGATGACGCTAGTGGGCGCTCCCGCGTCGCCGCATCCTTCGCCGCAGGTGTTCGGCCTCATCATGAAGCGCCGCAGCCTGGCCGGCTCGATGATCGGCGGCATTCCAGAGACGCAGGAAATGCTGGATTTCTGCGCCGAGCACGGCATCGTGGCGGACATAGAGCTGATCCGGGCCGACGAAATCAATAACGCCTACGAGCGGATGATGAAGGGCGATGTGAAATACCGCTTCGTTATCGATAATGCGACCCTTGCCGCTTGAATACGAAATACCAGGAGAAATCACCATGAACAATCAGAACGAAACCGGCAACGCCATCGCAATTCAGGACTCGCCTGACGTGGGACGCCGCAACCTGCTGAAAATGACGGGCCTCAGCATCGCCACTTTGGGCGTCGGAACGGTGGCCACGACGCCAGCCTCCGCGCAGTCGCCAATACAACTGGCCGACAAATGGGACAAAACTTTCGCCAAAAGCAACAAGGTTGACCACAAAAAGGTCAGCTTCAAGAACCGCTACGGGATTACTCTGGCGGCTGACCTGTACCAGCCGAAAAATACCAGCGGCAGGCTGGCGGCGCTCGTCATCGGTGGCCCGTTCGGCGCTGTGAAGGAGCAGTCGTCGGGGCTCTATGCACAAACGATGGCGGAACGGGGATTCGTTACCCTAGCATTCGACCCGTCCTATACCGGGGAAAGCGGTGGGGAGCCGCGCAATGTAGCCTCGCCGGACATTAACACCGAGGACTTCAGCGCGGCGGTGGATTATCTCGGCTTGCTGCCTTTCGTTGACCGCGGGCGTATCGGCATCATCGGCATTTGTGGCTGGGGCGGCATGGCGTTGAATGCCGTCGCCGTGGATAAGCGCGTCAAGGCCGTCGCGGTAAGCACCATGTACGACATGACGCGTGTCATGTCCAGGGGCTACAACGACAGCGTGACCCCGGAACAGCGCACGCAAGCGCTGGAGCAACTGAGCCGGCAGCGTTGGCAGGATGCGGAAAAAGGCGGCCCGTCCTATGGACCGGTCATGAATGAGCTGAAAGGTGGAGAAGCGCAATTCCTAGTGGACTACCACGACTATTACAGGACGCCGCGCGGTTTCCATCCACGAGCGGTCAACTCGAACGGCTCGTGGACGCTCACAACTCCGCTGTCGTTCATGAACATGCCGATCCTGACCTACATCGCCGAAATTTCGCCGCGTCCAGTCCTGTTTATCCACGGTGAGAAAGCGCATTCGCGCTATTTCAGCGAGACCGCCTACGCGGCTGCGGCGGAACCGAAGGAGCTGATGATTATCCCGCGGGCCAACCACACCGATCTGTACGACCGCGTTGATGTGATTCCCTTCGATAAGCTGACCGCGTTCTTCCGCGCTCACTTGGCGTAGTTGAGGAGGCGCCAACAGGCTGGCAGTCGGTTTGCATAACCACTAGCGAATTGGCGATCAAGCCCGAGGCTAAGAATAGGGCGTGTGGCGGGCCATGGCGTCCGCCCGCAGAACTCTCGCAGGAAGGAACATGAAACGATTTCTGATGTTGGTGATGGTCCTGGCGTGCGCACTCGTTGTTAGCGCCTGCGCCTACCTTTACCGTCCGCTGGGGCAGTTGCCCGAGGGCGAACGGCTGGAGGCAGTGCAAGTGTCGCCGAGGTACCGCGATGGCGCGTTCCGCAATGAGGTCGCCTCTCCACCGCGGCCCGGTGGCCTCGCCTTCATATGGGCAGTGATTCGCGGGCGCTTTGAGCCCAGAGATAGGCCGACGCCGCCCGTACCGCTGCCCTCAGTCAAGACTGACCTGGCGGCGTTGCCTCGTGACCGAGACATGGTGATCTGGCTCGGCCATTCCTCGTATTTTGTGCAGATCGGCGGCAAGCGACTGCTGATTGACCCCGTCTTTAGCGATTACGCGGCGCCACTGCCATGGATGGTGCGGGCTTTTGATGGCACCAGTCCCTACGCTGTTCAGGATATGCCGGAAATCGACGTCATCCTGATCACACACGATCACTACGACCACCTTGACTACGTGAGCATGAAGGGTCTGGAGGCGAAGACCGGGCTGGTCGTTACCGGGCTGGGAAACGGCGCTCATCTGGCGCACTGGGGCTACCCGCCCGAAAAAATCCGGGAAGCCGATTGGCATGCAAGCCTGGAAGTTGCGCCTGGCCTGAAAGTACACGTATTGCCGGCGCAGCACTACTCCGGCCGTTTCATGAAACGCAACCAGAGCCTGTGGGTCAGCTTCGCGCTCGAGACGTCGGAGCGACGGCTGTATTTCAGCGGCGACACGGGCTTTGGTCCGCACTTTGCTGATATCGCCAAGCGCTTCGGCAGCTTCGACCTGGCAGCGCTGGATGCGGGACAGTACAACGAGCGATGGGCCGACATCCACATGACCCCTGAAGAAGCGTCCCGCGCGGCCGAGTTGCTGGGCGCGCACACGCTTCTGACAGCGCATGCAGGACGCTTTACCCTGGCGCGCCATGCCTGGGACGAGCCGTTCAAGCGGGCGGCCGCGGCCAGCCAGAGCAAACGCTACCGGCTGCTGACGCCGCGTATCGGTGAGCCAGTCCAACTCGGCGAGCCTGAGCAGCAGTTCTCGCACTGGTGGGCCGGACTCGACTAGCAGCGCCGGGTTCATCGGCAAGCCCGGCTCTTTCTCCCAGGGAGATCGGGGGGAGCGACAGCGTCCGCCCTGAGCCTTTGCGATAGCTTGCAAAGCAGAGCTGCGGTGAGCACGCCCACCCGCGCCGAGGCTTCTATCAAGCGTAATGTCGTTCCCCAGAGGCCGCTTCGGGGCACAACGGAAGTAGCGTGTCCTTGATTCCATTATCAAAGGGCGCCAATTTTTGAAAGGACGAATGTCATGCGTTTTCCGCTTCTAAGCATCGCTTTGTACGTCGCCGCGCTTCAGCCGGCTCTAGTGGGGGCCGCCGAGGAACGTGGGGCCTCCATCTCCGCACAGCAAATCACGCGCGCCGGAAGCCAGCCTTCAGCCGCTGGCCCGGCCGCCAACTTTACTGGCCAGGTTCGCGTAGACATGATCTGGCCAGCGGATGACGGCATCAGCGCTTCCGGCGCGCTGGTCACGTTCGAGCCCGGAGCTCGCTCCGCTTGGCACACGCATCCGGCGGGGCAGCGCTTGGTGGTCGTCTCGGGAATGGGGCTCACTCAGGAATGGGGCAAGCCGGTGCAGGAAATCCGACCCGGAGACGTGGTGTGGTGCCCGCCAGGCGTCAAGCATTGGCATGGTGCCTCGCCAAAAACCGCAATGACCCATCTGGCCGTCACCGGTACGGCGAATGGCAAAAATGTTGAATGGATGGAAAAAGTCAATGATGACCAATACAACAACCGCTAAGCGCCGCATGGCCGGCATACTGCCCATGGCTCTGCTTGGCCTGACGGCTGTGTTTTGCCAAGCCGCTGCGACCACCCGGGCAACCCCAGATATGACCCAGACACAAACCGTCTCCGAGACGCTCTCGGCCCGACAGCAGGCCCTTGTCCCCATCGCGGCCTTCGCCGCCGCGGGCGATATCTCCCGTTTGAGCGCCGCGTTAAACCAGGGGCTGGACGCGGG
>JBBWZW010000468.1:0-8846 GCA_039649305.1 Burkholderiales bacterium
TCAGGATGCCGACCCGCAACGGCGTGGCTCCGAGTTCGATCGCGAACAGCATCAGTGCCACGCGGCCCCCCGTGAACGTGATGTGCGCGAGCACCATCATGGCAATCAAGGCGAGCAGATTCAAGGGCGAAGTCTAATATTTTTGTTGAGAAGAAACCCTGAGGAGTATAGGGCATAACTGATTTACGCGTATCAGGGGGACAGAGGTCACGGGTCAGGGATCAGAGGTCCCGATTTGAACTGAACCTCATCGGTTTGTCATTAAACTCCGCCGAAACCGATGGGCTGAGAGATCGCAGGGTACGCCGATCCCGGGTTCCTGACCTGCCACGCAGTGAACTTGTCCGCCGCGCAACGTTCGAATCCGCATGCCCTTGCCCATTGAAGACTATGCGCTGATCGGAGATTGCCACACCGCAGGGTTGGTCGGGTGCGACGGTTCCATAGATTGGCTGTGTTTCCCGCGTTTCGACTCGGGAGCCTGCTTTGCGGCATTGCTCGGCGAGCCGCGGCATGGACGCTGGCAAATCGCGCCGGCGGAAGAGGTGAACCGGACCCGACGCCGCTATCGCGACGGCAGCATGATTCTGGAGACCGAATTCGAGACGGTCGACGGCGTGGTACGTGTCATCGACTTCATGCCGCTCTCGAATGGCCGTTGGGATGTGGTGCGTATCGTCGAAGGCCTGCGTGGCCGGGTCGGCATGTGGATGGAACTCATCATCCGCTGGGACTATGGTTCCATCATTCCGTGGGTGAGACGCCTCGATGACACACTGCTCGCAACCGCCGGTCCTGACAGGCTGGAACTTCATACCCCTGTCGCCACTACCGGCGAGAACATGACCACCGTAGCGAGGTTTCATATCGGCGCAGGCGAGCGGATACCGTTTGTGCTCAATTATTATCCTTCTCATGAATTTCCGCAGCCGCCTATCGATCCGGAGAAGACTCTGGAAGAGACCGAACGGATCTCGCGCACCTGGAGTGATCGCTGCACGTACGACGGACGTTGGCGTGAAGCCGTGATGCGGTCACTGGTTACCTTGAAGGCGCTCACCTATGGACCGACCGGAGGGATAGTTGCGGCGCCGACGACATCGCTGCCGGAACAGTCCGGCGGTGTGCGGAACTGGGACTATCGATACTGCTGGTTGCGCGATGCGACCTTTACGCTCAACGCGCTTCTGCTCGCCGGTTATCAGGAAGAGGCGGTGGCCTGGAGGGAGTGGCTGCTACGCGCTGCAGCCGGAAGTCCGGAAGCCTTGCAGATACTTTACAGCGTCACCGGAGAGCGGCGCCTGACGGAGCTCGAACTGGAGTGGCTGCCTGGTTATCAGGGTGCGACGCCGGTGCGGATCGGCAATGCCGCGTCCAGGCAGTTTCAGCTCGACGTCTATGGCGAAATCATGGATACCTTGCACCTTGCGCGTGCCGCAGGGCTGCACCCGCATCCGCACGCGTGGAGAATACAAAGGGCGTTGCTGCGCTTCCTCGAGATGAACTGGCAGCGGCCGGACGAAGGCATCTGGGAAATACGCGGGCCGCCACGCCACTTCACCCACTCGAAGGTCATGGCCTGGGTCGCGTTTGATCGCGCGGTCAAGGGCGTGGAGCTGTTCGGACTGGATGGTCCGGTGGAGAATTGGCGCAGCATACGCGACGCAATTCACGCGCAGGTTTGTGAAATGGCTTTTGATGCGGGACGCAATACGTTCACGCAGTCCTACGGCTCAACGGACCTCGACGCAAGCGTGCTGTTGATCCCCCAGGTCGGCTTCCTGCCGCCCAACGACCCGCGGGTCCGGGGCACGATCGAGGCGGTCGAGCGGGAACTGATGGTTGACGGGCTTGTGCTGCGTTATTCGACCGAAACAGCGGTGGATGGACTGCCGCCCGGCGAAGGGACATTCCTGGTCTGCTCATTCTGGCTGGCCGACGCGTATGCGCTGATCGGACGCCGCAAGGACGCGGAGACGCTGTTCGAACGCCTGCTAGCGCTTCGTAATGATGTCGGGTTGCTGTCGGAGGAATACGATCCGCACGCGAGACGGATGCTCGGCAATTTTCCGCAGGCGCTGTCGCATATGGCATTGGTCAACACTGCCCATCTGCTGTCCATTCCGCCCGTTCAGGCCAAGCAAGCTTGCGCAAAGGGCGAGCGGCCAGCGGCGGCGAGGAGGCCATGACACGCCCCCCTTCATAAGGATATGCGTATGAAAACAGAGAAAGAGAAGATGCTCGCCGGCGAGCTTTATAACGCGCTGGACGCGCAACTCAGCGCAGAACGCCAGCGTGCGCGGAATTTGCTGAAACGCCTGAATGATTCGCGGGAAAATGAGCAGGAAGAACGCTCGCGGATTCTCAGGAAGCTCTTTGGCAAGGAGACTGATGCTTATATCCAGCCACCTTTCTTCTGCGACTACGGGAGCAACATCACGCTCGGCACCAACGTCTTTTTCAATTTCAATTGCGTGATACTCGATGTGGCGCCGGTGAAGATCGGCGACTATGTCCTGTTCGGTCCATCGGTGCAGGTATTTACCGCGACGCATCCGTTGAGCGCAGCTGAAAGACGACGCGGGCTTGAGTCAGGCAAACCGATCGAGATCGGTCCTGATGTGTGGGTCGGCGGCGGCACCGTCATTTGTCCCGGGGTCACCATCGGTGCAAGGTCGATCATCGGCGCCGGCAGCGTCGTCACGAGCGACATTCCGGAAGACGTGATCGCGGTGGGTAACCCGTGCCGGGTGATGCGAAAGCTGAGTGTTTGAAGAGCATATCACTCCCCTCTCCCGCTTGCGGGAGAGGGGAGTTCCATCAATGGTTCACAACCCGCGGCAACCACGTCGACAGCGCCGGCATATAAGTGAGCAGCATCAGCGCACCAATCAGCGCAGCGACGAACACACCGATTTCCTTGACGATTAACCCCAGGTGCGTGCGCGATACCGAGCTGGCAACAAACATCAATACCCCAACCGGCGGCGTAATCTGCCCGATGACCAGGTTCACCAGCAGCACGATCCCAAAGTGCAGCAGGTCGACCTGCAGAAGCGTCAGCAAAGGCAGCAGGATCGGCACCAGGATGATCATGATTGCCAGCGTTTCCATGAACATGCCGAGGATCAGAAGCGCGATGTTCAGGATCAGCAGGATCACCCATGGCTCGTTGGAGATCGAGGTCAGCAGTGCAGCGACCTGCTGCGGAGCCTGCTCGACGCCAAGTATCCATCCGAACGGCGCGGCGCCGGCGGCGATGATCAGGATCGCCGAGGTCTCGCGGCCGGTGGCCAGCAGGATCGCGGGCAGGCTGCGTAAGGACAGCGTACGGTAGACGAACAGTCCGACGACCAGAGAATAGACGCAGGCGACGGCGGCAATTTCAGTGGCGGTGAAGACGCCCATGCGGAAGCCGACCAGGATCAGCAACGGCATCGCCAGCGCCCAGATCGCCTGCCGGAATGCGATTCCGAGACGTGCGCCACTGAATGCCGCATCCTTCGGATAGTTTCTCTTGCGGGCGGTCCAGTCGATCACCAGCATCATCGCGATGGCCATCACCACACCCGGGATAATGCCGGCGATGAACAGGTCGCCGAGCGAAACATTGGCCTGCCAGGCGTAAATCACCATCAGGATCGACGGCGGGATGATCGGTCCCAGCGTGGCTGCCGCGGCGCAGACCGCGGCAGCGAAGCCGCGACCATAACCGGCGGCGGTCAGCTGCGGCACAAATACACGCGAGGTCGCGGCGCAGTCGGCCACCGACGATCCCGATATACCCGACAGGAATACGTTGCCGACGATGGCTGTTTGCGCCAGGCCGCCGCGAACATGACCCACGATCGCCCGCGTGAAGTTGAACAGCCGTTCGCTGATGCCGGACTCGTTCATCAACGCACCGGCGAGCGTGAAGAGCGGCACTGCGAGCAGCGGGAACGACTGCGCGCTGGTGGCCACGCGCTGCGCCACCACGGAAAGAGGGATGCCTTCGATGCCGATGATCAGCATCGCCGAACCCAGCATGGCAAAGCCGATCGGCACGCCGACCAGCAACAACAGGACGAATACGATAAGGAGCATAGTCAGCATCGCTTGCTCCTCACGCTTGCGCCGAGTCGACGACTGACTCGGTCTCGTTGCGGAACACTGCCTCCGGGCCCTCATCAAGCAGGATGACCAACGCATGGAACATCAGCAGGGAAAAACTGACCGGCAGCGAGATGAAAATCCATCCGAAAGAGAAGTCCAGCATCGGCGTCGTACTGGCCCACACGTTCTCTGTGTGCATGATGCCGGCATAAATCGTGGCGATAAAAATTACCGCCGCCGCTACGCAGGCAATCACGCCAGCGATCCTGCGGCCAAGCGGATTCAGCCGGAGGATCAGCGCGTCGACCCTGATATGCATGCGGCTGCGCAATGCAGAGGGTACGCCCAGCATCACCGACCACACAAACAAGGTGATGACAAACTCCTCGGACCAGGTCAACGGGTCGTTGAATACGTACCGCAAAACGACACCGAGTCCCACTAGCGTAGCGATCACCGCACCCGCGGCAATCAGCAAACCATCCTCGATCCGCGCGAGCGCGCGATCGAGCCATCGCAATCCCTGCATATGTCTCCTGTTTATTCTTCAGCAAATGCTGCTGACCGCTTCCCCGGCAGGGGAGTGGGGGTGAGGGTGAGGGACCGAGCTTTCATTCTGTCACTCACGTACCAAAAGCTCAGCAGTTGTATTGTTCAGGAAGCGGCTCACGGGTGATGCGCCCACGAGCCGTGGACTGCGATCAGCGGCCGCGGCCTTTATCGATCTGGGCGCGCATGCGTTTCCAGTTCTCGACCCCCCAGCGGGCCTCGAGCCTTGGATAAACTGCAGTCATTTTCGCGGCGAACGCGGCGCGATCCGGATCGTCGATGACCTTGATCTTGCCGGACTTGCGGATGTCGTTAAGCATCGAGACTTCACGCGCCTGTTGCATCTGCGTGTTCTTCGCCGACAGCGCCTCGGCCTCGTCCAGCATCAGCTTCTGGTGCTCGGGTTTGAGCTTGCCGAGGCTGGCTTTGTTAATCAGGATCATGTTGTTCTGAACCATGTGGCGGCTCATGCTCAACACGCCTTGCACTTCATAGAACTTGCGCGCGTAGATGGTGGGGATCGGGTTCTCCTGCCCGTCGACGGTTTTTTGCTGGAGGGCGGTGTAGACCTCGCCAAACGGAATCGGCGTCGGCGCGGCGCCGAATCCCTTTATCATCTCGACCCAGATTGGCGACTCCGGCACCCGGACCTTCAGGCCTGCCATGTCCTCCGGCTTGCGGACTTCCTTGGTGGTGAAAGTGAAGTTGCGCCAGCCCCAGTACCAGATCTTCGACAGCGGCACGATGTTGTGCTTGTCGCGCAATTCATTGAACACCGGTTCCATCCCCGGCCCGCGGATAACGGTCTCGGCTTCTTTCCAGTCATTCCACAGGAACGGTGCGCTCGGCATTTCGAACGCCGGCACCAGCACGCTGGAGGCCGGCATGGAAGGCGCCGAGATATCCAGCGCGCCCGACTTCACCTGCTGCAGCAGGTCGACTTCCTTGCCAAGTTGTTCGGAAGGGAAGACGCGGATCGTCACCTGGCCGTTCGACTTCTTGTTGATGGTCTCGGCATACTCGGCGAACAGATCGTAGGCAACTTCGCCGGGATTGTTGGCATGGGCGAAGCGCAGGGTAGTCTGCGCCGCTGCACTGGTGACGCCTGCCGCGAGTGCGGCAGTCAGGGCAAAACGCAAGATCCTTGGAAGGGGCTTCATGAGGTGTCTCCTGTGTGGTTTTGGATTAAAGGTTTCAACTTCGACCGGTTGAAATCACTTGCCCAGAATATAGCATGGTCAGTTGTCCGGGAGCACGCACTCGGGTAGCGCATTGCCCGCAGTCACTGATGGAGGTCAAACGAGTGCGCCTGCGGATGAACGTTTTGGCCAACCAGGCGACCAATCCAGTTTGGAGTTATGTATGAATGCCCGCGACCCCAATCAGATCAACCGGCTGATCGGGAGATTTACCGACCTGCAGGAACAATGGGAAAGCAATCCCGGCGCTTTTGACTGGTCTTTGCTTCAGGGGCTGGCACAGGAAGGCGCTCACGCCTACAACGAAGGCGCTGGTCCCTCCTTCCATGCGCTGGCCATTGATGGCGCACAGCACACTATGTTCCACGAGCGCTTCCTCGCTTATTCACTCCAGGCCGGCTTCGACCCTTTCAAGCTTTCCCGTGCCGGCACGGAAACCGCCGAAATTCCGGTGATCGACCACGCAAGCCTGGCCGAGGAGGCGGAATCCAACGCTTCATCGGCGAGGATGCGGGCGACGTTGATGGAGATTGCGCGGAGCCGGTTCGCGCCGCTCGCGGAAGAGATCCGCGCAGGCAAGCCGAATTCTTATCCATGGCTGATGCGGGTGGTCGAGGCTTGCGCCGAGTCGATTCCGGTCGATTTGCTGGAAGAGATCGCGCCGGAGCTGGTGCGGCCTCATGTCACCAAGCCACCGGGACAAGAGGTGGACCCGGTAGAGGGCTACCTGAGCACTGCCGAGGTGATCGTCGACAGCAGCTCCAAGCCCTACGGCTGACTAACGCGCGTCGGCGTACCGGCTGAGGTGGGGCAGCGTGCGCAGGTAGCGGATCAGGTTTTCATCCTTGATGAAGCTCGCCGATGAAGCTGCCGCCAGCAGATCTGCGGGCGCCTGCGGACGCGCCACCGCCCATCCTTGTACATAGTCGACGCCGATCTCAGCGAGGGTTTCGACGGTAGCACTGTCTTCCGCCCACTCCGCGATGGTTTTCATGCCGAGGTTGGCCGCGAGGCTGACGATGGCTTCGACGATCGCGATGTTGGCCGGATGCGCGTTCATGTTGACGATGAAACTGCCGTCGATTTTCACGACGTCGGCCGGTAATTCCTTCAGATAGGAGAACGATGTGTAGCCCGCGCCGAAATCGTCGAGCGCGACCTTGACACCGTAACTGCGTACCTTGTCGATGAAACGCCGGGTGTTGGCGAGGTCATGCAACGCGACGCTTTCGGTGATCTCGATGCACAGCTGGCTGGCGCCCCGTATGTTTTGCGCCAGCATGGCGAATGCATCCTGCACGAACCGCTCGTCGTTCAGCGAGGCGCCGCTCAGGTTCATGCAGACGAATTGGGTGCGTGTCAGGCGTGTCGAGTTGGCGCGCAGCCAGGCTAGCGTGGTCGACAGGACCCAGCGATCGATGACGCCGATACGGCCGCTGCTTTCCGCTGCGGAAACGACGCGGCCGCCGGGAATCACGCTGCCGTCAATATCACGCATGCGCAGCAGCACCTCGAAATTGAGCGATTCATGCGGCGTCCTCAGCGACATGATTGGCTGCATTTCGAGGAACAGGCCCTCGGGTACGCTGCCGGTTGACAGGCGCTCAACCAGGTTGAGTTCGACCTCGCGCTCGCGGAACGCCGAGGCGCTCTTCTCGTAGACAACCAATCCGCCGCTGTGGCCGGACTTGGCTTCGCGGCATGCACGGTCAGCTGCGGATACCGCGTCCTTGATGGTGGTGCCGGCGCTGACTTCGATCAGGCCAATCGCGCCGCGCACCTGGAAAGCCTTGTCGCCGATGCGGTAGGACTGGCCGCCGATGCGGTCGACAATGCCGCGGCAAATTGCTGTAGCGAGCGGAACCGTGGTGTCGGGCAGCACGATCACGAATTCATCGCCGCCGACGCGGCCGATGCGTTGGCTGCCGGTGAGCATGTCGATCACGCGCTGGCAAACCTGTTTCAGCACTTCGTCGCCCGCCGCGTGTCCGTACAGGTCGTTGATCAGTTTGAAGCGGTCGAGGTCCAGGTAGGCCAGCGACAGCGTCTTGCCCTTGTCGAGCTGCTCGATCGCGTGGTCCAGCACTTTTTCGATACCGCGCCGGTTGAAGACTTTGGTCAGCGGATCGTTGTTGGCCATGAAGCGCAGGTCTTCGGTCGCCTTGGACTTCACGGTGACATCCTGCAGCGAACCTTCGATCTTGCCGCGCGCCAGTGTCGCCTTGACGAGGAATCGTTTCGGTTCGCCGCCTTCGCGCGGTTCCTTGCCGGTGATCTCCAGTTCGCCATCGTTATCGAGATGCACCAGGCGATGCAGCAGGGGCCAGGAGCCCTCGCTGAAATACTGTTCCCAAGAATTGTACCCAAGCGCCATCACACTCGACCCGAGCATGGCTGACAACGCCGGATTGGCGCTCTGGAAGCGGCCCTGCAGATCGAGTGTGAACAAGCCGATCGGCATGGCTTCGTAGGTATGTTCCAGTTCCGCCTGCATATCGAGTTGCGCCGTCTGGATTGTGCGTATCCGCTCGGCAACCGCTATCGAAGCCAGGAGGCCGGACGACAATGCCGCGGTCACGCTGTTCAGAATGAGACTCTTGATACCGGTCGCCGCACCAATGATTTCGGCGAAGCTGCCGAACGCGGAGATGCATATGGACGCGCTATACCAAAGCGCTGTCCGGGACGGAGCGATTTTCAACATCCGTTGCATGAGGAAAAGAAGGATCACTGCCAGGATGGTCGCTGCCCCCCAGAAAATCGGCAGGAATGTGGCGTAGTTAGCCACAAATGCGACCGTAAATAGAGGTATGCAGGTCCACTGCAAATAGCGAAGCAGCGGCGCATACCCAATCTTGTCCAGTTCTGCGCGAAACAGCGACTTGAACAAGGCGACGGTTAGCATGTAATACAGCGCCAGTGTCACCAGACGCCCTTGGTAGAGCAGTTCGTAAGGCACGGAACGGCCGAGCCACTGGGTATCCCAGCCGGCAGAGAGCGCTG
>JBBWZW010000500.1:0-10568 GCA_039649305.1 Burkholderiales bacterium
CGCTGCGCCAGCGCCTGTCGCAGGTGGCGGGCATCACGGTCACTCATATCGGTTCGCTCGATGGCGTTGGCGGCGATAACAAACAACTGCGCCTGAGCCTGCAAGGCACCGACCTGAAGCAACTGGCAAAGCTGACCGACGAAGCGATGGCGAAAATCCGCACGATTCCGGGCGTCGTCGATCTCGATTCGAGCCTGAAAGCGGAAAAGCCGACCATCGCCATCGAGCCCAAACGCGATATCGGCGCCGACCTTGGTGTAGGCGTGGCGCAAATCGGAATGGCACTGCGCCCCCTGCTCGCTGGGGAAGCGGCCAGCACATGGCGCGCGCCGGACGATGAAAACTATGACGTCACCGTGCGCCTGGCGCCGTCCGACCGCAACAACATGGAGGACTTGTCGCGTCTCATGCTGACCAGTTCCCAGACCAATCCGGACGGCACACCCAAGATGGTGCCGCTGCGTCAGGTCGCCAGTATTACGCCGTCGGTGGGCGCGAACCAGATCAATCGGCGCGACCTGACGCGCGAAGTGGAACTGTCGGCTAACGTGGTGGGCCGCTCCGCCGGCCAGGTCAGCGCCGACGTCAAACAGGCATTGGACGCCATCAACTGGCAACCCGGCTATCGCTACCAGATGGGCGGCGCGACGAAAAACATGCAGGAATCGTTCGGCTATGCATTGTCGGCGCTCGCACTGGCGGTCATTTTCATTTACATGATCCTGGCGTCGCAATTCGCCAGCTTCCTGCAGCCGATCGCCATCATGTCTTCGCTGCCGCTGACGCTGATCGGCGTGTTTCTGGCGCTGATGTTCTTCCGGTCGACGCTCAATATGTTTTCCATCATCGGCTTCATCATGCTGATGGGCCTGGTCACCAAGAATGCCATTCTGCTGCTCGATTTTGCCAATCAGGCGCGCAAGGCCGGCGCCGGGCGCACCGCCGCCCTGCTGGAAGCGGCGCATGTGCGCTTGCGTCCCATCCTGATGACGACGCTGGCCATGGTATTCGGCATGGTGCCGCTGGCGTTCGGGTTGTCCGAAGGTTCGGAGCAGCGGGCGCCGATGGGACAGGCCGTGATCGGCGGCATTATCACTTCGTCACTATTGACGCTGGTGGTGGTGCCGGTGGTCTACACCTACCTGGACGACCTGGCTGCTTGGGCCCGGCGCAAGTGGTCTGCTGCCGAACCCGAATCAAGCGACGGCGGCCGGATAACCGTATTGCCGCGCGATCAGCATGAAGATGCGGTTTGATAAAATAGCGAAATTTTGCCCTTAACCAGTCCTTAACCGCTGAGCTTCAGAACATGAATATCGAAAAAGCCCGTTTCAACATGATCGAGCAACAAATCCGTCCCTGGGATGTGCTGGACCTGGACGTGCTCGAGTTGCTGGTAGTCGTCAAGCGTGAAGCGTTCGTGCCGGCCGCATACAAGAGCCTGGCCTTCGCCGACTCGGAAATCCCGCTGCCGGGCGGCGAGCACATGTTTGCGCCGAAAATGGAAGCGCGCATCCTGCAGGAACTTGCGATCAAGAAGCATGAGCACGTGCTCGAGATCGGCGCGGGTTCCGGCTACATGGCGGCGCTGCTGGCACACAAGGCGCGCCACGTGACGTCCGTCGAGATCGACCCGACGCTGCAAGCGATGGCGAAAGCGAACCTGGCCGATTATGGCATCACCAATGTCGATGTACCGCTCGGCGACGGTGCGCAGGGCTGGGCCGGCTCCGGGAATAACAGTGCGCCCTACGATGCAATCGTTATTTCCGCTTCGCTGCCGGTGCTGCCGGATACACTGCTGAAGCAGATCAAGGTCGGCGGACGCATCTTCGCGATCGTCGGCTACGCACCGGCAATGTCTGCACAACTCATCACGCGCGTTTCCGAGTCGGCGTACAACACCGAGAAAATTTTTGAAACCGATGTGAAGCCCTTGCGTAACGCAATCGAGCCTTCGCAATTCAAATTCTGAGGATAGTCATGCAAACCATTACCGCACCGGAACTGGCCATGTGGCTCGGCGATGAATCGCGCGCCAGGCCGGTGCTGCTGGATGTGCGCGAGCCGTGGGAATTCCAGACCTGCCATATCGAAGGCGCCCTGCCGATGCCGATGAATACCGTTCCGGCCCACATGCAGGAGTTGGACGAAGAGGCGCCCATCGTCTGCATCTGCCATCACGGGGCTCGCAGCATGTCGGTCGCCGCCTTCCTCGAGCGGCAGGGTTTTACGCAAGTCACCAACCTGACCGGCGGCATCCATGCCTGGGCGCTGCAAGTCGATGGCTCGATGCCGACCTACTAAAAATAACTGATAACGCCACCGGAGAAATAATGCGCAAATCCCTCATTGCCACCCTGATTGCAGGTACTTTGCTGTCACTGAATGCACAGGCCATCGACCTGGTGCAGGTGTATAACGAAGCGCTTGCCAACGACGCGCAGTACGCCAGCGCGCGTGCCACTCTGGCAGCGGGGCAGGAGAGAGCGCCACAGGCACGCGCGGGTTTGCTGCCGACGGTCGGGCTGTCCGGCAATTATTCCCGGTCCAACTCGGAAACGAGCGCACCCGGCATCGAGACGTCCACCCCGACATTCAACACGAATGGTTATACGCTGTCGCTGTCACAACCGCTGTTCCGCATGGCGAACTGGGAAACCTATCAGCAGGGCAAGCTGTCGGTGGCGGTCAGCGAAGCGCAATTCGCGCAGGCACAGCAGGATTTGATCGTGCGCGTGGCGCAAGCTTACTTCGATGTCCTTACGGCGCAGGACACGCTCGCCTCGGTACAGTCGCAAAAGGTCGCGATTACGGAACAGCTCGCATCGGCCAAACGCAACTTTGAGGTGGGAACGGCGACCATCACCGACACCCATGAAGCGCAGGCACGCTACGACCTGGCGGTGGCACAGGAATTCGCCGCGCAAAACGACCTCGAAATCAGGCGCAGCGCGCTGCAGCAGATCATCGGCAAGCCCGCCGGCGACCTGGCCATATTGCGCCCGGGCGTCAAGTTGAACTCGCCGGAGCCGGCACAAATCGAGCGGTGGGTGGATAGCGCGGAACAGCAAAATTACAGCGTGCTGGGGCAACAGCTTGCGGTGGAAATCGCGCAGCGCGAGATCGGAAAAAGCCGCGCAGGTCATTATCCGACGGTCGACCTGGTAGCTAGCCGCAATCGCAACAATCCGGGCTGGACTCCGTCCTCCCCCGGCGGTGCGACGTCGCAGTCGAATTCGATTGGCGTGCAGGTGGCGATTCCGCTGTTCTCCGGCTTTGCGGTGACCAGCAGGGTACGGGAAACGATCGCGTTGGAGGACAAGGCGCGTTTCGACCTCGAAAGCGCACGACGCACAGCCGCACAAGGCGCCCGTCAGGCGTTCCTCGGCGTGAATGCCGGCATGGCCCAGGTCAGGGCGCTCGAAGCAGCGGAAGTGTCAAGCCAATCGGCGTTGGAATCCAATCGCCTTGGTTACCAGGTGGGTGTGCGCATTAATATCGACGTGCTTAATGCGCAGCAGCAGTTGTTCACCACGCGCCAGAACCTGGCGAAGGCGCGCTATGACACCATCATGAACGGCCTGCGCCTGAAGTCGGCGGCAGGCACGCTGAAGGAAGAAGATTTGATGCAGGTGAATGCCCTGCTGAGTCACTGAATCGTAGGTTGGGATTTCATCCCACCCTACGATTACTCGTATTGCGGGCCGGATCACTGATTCCTGATTCCTGATCTTTGTCCCCTGATATGCGGAGCGACGGCGCGTAGCGCAGCGTGTTGATACACGCGTCGATCAGTCGTTCCGCGCTGCCGGCGAGGTCAAAGCTGTCGGGCGCGAACAGCCAGTTGTTGAGCAAGCCATCTACCGTTGCATGCAAGGTGACGCACGCCATGGGGATGTCCAGATCCTTCGGCAATTGTTCCCGCGCGATCGCGTTGCGCAGGATGCGGTCGATGTTTGCCATCCCGTCCAGAAAGCATTCATGTTGCCGCACCGAGATCGGATCGATGGGATCGACGAACTCGCATTTGTGGAACAGGATGTCGAATACCTTGCGGGAATGCGGATTTTGCACCGTCTCCTGCAGGACGAATATGCAGGTGGCGCGCAACTGGCCCAGCGGATCGATTTCATCGCCATCCTTGCAGGCTTCCACCATTTCTTCCATCGGCAGGCGCACGCGGTCGCACATGGCGTCAAACAAATCGCCTTTGTTCTTGAAGTGCCAGTAGATGGCGCCGCGGGTTACGTTGGCGGCTTGCGCGACGTCGGCCAGCGAAGTGCGGGCGACGCCATTCTCGTGAAATACATTCTCGGCAGCGTCGAGGATACGGTTGCGTGTTTCGAGTGCTTCTTCTTTGGTGCTTCTAGCCATGGCAATAATGATTCCGGTGGTGCTCGCGACGGACGGCTGGGCCGTTTTGCAGAACATACATACATTCATGCATGTATGTATAATAGCATTCTTCGGTTCAATTTAAAGACCAAGGTGTCGCGGGCACTGCGCCCAACGCTTAGGGCCTCAGTCACTCCGCGTTTGAGCGGCCAGACACCGGTACACCCCATTTATCACCATGCGAGAATTTATGCGCCCTGTTTGTCATGTCCCGGCCATTGCGGCCGCTGCATTCACGTTGTCCGTCCTCTCAGGATGCGGCGACAAGATTTCAAGCGCCCAAGCCCAAGGCGCCGGTATGCCGCCACCTGAAGTTTCTGTGGTAACCGTCGCCCCGGAGCGCATTGCGATGACGACCGATTTGCCCGGCCGGCTGGAAGCGGCCCGTATCGCGCAAGTACGTGCGCGTGTACCGGGCATTGTGACCAAGCGGGTATTCCGCGAAGGCAGCGAAGTCAAAGCCGGCGATGTCCTGTTCCGCATAGACGCCGCACCGTTCCAGGCGACATATAACAGTGCCCAGGCCGCACTGGCGAGGGCCGAAGCAAACCAGGCGCAGGCCAACCTGAAGGCTGAGCGCTTCAAATCGCTGGTCGCGACCAATGCCATCAGCAAACAGGAATACGACGATGCGCAGACAGCGCAAAAGCAAACCGCGGCGGATGTCGCGGCAGCGAAGGCTACACGCGAAACCGCCCGCCTGAACCTGGGCTATGCGACAGTCACCGCTCCCATCTCCGGGCGCATCGGCCGCGCATTGGTGACCGAAGGCGCGCTGGTCGGCCAGGGCGAAGCGACCCCGCTGGCGCTGGTTCAGCAGCTCGACCCGATCTATGTCAACGTGACCCAATCCAGCACCGAGGCATTGCAATTGCAGCGCGCAATGGCCAATGGCCAACTCCAGAGCGCGGGCAAGGGCCAGGCCAAGGTCACGCTGCTGATGGAAGACGGCAGCGCCTATCCGCATCCGGGCAAGTTGCTGTTCACGGACATGACGGTTGATCAGAGTTCCGGCGCCATCACGCTTCGTGCCGAAGTCCCGAATCCGGATCGCTTCCTGTTGCCGGGCATGTATGTCCGCGCTCGCATCGACCAGGCAGTCAAGGAACAGGCAATCGCGGTGCCACAGCAGGCAGTACAACGCGACCCTGGCGGCGCATCGGTGATGCTGGTCGGCGCCGACGGCAAGGTGGCGGTACAGCCTGTCAAGGCGGATACCGCCCAAGGCAATGTATGGATCGTCAGCGAAGGATTGAAGGCCGGCGATCGCGTGATCGTCGAGGGTTTCCAGAAAGTGCGCCCCGGCGCCGTAGTCAAGCCGACGCCCTGGAAGCAAACCGCCTCGAATCCCGCACAGCCGAAAGCGGAGGCAGCCAACCCCGCGCCCGCGCCGGCTGACAAGACATCCAAGGCTCATTAAGAAAGCACTCCATGGCAAAGTTTTTTATCGACCGCCCGATTTTCGCGTGGGTGGTCGCTCTATTCATAATGTTGGCCGGCGCGTTGTCCATTACGCGCCTGCCGATTTCGCAGTATCCGACCATCGCCCCGCCGGCCGTTGTCATCAACGCCATGTATCCGGGCGCGACCACCCAGACCATCGACGAAAGCATCATCAGCCTGATCGAACAGGAGATGAACGGCGCGGACGGGTTGCAGTACATCGAATCGCAGAGCCAGGCCAACGGCCAGGCGCAGGTGACGGTGACGTTCCTGCCGGGCACCAATCCGGACCTCGCGCAAGTCGACGTGCAAAACCGCCTCAAGCGGGTTGAAGCCCGCCTGCCCCAGTCGGTAACGCAGCAAGGCGTTACCGTAACCAAGGCGCGCAACAACTTCCTGCTGTTCACCACTTTGTCGTCGACCGACGGACGGCTCGACCCGGTTGCGCTGGGCGACTATCTGTCGCGTAACGTGCTCAACGAACTCAAGCGCGTTCCCGGCGTCGGCCAGGCGCAGCTGTTCGGTACGGAGCGCGCAATGCGGATCTGGATCGACCCTGCCAAGCTGGTCGGCCTGAAACTGACTCCTGCCGACGTGACTGCGGCAGTCCGCGCACAGAACGCCCAGGTCGCCTCAGGCACGCTCGGCGAATTGCCCAATCCGAGCGCACAGCAAATCACCGCACCTATCGTCGTGACCGGCCAGTTGTCGACGCCGGAAGAATTCGGCAACGTCGTGCTGCGCGCCAATCCGGACGGTTCCACGGTACGTTTGCGTGATGTCGCCCGTATTGAAGTAGGCGGACAGGCTTATGCCACTTCCGCCCGTCTCAACGGTAAACCCACCGCGGCGATTGGCGTGCAGTTGTCGCCGACGGCCAATGCGCTGGCAACCGCAAAGGCGGTGCGCGCCCGCATGGAAGAGTTGTCGAAGTACTTCCCGGCTGGCGTGAAATACGATGTTCCATACGACACCTCGCACTTCGTCCAGATTTCGATCGAAGAAGTGGTCAAGACGCTGCTCGAAGCTATCGTGCTGGTGTTCCTGGTGATGTACCTGTTCCTGCAAAACATCCGTTACACCCTGATCCCTACCATCGTCGTGCCGGTAGCGCTGATGGGTACATTCGCATCGATGATGCTGTTCGGCTTTTCGATCAACGTGCTGACCATGTTCGGCATGGTCCTGGCAATCGGAATGCTGGTCGACGATGCGATCGTGGTGGTGGAAAACGTCGAGCGCATCATGAGTGAAGAAGGTTTATCGCCGCGTGAAGCTACGCGCAAGGCGATGGGCCAGATCACCGGCGCCATTGTCGGTATCACCCTGGTGCTGATCGCAGTGCTGATCCCGATGGCATTCTTCGGCGGCGCCGTCGGTGCAATTTACCGTCAGTTCTCGTTGTCGATGGTAGCGTCGATGATCTTCTCATCTTTCCTGGCGCTGACGCTGACACCTGCATTGTGCGCAACGCTGCTCAAGCCGGTTGAAGCAGGCCATCACCACGAAAAGAAAGGCTTCTTCGGCTGGTTCAATCGCGGTTTCCATCGCACCGCCACCGGCTATCAGGGCGTGGTCGCCAACATGATAGGCAAGACCGGCCGTTACATGCTGGTGTTCGGCCTGATCGTCGCCTGCGTCGGCTTGCTGTATGCGCGCCTGCCGTCGGCGTTCCTTCCCCAGGAAGACCAGGGCTATGTGGTCACCAACATGCAGCTTCCTCCCGGCGCCACCGCCAACAGGACGTTGGAGGTCATCGAACAGGTTGAGCAGTATTTCCTGAAGCAGCCTGGTGTCGAGCGCATCGTTGCAGTGTCCGGCTTCAGCTTCTCTGGCACCGGCCAGAACGCGGCGCTGGCGTTCGTCCCGCTGAAAGACTGGAGCGAGCGCGATGCCGACCAGTCCGCCAGTGCGATTGCGGGCAAGGCGTTCGGCGCGTTCATGCAGATCAAGGATGCGATCGTATTCCCGCTGGTTCCGCCGCCGATTCCTGAACTGGGCAATGCGACGGGCTTCACCCTCCGTCTGCAAGACCGCGCGGGACTGGGCCATGACGCATTGCTGGCGGCCCGCAATCAATTGATGGGGATGGTCGCGCAGAACAAGGTTCTTGCCGGCGTTCGTCCGGAAGGCCTGGAAGACGCACCGCAACTGCAGCTCAATATCGACCGTGACAAAGCCAATGCATTGGGCGTAACCTTTGCCGAGATCAACAGCGTCCTGTCGACCTCGCTAGGCTCATCCTACGTGAATGACTTCCCGAACCAGGGCCGTCAGCAACGGGTGGTGATCCAGGCCGATGCGTCCCAGCGCATGCAACCGGATGACTTGCTGAAGCTATATGCACGCAATGTCAAAGGTGACATGGTGCCGTTCTCATCGTTCATGTCGTCGAAATGGATGGTAGGTCCGGTGCAGCTGTTCCGCTACAACGGGTATCCGGCCATGAAGATTTCCGGCAACTCGTCGCCCGGCCATAGCACCGGCGAAGCGATGGATGCAATGGAAAAGCTGGTGGCCCAGCTGCCGCAGGGAATAGGCATGGAGTGGACCGGACAGTCGCTGGAAGAGAAAACTTCCGGCTCGCAGGCCCCCGCCCTGTTTGCACTGTCTTTGCTGGCGGTGTTCCTGGTGCTGGCCGCACTGTATGAAAGCACGACGATCCCGATCGCGGTGTTGCTGGTGGTGCCGCTTGGTATTCTCGGCGCATTGCTGGGCGTTACCATACGCGGCTTGCCCAATGATGTGTTCTTCAAGGTTGGCCTGATCACCATCATTGGACTGTCGGCTAAAAACGCGATCCTGATCATCGAGTTCGCTAAAGACCTGCAGGCACAGGGCAAGAGCCTGAAGGAAGCGACGCTGGAAGCGGTGCACCTGCGTTTCCGTCCGATCATCATGACGTCGCTGGCATTTATCCTGGGCGTCTCGCCGCTGGTCTTTGCAACCGGCGCCGGCTCCGCCAGCCAGCGGGCAATCGGTACCGGCGTAATGACCGGTATGATTACCGCAACAGTATTGGCAGTGTTCCTGGTGCCGGTGTTCTTTGTGGTGGTGCGCAGCATGTTCAAGGGCAGTGAGCGGCAACGCAAGCTGTACACCGCCCATATGGAGCAGAACCAGCAAGCAGTCGAGGAGAAAGTATGATCAACTTCACCATCACCAGATCGGCCCTGGCCCTGCTCGCTGCAGGCATCCTGACCGGCTGTTCGCTGGCGCCTAAATATGAGCGCCCTGCCGCGCCGGTCGCGACGACCTTTCCGGATGCGCCGGCAGAAGCGGCCGCGCAAAACTTCGCCGAAACCGGCTGGCGGGAGTTTTTCCCGGATCAACGGCTGCAGGCACTCATAGCCAGCGCACTGACCGAAAACCGTGATCTGCGCATCGCCGCATTGCGCATCGAAGAAGCGCGCGCAATCTACGGTATCCAGTGGGCTGATCGGGTACCCAACCTGAACGGACAGGCCAGCGGTTCGCGCTCGCGCACGCCGGGCATCCTGACCGGAAGGCCCGGCGGACCGTTGATCACCGACGCCTATCAGGTCGGACTGAGCATTCCCGCGTTCGAACTGGACTTCTTCGGACGCGTGCGTAACCTCAGCGATGCTGCACTCGCCCAGTATCTGGCGACCGACGAAGCACGCCGGGCAGCACAGATCAGCCTGGTGTCGGAAGTGGCGAAAGCCTATCTGACCGAGCGCGCCTTTGCCGAGCAACAGGATCTGGCGCAGCGCACGTTTGAGGCACGGGAATCATCATACAAGCTCGCCAAGCAGCGCTTCGATGTCGGCGCTTCCTCCGCACTCGATTTGCGCCAGAACGAAACGCTGGTGCAATCGGCCCGTGCTTCACTGGCGGCGTTGAAGAGGCAGCGGGCGCGGGCATTGAATGCATTAACCCTGCTGGTGGGTAAACCGCTGAACGATTTGCCGGCCGCGCAGGCATTCTCGACACAGAATATCGTGACCGACATTCCCGCCGGACTGCCGTCGGACCTGTTGGAACGCCGTCCGGACATCCGCGCCGCCGAGCATCGCCTGCTCGCCTCCAATGCCAACATCGGGGCAGCACGTGCAGCCTTCTTCCCGCGCATTTCGTTGACCGCAGGCCTAGGCACTGCGAGCAACGAATTGTCCGGCCTGTTTGAATCGGGATCGAGCACCTGGTCGTTCGTGCCGCAACTCGTGTTGCCGATTTTCGATGCCGGCCGCAACAGCGCCAACCTCGACCTGGCAAAGACGCGCAACAACATCGCAGTGGCCGACTATGAAAAGACTATCCAGGTCGCCTTCCGCGAAGTATCAGATGCATTGGTCGCGCGGGCGACGCTGGATGAAGAGATCGACGCGCAGCGTGCAGTGCAGGACGCCCAAGCTGAACGCCTGAAGCTGGCCGACCTGCGCTACCAGAGCGGCGTGGCCAGTTCCCTGGATGTTCTGGATGCGCAACGCGAGTTGTTCACTGCGCAGCAGACACTGGTGCAGGTTCGTTTGCTGAGGCTGACCAATGCAATTGACTTGTATCGGTCACTAGGCGGCGGCCTGAACGAGACTACGCAGACGGCCGAGAAGAAATAAGCGGTTGTAACAGCGCCATGGTGCGAGCAGTCGCACCACGGTGCTGCCCGGCAAAATCCTTTGCCTTTTTTCCCATGGCGGCGCGTTCGTCATCGGCCTGCAGCAGAAGTAACGCCTCGCGCAGCATTGCCGGGGCATCCGCCACTCGCA
>JBBWZW010000505.1:0-6897 GCA_039649305.1 Burkholderiales bacterium
GCAATGCTTACGGATACAAGGGCAAGGTATTTCTTCATGATGGTCCTCCGTTGTTGTTACGCTTATTAAACGCGAACTTGCCAACGGCAACCATCTTGAATCGGTAAGGTTTGCAACAAGTTGTATCAGGGGGACCGCATCATTGCGCAAGGTGCGTCATGGTGGTTCGGTCCTGCCCCGATGGAGTGTGGCCAGGATGAACAAAGCCAGCAAAGTGCTGAGGATCGCCGTCAGTTCCATCCCCATGCCTGCGGCTATGCCGATCGCCGCCGTCAGCCAGATGCTGGCTGCGGTGGTCACGCCCCTGATTTCCCTGTCCTGGGAGAGTTTGATGATAGCGCCGGCGCCGAGAAAGCCGATGCCCGATACGACGCCCTGAATCACCCTGCTCATGTCAGGGGCGGTCATGCCCGCCTGTATCGGCACCAGCACGAAAAGCGCCGCGCCGAGTGCGACCAGCATATGCGTACGCAAGCCTGCGGCGACACCCTTGGTCTCGCGTTCGTATCCGAGCAAGCCACCAAGAGTTATGGCAACCAGCAGGCGGACACAGACGCGTGTCACCTGTTCAGCATCTGCGAGATCGGAAAATTCTTGCCGGATGGTCGCCCATACCGTCGTCCATAGATCAGTCATCCGCTATTTTAACTGATTGGTGTCACGATATTTTGATGGACCGCAACAGATACCCGCCGTGTAAACGGAGAATCGTGCATCACTATGCAGGCAAGCCGCATACAATTAACGAAACAACCACGAGGAAAAACCGTCATGGCCGGAGCCAGTCTTTTAACACTGATCGACGATATCGCAACCATCCTGGACGACGTGTCCGTGATGACCAAAATCGCCGCAAAAAAAACCGCGGGGGTACTGGGCGACGACCTTGCGTTGAATGCGCAGCAGGTCTCGGGCGTGACGGCCGACCGCGAATTGCCGGTGGTATGGGCGGTATGCAAGGGGTCGCTGATCAACAAGCTGATTCTGGTGCCGGCCGCACTCGCGATCAGCGTGTTCGCACCCTGGGCGGTGACGCCCCTGTTAATGGTGGGCGGCGCATTTCTCTGCTATGAAGGATTCGAAAAGCTGGCGCACAAGATGTTGCACGGCAAGGCTGAGGACGATGCACACCATGCGGAGCATCTGAAAGCGTTGACTACGCCTGCCGTCGATATGGTTGCACTCGAAAAAGACAAGATCAAGGGTGCTGTACGCACCGATTTCATCCTCTCCGCCGAAATCATCGCCATCACGCTCGGTACAGTGGCCGATGCGCCATTCAGTCAACAGGTCATGGTGCTCGCCGGAATAGCGGCGATCATGACCGTGGGTGTCTATGGCCTGGTGGCAGGAATCGTGAAGCTGGACGACCTGGGACTGTACCTCAGCCGCAAGGCCAGCGCCCTGGCGAGAAAAACCGGCGAAGCGATCCTGACCGCCGCGCCTTACATGATGAAGGGCCTGTCGATCCTCGGCACCGCCGCGATGTTCATGGTGGGGGGAGGCATCCTGACCCACGGCATTCCGCCGGTCCACCATTTCATCGAAGAGATGGCGCATGCCGCCGGCTCAGTGCCGGGAATCGGCGGAGTGCTGGCAGCAGTGACGCCTACGCTGCTCAGCGCGGTGGCCGGGATTCTCGCCGGCGCGATTGTACTGGCGGGGGTTACGATCATCGGACGGCTGTTTAAAAAAACCAGGGCACAGGCCTGACCCTACTGGTTTGTCACCTGCACCGAGATGACGCAGGTTGGGATGCGAATCCCAACATTCGGACCTGGTGCAACCCACGGCTTCGTTGGACGGTACCGTGTTGAGGTTAGATCCCAAGGTCGACGCAGGTTGGAATTCCAATTCGCCGCCCGCGAAAAAGCCATCCGATGTGCAAAGCAAGAATGTCGTGGTTTGCATCCCAACCTGCGCACTACCATTCTGATCAAGCTGACGGTATGCCGACAAACAGGGGAGATAACGGTATCATTCAGACTCCAGATACGAACCGGCATTGTCGCTTACATGAATCAGAATTTTTACACGCCACAACACTCCTTGGTAGGCCCGGCATTTTCCCGGGGCTTCCGGAATGTCGCCACCATATTCTTGGCCGCGATTCTTTACGGTGGAACGCACGCGGTTCTTACTATGCCTGAAGGTGCGATTACCGCGTTGGACATCCGCTTGAAGCTATTGGTCGCAGGCGCAGCGCTCCTGCTGCTCTATACGACCTACTGGTTTCACGTAGCACGGATCAGTATCGATGAACAAGGTATCACGCAGACCTGGATCTTCAAAAAGCGAGTCCTGTGGACCGAAGTGATCAGTGCGCGCCTGATGGCTGTGCCGAAAACAGAATTCATATTTCCCCCTCGCCTGATCATCTCGTCCGGGTTCGGGCGCTTCAGGGCATTCAATGGCGGTGACACGGCGATCTGGAAGGAATTCGCGCGGATTCATTTGCACTACCGGAAAAAGTAACTCCCCCCGGCACAACAAAGCAAAAAGCCCGCATCACGCAGATGCGGGCTTTTTGCTTTGCGTCGCCGCGCGTTTATTTCGTCGCCGCCGGTTCCCCTCCGCCGTTATACGGTGACATGTTCCTCATGAAGTCATTCGCATCGGGCTTATTGTCCTGACCGGCGTCAGGCACCTCGATCGTGATCTTGTCGATGTCCACCACTTCGTTTTTGTCGAGCCAGTATGTAACCGACTGCGGCCATACGATTACCACGACCACCAGCAGGAGCTGCATCACGACCCACGGGAGGGCGCCTATATAGATGTCTGAACTCTTGACTTCTTTCGGTGCGATGCCGCGCAGGTAAAACAGCGCGAATCCGAACGGCGGATGCATGAACGAAGTCTGCATGTTTACACATAAGAGCACGCCGAACCAGATCAGGTCGATCCCCAGTTTTGACGCAATAGGCACCAGCAACGGCAAGACGATGAACGCGATTTCGAAGAAGTCGAGGAAGAACGCGAGAAAGAACACGAACACGTTGACGAAGATCAGGAAGCCCACTTGCCCGCCCGGCAGGTCGGACAGCAGGTGTTCGATCCAGAGTCCGCCATCCACGCCCTGGAAGACCAGCGAAAACACGGTCGAGCCGATCAGAATGAAGATCACCATCGCGGTAATACGCATGGTGGACTCCATCCCTTGTCGCACGAGATCCCAGGTCAAACGCTTATGCATCGCCGCTAATACTATAGCGCCGACGGCGCCCATCGCACCCGCCTCGGTCGGCGTCGCAAGCCCCATGAAAATGGTGCCTAACACCAGGAAGATGAGCACGACTGAGGGCACCATGCCCCACAGCACCCGCTTCCACAACTTCCAGCCATGTTCGGTACGCGCTTCATCCGGCAATGGGGGAACCCACTGCGGCTTGATGATTGCGATTGCCGCGATGTAGAGCAGGAAGATCCCGACCTGCAGAATCGACGGTCCGATCGCTCCCTTGTACATGTCGCCGACCGACCTGCCGAGCTGGTCGGCGAGAACCACCAGCACCAGCGAAGGCGGGATCAGTTGGGTGATCGTCCCCGAAGCGGCAATGACGCCGGTTGCGAGCCGCATGTTGTAACCATAGCGCATCATGATCGGCAGCGAGATCATACCCATTGCAATTACGGAAGCGGCAACCGTGCCGGTGATCGCGCCCAGGATCGCTCCAACGATGACAACGGCAAAGGCCAGGCCGCCGGGAACTTTCCCGAACAATTGCCCGGTCCCTTCAAGCAGGTCTTCGGCCAATCCGCACCGCTCCAGGATCGCTCCCATGAAAGTGAAGAACGGGATCGCAAGCAGCAAGTCGTTCGACAGGATACCGAATATGCGCAGCGGCAAATTGGACATGTACTGCGCGGGAAAGAAACCCAACCAGATACTGAGTGCGCCGGCGCTGAGGCCCAGCGCGGCAAGCGAGAATGCGACCGGAAACCCGATCAACATCACGAACACCAGGGCGCCAAACATCAATGGCGCCATGTTATTCAAAGTGATCATTGCAACGGCCTTTCGTACTGGATGTCCATGTTAAAGCTGCCGACGAGATAGCCGATACGCTTGATGATTTCAGATATGCCCTGCGCGGCCAGCATTGCAAAGCCGATCGGCAGCATGATTTTTACGGGCCAGCGGATGAGGCCGCCCGCATTCGACGAGGTTTCGGCAGAGGTGTAGGCATCGAGAAAGAATGGCCAGGACATCCACACGAGGATAAGGCAGGTGGGCATCACGAACAGGATCATGCCGAGCAGATCGACCCATGCCTGCGTACGGGGTCGGAAACGTCCGTACATGACGTCCACTCGCACATGCTCATTACGTTTGAGCGTATAAGCGGCGCCCAGCAACACAATACCGGCAAACATGTACCACTGAATTTCGAGCCATGCGTTCGAGCTCAGGTCGAGTGCATAACGGCTTGCGGCGTTGCCTGCGCTGACAAGGCAGGATAGCAGCACCATCCACACAGCGACTTTCCCGATCTGTTCGTTGAATTTATCAATGAACCCGGACAGGGATAAAAAAAAAGACATTATTTCTACTCCGAGAGATCTGCCCGATGAGACGTGCCGGCAACCACATGATGGCTGCCGGCCGATACTTCGTTACTTGCTTGCCCGGGTGGCTGCAGCGAAGGTGTAGTTGTCCAACGTGCTTTCGGCGACGCGGAACCAGCTGGCCTGGTTTTGCTGGAACTGCTTCCATTGCGGATAAATCGCTTTGAAATCCGGATTCTTTTCGCTGAGTTCGGCGAAGAGTTCGTTCGAGGCTTTGTAAGCGGCATCCATCACGTCCTTGGGGAAGAACGCAAGCTTGGCGCCTTGTCCCAACAGCTTCTTCAGCGAATCCGGATTGCGCGCGTCATACTTCGCATTCATCTTCATGGTCTGCTCGTTTGCCGCTGCTTCAAATGCCGCTTTGTATGCCGGGGGCAGCGCTTCCCATGCCTTGGCATTGACCATCGACGTAATCGATGCACTGCCTTCCCACCAGCCCGGCGCATAGTAATGCTTGGCGACGCGATGGAAACCGAGCTTCTCGTCGTCGACCGGGCCGATCCATTCGGCCGCATCGATGGTGCCCTTTTCCAGCGCCGGGTAGATATCCGAGGTGGGGATCTGCTGCGGACTCACGCCGAGCTTTTCGAGCACCATACCGCCCAGGCCGCCGACGCGCATTTTCAGGCCTTTCAGGTCGGCCACCGACTTGATCTCCTTGCGGTACCATCCGCCCATCTGCACGCCGACGTTGCCGCAGACAAAATTGACGATGCCATATTTCTTGTACAGCTCGCGCAGCGCTTGCAGTCCACCGCCGTACTGAATCCACGCATTGTGTTGGCGGGCGTTCAGGCCGAACGCCAGGCCGGTATCAAATGCGACAGCCGTGTTCTTGCCGATATAGAAGGATGCCAGCACGTGATTGCATTCGATCGTGCCGTTGCTCACCGCATCCATATTCTGGGCCGGGGGCACGATCTCGCCGCCTGCGAATGGGCGGATCTCGAAGCCGCCTTCGGTCAGTTCACCGACGCGTTTGCAAAATTCTTCGGCCGAGCCGTAGATGGTGTCCAGGCTCTTCGGCCAGCTGGTCGACATGCGCCATTTGACTTGCTGTTTGGTGCCTTGTGCCATCGCGGGAATCGCGAGGCCTGCCAGTGCAGCGGTGGTCCCCGCCTGCGTCAGGAATTTACGTCTTTGCATGTACTCCTCCGGTTTAATGAAAATGGTTTTTTTATCCGACTGCTACGCTGTGCGCCTTGGGCTTTTCTCACCTTCTTCGGCATGTACTACCTGCCTGGGAAACGCACCATGAAAATCGCGGTACGCTTCCTTTAGCAAGCGCCGTGCCGGGCACACGCGCTGACCATACTTTGAGCCAGATTTCTTATGATTTACTCAGCGTACTGAGTAATCTAACGCTTGTCAATACTAGACGTCCGAGTGATCGGCGTCCGTTTTACGCTCGTGGATGCGGCACTAACGCAGTGCACGTTCTGCACTCATTTGTGGCCATCGTCAGACCGCGCGGCTCATGCAATCTGCGGAACGTTGGGATTACATCCCAACCTACAGGTCGGCCTTCGCTATTGCGGCCAATGCTTCATCGCGCGTCATCACCGCCGCATACTTCTGCTGCATGTCGAACAGATTCGCATCATGCGGCCCAATCGCCCTGTCGCCGACACAATCCGACAATACGAGCGGACGGAAGCCGAGCGACATCGCATCGACCACGCTGGCGCGAACGCATCCACTTGTCGTGCTGCCGGCAATAAGCACCGTCTTGACCCCGCGCTGCGTCAACCACGCAGCCAGCGGCGTGCTGAAGAATGCCGATGGCACGGTTTTGCGTACCACCAGTTCATTGTCGAGTGGCGCGAGCTGCGGAACGATTCCGCTGTTCGGTTCGTCTTCTTTCAGGGTCAGCAGGCCCGGCACCTTCATTGTGAAGATGTTATTGTCGGCGCCGCCGTCGGCAAACACGATCCGGGTGTGCGCAACCGGCCAGCCGCGCTCCCGCGCCATCTTCAGTACGGGGACTGTGTTGGCGATCGCTTGCGGGATATTGCCGCCGCCGAAGACCTTCGGATCGGCGAAGCCGTTAACGAAATCGACGATGACGAGGGCGAATGGGGGCTTTAGTTCAAGCTGTGTGCCGAAGCCCTGGCGTTCGTAGGTTTTTAGTTCTTCTTGCATGAGTTCCTTTTGCTATCCCTATTTTGATGTTTACCAATGCGGGCACCCTACCCCCATCCAGGGCTTCCCCTGCAAGGGGGAAGGTGAGATCAGGACGATAGTTTGCCTTTGGTGACAACATCGACACCATCGACCCGAACGGTACAGTTACGTACCGGGATATCAATATGGCAAGCAGTAGTCCGA
>JBBWZW010000522.1:0-9788 GCA_039649305.1 Burkholderiales bacterium
CGTACACGCACTCTTCCGCCAGATGACGATGCTTGCCCGAACGGCTGTCCGGCGGGATGATCTGCATGTACGCATCCACCGATTCCATGCGCGTGTTCATCTTCTCGTTGAGCAGATGCTTCAGCAGACCCTGCGGCGACAGCTCCCACGGCATTTCTTCCGGATGCACTACCTTCTTGCGTTTCGCATTACGCGCCGGCGCCGCCGTCGCATCATCCAGCAATTCCTGATACAGACTCTGGTTTGCCGCCCCCTTCATCCATACTTTTGATTCGCCCCAAGCCATTTGCTTCTCCTCTTTCTCTCGTTATCCTTGAATTACAACCGCTGCGTTACACGCCGTACGTTACACGCCGTGCGTTACACGCCGTGGTTGTAATCGTCTTCGTATTGCCGGACCTGGAATCCTTCGCCGCCCGGCGCCGGTGTTGTCTCACGGCCTTCCACCTGGTACTGGAACAGCATGTTCATGAACAGGTACATCGGCTTGGTCTTGATGACCAGCGCGCGCGCCGGTTTATCCGACGAAGCATTGAAGTGCTGGTGCACGCAGTTGTTGTGAACGATGGCGATGTCGCCGGCCTTCCAGTCATAGCGGATGCCGTCGTGGATCTCGTAGCCTTCGCCGTCCAGGATGTAAAACGCGGCTTCATTGACATGGCCATGCTTCTGCGACTTGCCGCCGGGGCCGTATTCTTCGAGGTGGATATGGAATGTCTGGGTGATGCCGTCCTTCGGCTCGACATAGTGGCGGCTGAATGCCTGCGGGCCGTCGGTAAATTTGATTTCCTTGCCTTTGCGTACACGCGGCTGCGCACGCAGGCGTGTCAGCTCGTCCTTCAGGTTGTACGGCCCCGCGATGGCGCGAACGAAGGTCCGGTTCTTGTTGCTGTGGTAATGCGATTCGTTGCTCATGTTGCGCTCCTCTTTTTCTCTTCCTCAGGTTGATCGTTTCCGCCTGTTGCTCGCGTGCGGAGTCAGACTCCGTACTTGTCCAGCTCATAGCGGCGTGGCTTCAGTGAGCGGCAAATCTCGCGCACCAGCCCCGTCTGCGGCAGAGAGATTCCGCATTGCTGCGCCATCTCCTGCACGATTTCCATGTCGTCTTCCGCCCATGCCATCGACTGCTTGCCCCAGTTTTCGAGCGCGCCATTGGTTGCGCTGCTGGTCAGGAGCGCATGTCGCAGGGCACTCACGTCCACGTTGTAGCGTTGCGCCAGCGCCAGTGCTTCATGATTGGCAACCAGGCATGCCCACAAAATCAGGTTGTTCGCCGCTTTGGATACCTGGGCAGTTCCGATGCCGCCGCTATGCACCACATCCGACGAATAAGCCGACAACACCGGCGCCAGGCGTTCGACTACGTCCTGGTCTCCGCCGACAAACGACAGCAAGGTGCCCTCGTCCGCCGCCCTGCCGCCGCGGCACACTGTCGAATCGACCACGTGGACACCGCGGGCTTCCGCCTGCTCCGCGAGTTCCTTCACAGTGTTCGGATGTATTGTGCTCAACACCGCGATGATGGTGCCGGGCCGCGCGTGATCTAGCAGTCCGCCCTCGGCATTGAGCAGTTCGCGTACTTCGCTGTCATAACCGACGCAGATCAGAATTGCGTCGGAGGCGGAGGCGAGGCGTTGCAGCTCTGCGCACCACTTGCCGCCGCGCGCTTCGACGTCCGCCTGGCGCGCCACATTCCGCTCGCTGACCAGCACTTTGAAACCGGCGCGATGAAGATGACCGATAATCGGCATCCCCATGCGTCCGGCGCCAACGAGTCCTATTGATTTCATGGTCGAAATCACGCGGCCTTCTGCAGCCTGGCGTCGTCCTGCACAGTGATGCACTTCTCCGGATTCAGGCGCAGGTAGACCGTATCGCCGACCGATGCATTGATCGACGGGTGGACCCTGGCAAGGATCTCCCGATCGCCAACCTTGACCTGGTAATCCATGTATTCGCCCAGGAACACCTTGAGGTGGACCTTGGCTTCAATGACGTTCACGCCTTCGGGGCGCGAGGTGCACAGTTCGACATCTTCCGGGCGCACCGAAATCAGCACGCGTTCGCCGATCCCGTACTGGTCGAGTGACGTGACGCTCAGTTTGCCGACGGTCGAATTCACACGATAAGCACTCGGTGTCGCCTCCGCTGCCTCGATCGATCCCTCGATGAAGTTGGTGAGGCCGACGAAGTCGGCAACAAACTTGTTGCGTGGCCGCTCGTAGATATCGCGCGGCGAACCGATCTGGATGATCTGCCCTTCGCTCATGACCGCGATCTCGTGGGACAGCGCCAGAGCTTCGCCCTGGTCGTGCGTAACGTAAATGGTGGTCAGCTTGAGTTCGCGCTGCATGCGTTTCAATTCGAAACGCATGCGCTCACGCAGCTTGGCATCCAGGTTCGACAGCGGCTCGTCCAGCAGCAGCAGCTTCGGCTCCATTACCAGTGCTCGCGCCAGCGCCAGGCGCTGCTGCTGGCCGCCCGACATCTTGGTCGCTTCGCGTCCGGCATACTGTTCGAGACCCACAGCGGTCAGCACGCGCATCACCTGGTCTTCAATCTGCTTCTTGTTCAATTTGCGGGAGCCCACATGGAGCGGGAACGCGGCGTTCTCGAACACGTTCATGTGCGGCCAGATCGCATAGGACTGGAACACCATGCCGAAGTTACGCTTGTTCGGCGCGATGAACACGTTCTTCGCGGACGAGTAAACCGCCACGCCGTTGACGGTAATATCACCTGACTTCGGGCGCTCGAGGCCTGCGATCGACCGCAGCGTGGTGGTCTTGCCGCATCCGCTCGGGCCGAGCAGCGTGAACAGTTTTCCTTCCGGTACATCGAAGGTGATGTTCTGCGCGGCCTTGACGATCTGGCCCTTGTCGTTCGGGTACTCGGTATAGAGGTTTTTTACGCTCAGCATAGTTGTCTCCAGAATCTTCTATTGGTCTGTCTTGTTATTCTTTGATGCCGAATTTCTTGCCCAGCATCTGCGCGATCATCACCAGGATGAACAGGGCAATGATGAACATGACACCCAGGGCCGAGAGCTCGACATACTGGCCGTTCTCCCACAGTTCCCAGATCAGGATCGCGATCACTTCCGTCCCGGGGCTGTACAGCAGGATGGATGTGGACAGCTCGCGGATCGACACGATCAGGATGTAGATCCAGCCCGCCAGCAGGCCCGGCTTCAGCAACGGCAGGATGATGCGGCGGAAGGATGTGCCCCACGAGGCACCACTCATTGCGGCCGACTCTTCCAGCTCCTTGTGTATCTGCAGCATGGAGGTCGTGTTATAGCGCAGGCCGTAAGGCATGAAGCGTGTGACGTACGCAATGAACATGATCCACATCGTGCCGTAGATGCCGATGTCGAAGTTCAGGTAGAACACCATGATGGCGAGACCCAAAACCAGGCCCGGGAACACCATCGGCAGCGACGCCAGGTTATCCAGCAGCCAGCGGCCCGGCAGTTTGGTTTTCACCACGATCCAGCAGATGACCGAAGTAACCAGCATGATGATGGTGGCGCTGCCGACTGCCAGGATGAAGCTGTTCCAGACCGAGGTGGCCAGGGTCGGGTAGTTGAACATGAAGCGGTAGGCGTCGAGGGTCAGCGTCTTCATGGCTGCCATGGACGGAACGGCGTAGTACTTCTGCAGCGACGACCAGACCAGGACCGCGAAAGGCAAGATCACGATCAGCAGGAAGTAGACGATGAAGATCGCAGCGGTCAGGTAACGCCAGTTTCCGAGGTCCATCGCACGTGGACGATAGCCCTTGCCGGTCACGGTCGAGTACTTGCTGCCCTGGCTGGACAGGCGCGACTGGAAGTAGATACCGGCGGTGGTGATCAGCAGCAGGGTCACCGCATAAGACGATGCCAGGCCGATCTTGCTCGGGTACTGGTGGATTGCCTGATAGATGGCAGATGTAAATACCTGGATGCCGACCGGCAGGCCAAGCAGTGCAGGCACCTCGAACGATTCGATGGCGCGCACAAACAGGATCAGGAAGGTCGCGAAAATCGCCGGCCACGTGAGTTTCAGCGTGATGCGCCATGCGATCTGTCCGATGCCGGCGCCGCTCATCATCGCGGACTCTTCAAGGGACGGATCCATCGAGCGGAACGCCGCGGTCATGATGAGGAATGCCATCGGCGAATAGTGCAGGCCTTCTACCCAGATCATGCCCCACATCGAATACACGTTGAAGAACACGTAATCGGTGCTGAACCAACTCTGCAGCAGCAGGTTGAGGATACCGATCTTCGGGCTGCCGAGCAGGATCCAGGCCACTGTAAAAAGGATGCCGGGAATGATCAGCGGGATGATAGACAGCGCGAAGAACAGTGACTTGAACGGGGTGTTGGTTCGCTCATTCATCCAGGCCAGCAGGGTGCCGACGAAGAACGCGAAAGTAGCGGTGCCTGCGGCGAAGACGAGGGAACTGTTGAAGAGGTGCAGGGTTTCGACGCTACTGTATGCAGAGGCATAGTTCTGCCAGGTGAATACCGCCGGCTTCGTTGCGGTTTCAGGGGTGAAGAAACTCTGCCATACCAGGAAGCCCAGGGGCATCAATGCCAGGTAAGCGACCCAGGCTACGCAAACGCCGATGATCACCCATTTCAGATCGATGCGTCGCCACAGGGGCGGCTTGTCCGTGGGTTGAACGTTGAGTTTTCCTACTGCTTCCATTAGAGCGTCTCCTTCGAATTGCTTCAGCGTTTTTACGCTTGATTTATGAATTCTTTTTTACCTGCTCTGCGGCAGTTATGTGTTCCGCTATGTGGAACGTCGGTCTACATAGAAAGACGGAACGAATTTACCGGCCTGTTTTACCTCTGTCAACAGAAATTGATCTACTTTAGGTTTCTCGGCGTAAATAAGGCGTTTTCACTACGTGCGGCCTGTCGTTACACCTTCCGTCGACGCTTCAAACGGTGGGTTTCAGAGCTCGAGTTTGGCCCGGTGGTAATCCCACACCTTTTGCAACAAATTCGGTTTCCACAAATTGCGGCTGATGACTTCGACCTGTTCGGCTGACAGCACCGCCGGCGTCCCTATCTGCGAGGCTAGGTGCTGGCGCTGCGCGGTCTCTTCTAAATAGAAAGCCAGTACGAAGGCTTCGAGGATGCCTTCCGCGGCCACTACCGAGCCATGCGACTTGAGCATGACGACCCGGTGCGCGCCGAGCGCTGCGGCGAGTTCTTCACCGAGGCCTTTGTTGTTGATGGATGCGGTCTTGGGGAATTGCTGGATAGCGCCCAGCACTGCTGCTTGCATGATGACCGGCTCTACCGGACGGCCAACCATGCTGAACAGCGTGGACCAGAGGGGATGGGTATGGACTACCGCATTGACGTCGGGACGACGGCGGTAGATTTCGGAATGTATATGGAATTCCATCGGCGGAACGGCGTCGCCTTCGACCAGGTTGCCGTCGAAATCGATGGTCACGATGTCGTCCACCGTGAGTGCGCTGCGGACCGACTTGCCGGAATTGATCAGCATATGGTCGGTGCCGGCCATGCGGGCGCTGAAATGCCCGTTGAAATCGATCACCTGGGCGCGCTCGAGCATCAGGATAGCCTCGACCAGCAGCCGCTTTTGTTCATTTACTGTTAGCACGTTGTCTCCTTCTAAATCTTTTTTACGTGCCGGACGCTGTTGTTTTTGTTTTAGCTGTCCGTGCCTGGCAGGTTAACTTCGGTTTACCGTCCCATGATCGTGTTGATGCTGTCCGGGGCCGTCGCCGTGCTCATGGCCGTCGTGGTCATGGCTGTGGCCGTGATGGTGATGACGGCCGTGGTGATGATGGTGGCCATGCACATGGCTGCCATGCTCATGCACATGGGGTCGATACTTGAGATCGGTGCGCGCGTTGCCCAGCGGCGTGCGCGGATCCTGGCTGAATACCAGGGACTTCACTGTCACCGGCACCGTTTGTGATGGGAGGCGGATCCGACCGAGGTCAATGTAATCGAAGTCCATCAGGACCACGCCATCGATCACCAGCAGCTCGCTTTCAAGACCCATTTCTTCGCGCAACATTGCTCCCAGCGTGTGGGCCAGGTCGCCGTCGAAAATGAGATACAGCGGCTGTTTTTTGGCAACCGTGTTATGCATGCCCTTCAGGATGCCGCCGGCAAAAGCCGAAATACGCTGGTAGGAGGGCATGCCTTTCCAGCGGAATGCGAGCGCCACATCGTTCTCGCCCTCGACCAGGTCGAAAGACTTGAAATGCGAACCGATCGCCTGCGCCAACTGCTCCGGGTCGATCTCCGTACCGCATTCGTAAGCCGGCTGCAAGACCTGGAGATTGCGGCGCGGGAGCAGACTGCCCGGGCTGGATATATAAGTGGTATTCCCGCTCAGCTGCACCGAGTACTCGGATGCGCCCAATGCGGTGGCGCGTATGCACTCGCCGGCCGGCAGCATCTCCCATGGCAATGCGCCTGAATCGAGCCTGCGGCGGATGGCGCCACCGAGCAGTTTGCCCATGTCGCCAAAGTCGCGCGACTCGCGCTGATAGACGTATTCCGCGACGCCGCCGGAGAACATGATGCCTTCGATCGGACCGAAGCCGGCAAGCGGGTCGGTCAGATACAGGTCTTCCACCTCCGGCGACATGCCCTTTCCGCCTATCGCCGAAATCAGCGCATCGGCCATCCAGTCCGCCACATGCTGCAGCGTATGCCTGTCGGCGCGGTCGCCCAGATTGAAATCAAAGCCCGCCTGGCTGGCGTGATAGCGCCCCGCCGGATCAAGCCGCGTGATCTTGTCGGTCGCATCAACCACCATCAAGCGTCCGCCGATATGGATCGCGGCGGTCCCGACGACCTTGCCGGCCTCAACCACTGCCAGCTTGGTAGTGCCACCGCCGATATCGATATTGAGTATCCGCTTGCCGGCCTCATGCGACGCGCGTGCGGCGCCGGATCCATAAGCGGCAAGCATCGATTCCATGTGGTGGCCGGCGGTCGCACACACGAATTCGCCGCCCTGGTCGGACAGCAGGTCCGAAATCGCCTGCGCGTTTTCGCGGCGCAGCGCTTCACCGGTAAGAATCACCGCGCCGGTGTCGATCTTGTCGGGGTGCAGGCCGGCGCCAAAATAGGCTTCATCGATGATGGCGCCGAGCGCGCCTTCGTCAATACGGGTCTCGCTGGAATACGGAGTGAGCGCAACCGGCGACTGGTACAACGTCTCGCGCGCGACGACGAAGTAGCGGCTGGACAGATCCTCGCCCATCCTGCGCAGCTTGATGCGCGAGAAGATCACCTGGGTGCCGGATGAGCCAATGTCGATGCCGACGCTGACCAGCGATACGTTGTCCTGCTGCCAGATCGGATTGCTTTCCAGCGGCCCGTCCGTCGTGAAATCGTCGTGATCGTGATCGGCGTCTTCGCCTTCTTCGTGCACATGGTCGAAGCCTTCGCCGTACTGATGGTCGGTCAGGTTATGACCGCGCTTCGGTGTTTGATCGTTGTCCGACATAGCTGTGTTCCCGTGTTTGTTCGATCCAGGCCGCGGGCCGGATTAATAGAATGCGTCGTAGTGCACCTGGCCGCCAGGGACTTTTTCTTCAAACAGCATGCGCTGTACTGCTTGCGCCATAGGCGGCGGGCCTGCGAAATAAATCTCGAACTCGGGGAGCGACTTGCCCAGCACTTCGAGCACCAGCTCATGGACGAAGCCGATCTTGCCCGCCCATTGCTGTCCGTCGTCCTGCGCCGGCATGGAGATGATGGGATGGAAGTACAGGTGCTGTCCGTAGCCGGGCAACTCGCACAGCATGTCTTCGCCGCAGATGTCGCGTTGTCCGCGTCCGCCATAAAAGAAGTGAACCTTGCGCGTAGCCATGGCCGGATTCGCCGCCACACCGCGGGCGATCGAAATCATCGGAGCAAGTCCGGAACCACCGGCAATCAGCACGATGTCGCGCGGGCTGTCGGGACGCAGATAAGCCAGGCCGTAAGGCCCGTCCACCATCAGCGTATCGCCGACGCTCACGTGGTCGAATAACGCGCCGCTGCCGCTGCCGCCGGGGACACGCTTCACCTGGAAATGCCAGACGCCGTCACCCTGTGCGATGTTGGACATCGAATAGGCGCGTGGTCCGGTCGGGCTCGGGGTGTACAGTAACGCGTACTGACCCGGCAGGAAATCGATGGGCGTCTCGAGCTTGAACTGGAATTCGCGTATGTCATGCGTGAGGTCGCGAGTCGCGATCAGTGCCGCCTCGGTGCGGAGCGGGCGGTTCGGCGTCAGGTATTGCTCCGCTGCGCGCGCCTTGACTGTGCAATCGCCGTTGGGACGGGACTGGCAACCGAGCACGCGATTGCGCGTACGGTCGCGGTCTGTCAGTCCAGGCGCTTCTGGCCAGTTCGATGTGAGCTCGCCACTGACCAGCTCGATCTTGCAGGTCCCGCAGGAGCCTACATTGCATTCATAGGGAAGGCCGATGCCGGCACGATGCGCGGCTCGAAGGATAGTGTCGTCCGGCGCGCATTCGAATTGCTGCTCTGTGCCGGCAAGGGTGATATTGAACATTGTGCGTCTAATCTCCGAGTCCAATTACTGTGTTTTATTTATGTAGAGTCGCAATCAGGATGGATGCAACGAACCGCGATGGCCGGACGCATGGTCCGGCAGCCATCGCGTCGGCAAAGACGGAATTGCACGGACTGCAAGGAACAGGCCGCACAGGATCTCCGTCGCGCTGCCTCACCCATTCATGCCATCCGTTGGGAACGTGCGGGGCGATAGCCGAGCCGCTGCGAAACGGCTTCACCGGCGGCGATGACATCGGGCGCGTAGGCCAGCAATACTTTTTTCGTCAGGCGCTGTGCGGGGCCGGCGACGCTGGTTGCTGCAATCACATTGCCGCTGTAATCACGTACAGGCGCCGCGATCGAACGCAGGCCGAGCTCGCTTTCCTCGTCGTCGATCGCATAACCGCGCATCCTTATAGTGGCCAACTCCTGGCGCAGCGACTCCGTATCGATGATGGTGTGCGGCGTACGCTCGCTCAGTTTGCCCGCCAGGATGCGATCGAGTGCCTCCGGCGTCTGGAACGCCAGCAACACCTTGCCCTCCGCTGTGCAATAGGCCGGTTTGCGCACGCCGACGTCCATGGTCATGCGGATCGCCTGTTTGCTCTCCAGGCTGTTCACATAAAGAATGCTGTTGTTGTCGAGGATGGCGAGGTGCACTGTCTCGCTGGTCTTTTCGCGCAAGGTCATCAGGAAGGGCTTGGCCTCACTCGAGAAATCCATCTTGCGGCGTACCAGGGAGCCGAGTTCGAACACCACCAGGCCGAGCCGGTATTTGCCGTTCTCGTGATTCTGTTCCAGCAAGCCCGCGTCGATCAGCGTGGTGGCAAGACGATGGACGGTGCTTTTCGGCAGCAGCAAACGCTTGGCCAGATCGCTGATGCCGATCTCGTAGTCATCGTCCGAGAAGGTCTTGATCAGACGAATCGCGTTCGCAACGGAAGACAGTCGCGTTTTTTCCTGCGGCGCACCCTGCGATTTGGTGGGTTTCACTTTCGATTGCATCTTGTACAACTCCTTTTCCGATATACGGAACAGAGTTTAATGAAAACGGGCGGCACTCTCAAGCGCGCACGCCACTCTTTCAATCGATCCGCGGTATTAAGGCACCGCGCAGGAATAACTTGCACAATTTTGCTGGCCATAGCGGGCGCGCTGCTGCGTTGCTCGTCGTCGCCATAGCTCGCTATGACTCCTCCTCGCGCCTTGCATCGCATCCCGCTACGTCCGC
>JBBWZW010000567.1:0-8044 GCA_039649305.1 Burkholderiales bacterium
GTTGGCATGGTCTGGCTCTCCATATCCTCGTCAAGATGAACAATTGATAAACTTTTCCCGACGCCGTGATCGGCATGACAACGCAGTCAATGCACAATTGGACAGCCTGATGGAGGCTGCCGGTGATGCAGTATTCCGGCTGAGCGCCGAAGGCGAAATCCTCCATGCAAGCATTCGCGCCGCCGAGCTGATCCGCCTGGGCACGCCTCTGGTCGGCCAGCGTCTTGCCGCACTGATTCAGACAGAAGACCATGCGGCTCTCCTCGCGGCCATGTCGCAGTCCCTCGAGTCGCTGCAGCCCGTACGCGCCAACCTGCGCATAAAAACGCTGGCTACCGCGTTATGGATCGAACTGCAGTTGACGGCTTACCAGACCGAACGGGGCACGCTCGAATTGCTGGCGGTAGGGCGTGACATTTCGAGCCAGCAGGCGAACGAAGAGCGGCTGCGTTACATGGCCACGCATGATCCGCTAACAGGACTGCCCAATCGCTCGTTGCTGTCGGACCGCATCCGCATCGCCATCGCGCAGGCCCGTCGGACCGGGAAAGGATTTGCGGTTGCGGTGCTGGATCTCGATGGATTCAAGAAAGTTAACGACGCACTCGGCCATGCGGTCGGCGATGCTCTGCTACGGGTGGCCGCAATGCGACTGTCCGATACGCTCAGGGAGAGTGACACCCTGGCGCGGGTCGGCGGCGACGAGTTCGTTGCGGTATTGCCGGGCGCAGCGGAGGAACCGGATATTCAGGTAATTTCACGCCGGCTGATCTCCGCGATGCAGTTACCCTTCGAAATACACAGCCATACGCTGTATGTAGGCGTCTCCATTGGTGCTGCGGTCTTTTCTGAACATGGGGACAGCGAAGTAAAACTTCTCGCGAACGCGGACACGGCAATGTACCGGGCGAAAGAAACCGGCAAGGCACGCTGCGTCGTATACAGCCATGAAAAGTTCGCGCAGCGCGAGCACGACGTTTCGATGGAAGCCGCCATGTTCCAGGCGGTCAGGGACGGCGAATTCTTTTTGCAGTATCAACCTATCATCGATACCCGGACGAGGCAGATAGAAGGCTTCGAGGCGCTGATGCGCTGGATGCGACCGGGGCAGGGACTGGTCCCGCCGGCGCAGTTCATTGCCATGGCCGAGAGCAATGGCCTGATCAACCTGCTCGGTGCGTGGGCGCTGAAATCCGCCTGCGTCCAGATCAGGCGTTTCGAAGAGGCGGCCGGCCGGCCGCTCTATGTGTCCGTCAACGTCAGCCCGCGGCAATTCCGCAATGACCAGTTCATCGGCATCGTCGAGGAAGCAATCCGGTTGTCCGGACTGCAAGGAGAACGACTGCTGCTGGAAATTACCGAAGGCATCCTGATGTCGGATCCCGATCATGCGGAAGCTTTGTTGACAGCGCTGGCTGCGCGCAAGGTTCGGATCGCGATCGATGACTTCGGCACCGGCTATTCGTCGCTTGGCTACCTGAAGCGATTCCCGATTGCCACGTTGAAGATAGACCGGACTTTCATCAAGGACTTGCCCGGCTCGGTCAAGGATGCCGCCATATGCAATGCCATTCTCAGCCTTGCCAATCACTTGGGTCTGACGGCCGTGGCCGAAGGGGTAGAGACGGAAGAACAATTCGAGTTCCTCGCGGCGCATGGATGCCCGCTGATCCAGGGCTATCTCACCGGGCGGCCGCTGTTGCCGGAGGACGCAGTAGATCTGCTTACGACAGTAAATCCGGTGCAGTCAAAACTACTTAGTGTGCAGGATGAGGTCGCATGATTAAACATAAATTGGAACCCGGGCCAGAACCCGCTGACGCAAAGAAAAGCATGGACCTGTTGTGGTCGCAGGTGCGGCAGCGCGGCGACCTCCCCGGTTTTTCCAAAGCGGTCAGTGCGATCATCGGCGCCATGTGCGGCACCGACAATCGCGAAGTCAGCATGACCCAGACCGTATTATCCGACCCGGCGTTGACGCAAAAAGTACTGCGGCTGGCCAATAGCGCGATGTATTCGGTATTCGGGCAAGGGATCAATACCATTTCGAAAGCGGTCATGGTGCTCGGAACCGAAACCATCGGCCACCTCGCACTGGGTTTAAAGCTGATCGACGGACTGTCGTCCGCTTCCAGTGGCGTGGCCAACGCACGAAGTGAAATGGAGATTGCCGTGCTTGCGGGGCACATCGCGCGCCATGTCGCCTCGTCGGCAGGCATCCGGGATGCGGAAGAGGCGGTGGTGTGCTCGATGCTGCATCCGCTGGGCCGCATGATGGTGACTTTTTATATGCCCGAGCAGTGGCAATCAATACAAGAGCATTGCGCTCGAACCGGCGGCGATCACGAGCAGGCTGCGCGCGAAGTACTGGGCCTGGGCCTGAATGAAGTCGGGCGGCTGGCTGCACAGCAATGGGGCCTGCCGAAACGGCTGATCAATACCTTGAAGGACATGCCGCCGATCCCGGTCGGGGAACCGCTCGACCATGCCGACTGGCTTGCAGCCGTCTCCACGTTGTCGTCGCATTGTGCGGTCGCGCTTTCCGCAGAGGATGGATCCGGTGCGGGGAAACTGGCAGCGCTTGCAGGCGATTATGCCGATATGCTTGGTCTCGGTGCTTCCGACGTGCTGGCTGCGGTCGACGCCGCAAAAAACATCGCAGTCGAAGAAGATTTGGCGGTGTTGCGCCCGACCAGGCGTGCCGAAACCGATTCAAGAGCCGACCCGCACCAGCCATCGGGCAAGCCGCCAGACGCTGCGGATATCCTTGCCCGGGGCGTAGCTGACGTGCGCGACGCCTCGCCCAGCGCCAGCATGGGCCAGCTGATCACGATGGCGCTGGAAGCGATTTATCAGGGGTTGGGCTTCAGGCGGACGGTTGCCTTCCTGCGTAATCAGGAACAATCGCAATATGCCGCGCGGATGTGGTTCGGCGATGGCGTGCAGGAACTGATGCCGCGCCTGGTATTTGACGACGCCTATCAGCCGGATGTGTTTCATGCCGCGTTGGCCAGCGACAAGATGATTTTTGTCGAGCACGCACAGGCCGCGAATTTTGTTAACAAAGTGCCGCGCTGGTGGAAAGAGGCGCTGCCGGAGGTGCGCAGCTTCATGGTCCTCCCGCTTGCCGTTAATCGGCAGCCGGTTGGCTTCATTTACGGCGACTGGGATTTGTCGATGCCGCCGCAGAAAATCGATGCGGCGGAAATCGGGCCCCTGAACGAATTGCGCTCACTTTTGATGTTGGCAATGGAGCAACGGCGCCGGATTGAACCGGCGTGGGCTCGTAGAACCTTGTGATCTTCCCGGAGCGACTCGAAGCGGAATAGTTGGCACGGATAAATGGGGTCGGAGTAAAATCAGCGTTCAACCGATCGTATTTTTCTTTTCAGCGCCATGGCCAGGCTTCCTCGTCTTATCGTTCCAAACCAGCCGCACCACGTCATCCAGCACGGGAACGACCGGCAGCAAATCTTTCGCGATGCTGACGACCACGCCATCTTCTTGAAGTGGCTACGCGAGGCGTCCCGGCAGTTCAAGGTAGCGATACACGCCTACGCGCTGATGCCGGACCACCTGCATTTACTGGCAACGCCATCGGATGAGTCAGGCCTGGGGCGCATGATGCAGTGGATTGGCCGTCACTATGTCCCCTATTTCAACCAAAAGTACAGCCGTTCGGGAACCTTATGGCAGGGGCGCTACAAGGCCACAGTCATCGAATCCGAGCGATATTTCATGGCGTGCAGCGCTTACATCGAGCTCAATCCGGTACGGACCGGACTTGCCTATGCTCCCCAAGACTATCCATGGACCAGCTACGCGCACCATGTCGGTATCCATCTCAACCCGGTAATTACCGACCATGCGCTGTATTGGGCGCTCGGCAATACCCCATTCAGCCGTGAGGCCGCGTATCGTAATTTGCTCGAGCAGGGGCTCACAGCTGATGAAGTCCTGGCGGTCACCGAGGCCACCCGAAAGGGATGGGCGCTGGGCTCCGACAAATATAAAGCGCAACTCGAAAAAACGTTCAACCGACGGGTCCAGCCGGCGAAAAGAGGGCGGCCGGCCCGGCTTCCTTAGTAATGTTCGCAATTACACGACGTTCAAGCGAAAACAGTTTCTTATCAAATACTTCGACTCCGTCCCTTTTTAACGTTGCCAAACAATAAACGCGAAATAAAACGACTCTGACCCTCTTTTTTTTGGTTGAACAATCTGTTGCGCTGCACTATCCTTCAGGCTCAATCCCAATAAGTAGCGGAGAATGCCGTATGCACGCGCAAGGTCTTTACGATCCATCCAACGAACACGACGCCTGTGGAGTTGGTTTTATCGCCCACATCAAAGGTAAAAAGAGCCACTCGATCGTCGAGCAGGGCCTGCTTATCCTGAAGAACCTGGATCACAGGGGCGCTGTCGGCGCCGATAAACTCATGGGTGACGGCGCGGGCATCCTGATTCAGATTCCCGATCAGTATTACCGCGAGGAAATGTCGAAGCAGGGCATCGCGTTGCCTCCGCCCGGTGAATACGGTGTTGGCATGGTCTTCCTGCCAAAGGAACACGCTTCCCGCATCGCCTGTGAACAGGAGATCGAACGGGCCGTCCTGGCCGAAGGCCAGGTTGTGCTCGGCTGGCGCGATGTGCCGCTCGACCTGGACATGCCGATGTCGCCAACGGTGCGCGCCAAAGAGCCGGTAATCCGTCAGATCTTCATTGGTCGTGGCGCGGACATCATGGTGACCGATGCGCTCGAGCGCAAGCTGTACGTGATCCGCAAATCCTCCGGCCATGCGATTCAGGCGCTCAACCTGATCCACGGCAAAGAATTCTTCGTGCCCTCGATGTCGGCACGAACCGTCGTTTACAAAGGCCTGCTGCTGGCAGACCAGGTCGGTGTGTACTACAAGGACCTGCAGGATCCGCGATGCATCTCCGCGCTGGCGCTGGTGCACCAACGCTTTTCGACCAACACCTTCCCGGAATGGCCGCTGGCTCACCCGTATCGCCTGATTGCGCATAACGGCGAGATCAACACCGTTAAAGGCAACTTCAACTGGATGCGCGCCCGCGAAGGCGTGATGAAGTCCCACGTCCTTGGCGACGACCTGAAAAAGCTGTTCCCGCTGATTTACGAAGGGCAGTCCGACACCGCCTGCTATGACAACGCGCTCGAACTGCTGGTAATGGCCGGCTATCCGATCGCGCAGGCGATGATGATGATGATTCCGGAAGCATGGGAAAACCATACGCTGATGGATGACAACCGTCGCGCCTTCTACGAGTATCACGCCGCGATGATGGAGCCGTGGGACGGCCCCGCAGCGATGGCCTTCACCGACGGCCGCCACATCGGCGGCACCCTGGACCGTAACGGCCTGCGTCCGGCGCGTTACATCGTCACCGACGACGACCTGGTCGTGATGGCATCCGAATCCGGCGTGCTGCCGATTCCCGAATCGAAGATCATCAAGAAGTGGCGCCTGCAGCCGGGCAAGATGTTCCTGATCGACCTCGACGCCGGCCGCATCATCGACGACAAGGAACTGAAAGACACCTACGCCAACGCCAAGCCTTACAAACAGTGGATCGAGTCTGTCCGCATCAAGCTTGACGAACTCGAACAGGAACAGGAAGCAGCAAAATCGGAACTGCCGCTGCTCGACCGCCAGCAAGTGTTCGGCTATACGCAGGAGGACCTCAAGTTCCTGATGGCGCCGATGGCCGCCGCCGGTGAAGAAGCCGTCGGATCGATGGGCAATGACTCGCCGTTGGCCGTCATGTCGAACAAGAACAAGACGCTGTACCACTACTTCAAGCAGTTGTTTGCGCAAGTGACCAATCCGCCGATCGACCCGATCCGCGAAGCGATGGTCATGTCGCTGGTCTCGTTCATCGGGCCACGTCCGAACCTGCTCGACACCAACAACATCAACCCGCCGATGCGCCTCGAAGTCGCGCAGCCGATACTCGACTATGCTGACATCGCCAAGCTGCGCAACATCAGCGCGCACACCGGCAACAAGTTCAAGTCCTATGAACTGAACATCTGCTATCCGGTTGCATGGGGCAAAGAAGGTATTGAGGCGCGTCTCGCATCGCTGTGCGCGAAAGCAGTCGACGCAGTCAAATCGGGCCATAACATCCTGATCATCTCCGACCGCAAATTCGACGCGGAACAGGTCGCGATCCCTGCATTGCTGGCAACCTCCGCAATCCATTTGCATCTGGTGAGCAAAGGCCTGCGCACGTCCACCGGCCTGGTAGTCGAAACTGGATCCGCGCGTGAAACGCACCACTTCGCATTGCTCGCCGGTTACGGCGCGGAAGCGATCCATCCATACCTCGCGATGGATACTCTGATCGAAATGTCGAAGGAACTGCCGGGCGAGTTGTCCCCGGAAAAGGCGATCTACAACTTCCAGAAGGCGGTTGGCAAGGGCCTGTTGAAGGTGATGTCCAAGATGGGCATCTCGACCTACATGTCGTACTGCGGCGCACAGATTTTCGAAGCGATCGGCTTAAACAAGTCGCTGGTCGACAAGTTCTTCAAGGGCACTCCATCGAATGTCGAAGGCATAGGCGTATTCGAAGTCGCCGAGGAAGCCCTGCGTCTGCACAAGCTGGCGTTCAGCGCCGATCCGGTGCTGGCGAATGCACTCGACGCCGGCGGCGAGTATGCATATCGCGTGCGTGGTGAAGACCATATGTGGACGCCGGACGCGATTGCAAAGCTGCAGCATTCGGCCCGTTCCAACAACTTCAACACGTACAAGGAATACGCGCAGATCATCAATGATCAGTCCAGGCGTCACATGACGCTGCGCGGCCTGTTCGAGTTCAGGATCGACCCGACAAAGGCAATCCCGCTCGACGAAGTGGAATCGGCCAAGGAAATCGTCAAGCGCTTCGCCACCGGCGCGATGTCGCTCGGCTCGATCTCGACTGAAGCGCACGCAACGCTCGCCATCGCGATGAACCGCATCGGCGGCAAATCCAATACCGGTGAAGGCGGCGAAGACGAAAACCGCTATCGCATGGAATTGAAAGGCATCCCGATCAAGAAGGGCCAGACGCTCGCCTCGGTGATCGGCGAGGACCGCGTTGAAGTCGACATGCCGCTGCAGGATGGCGATTCCCTGCGCTCGAAGATCAAGCAGGTTGCGTCCGGCCGCTTTGGCGTCACTGCCGAGTACCTGACGTCCGCCGACCAGATCCAGATCAAGATGGCGCAAGGCGCGAAGCCGGGCGAGGGCGGCCAGTTGCCGGGTCATAAGGTATCCGAGTACATCGCCAAGCTGCGCTTCTCGGTGCCGGGTGTTGGCCTGATTTCGCCGCCGCCGCACCACGACATTTACTCGATCGAAGACTTGGCGCAGCTGATTCATGACTTGAAGAACGCCAATCCGAAAGCATCGATTTCGGTCAAGCTGGTCTCCGAAGTCGGCGTTGGCACGATTGCCGCCGGCGTCGCGAAAGCCAAATCCGACCACGTCGTGATCGCAGGTCATGACGGCGGCACCGGCGCATCGCCGCTGTCGTCCATCAAGCATGCCGGCACTCCGTGGGAACTGGGCCTGGCCGAAACGCAGCAGACGCTGGTGCTGAACCGCCTGCGCAGCCGTATTCGCGTGCAGACCGACGGTCAGATCAAGACCGGCCGCGACGTCGTGATCGCTGCGTTGCTGGGCGCCGACGAAGTCGGTTTCGCCACTGCGCCCCTGGTGGTCGAAGGCTGCATCATGATGCGCAAGTGCCACCTGAACACCTGCCCGGTGGGCGTGGCGACCCAGGACCCGGTGCTGCGCGCGAAATTCGCGGGCAAGCCGGAGCACGTGGTGAACTTCTTCTTCTTCGTGGCCGAGGAAGCGCGCCAGATCATGGCGCAGCTGGGAATCCGCAGCTACGACGAACTGATCGGCCGCGCCGACCTGCTCGACAAGTCGAAGGCGATCGGCCACTGGAAGGCCCAGGGCCTGGACTTCTCGGCGATCTTCTACCAGCCGAAGAGCGAGTCCCCGCGCCATATCTTCCACAC
>JBBWZW010000574.1:0-2876 GCA_039649305.1 Burkholderiales bacterium
CGGTGCTCGTGGCCGTACCATTGCGCGTACACGCTCATGTCGCGCAGCCGGAAATCCGCCGACATGTCGAGTATTTTGATTGCCGGATTTGCGGCCATGACGGCCGCGATGATCTCCTGCGTCGTGCCGTGCGGCAGTCCGCAGAACACCGCATCGAGTTTTGTCCAGTCGACCTTTTCCCATTCCGTCAGCCGCGGCAAGTCCAGCATGAAGAAATGCGGAAACACCTCATTCATTGGCTTGCCGGCATGGGTGTTGGCGGTGAGCGCTGTGATCTCGACATTCGGATGCCGCGCCAACAGGCGCACCGCATCGGCGCCGGTGTAGCCGGACGCGCCGAGAACGCCGATCTTCTTTTTCGCGCTCATCACATGCTCCTTTCAAGCATAACCGCTTCATTCTGTTGTGCCGTTTCGACCGGGAAGGCTTGCGGCCGCATCGCGCGCATGGTGCGCGCGAGCTGTTGCGCGCCGGGATCGGCTTGTAAAGCCAGCGCATTGGTAATGGCCGCATGATCGACATCGGATTTGTGCTGGTTGAGCTTGAAGCTGCCCTCGATCTCCTCGACCGTCATCACCAGACCGACGATCGCCTGCATCATCGCTTCGCGTCGTCCCGCCGTCAGCTCGCCTGTGGTCCATGGCGGCTTCGGCGCCAGCCAGCTTTCAAACCTGGCGCTGAGTGCGTCAAGGTGGTCGGCCAGTTCCTGACCGGTCATGGTGCGAACAGGGCCCGACAGGTGCACGGCCTGATACAGCCAGGTCGGCACCTGATCCGGCGAGGCGTACCAATGCGGCGAGACGTACGCATCAGCGCCGTTCACTGCGAGCAGCCAGGAAGGTCTCATGGAAGAATTGCAAGACGATTTGGCGTCTGCCAGTCCCGCCAGCGCGTTGCCGCGCGCGACATGGAACGACACGCAGGGCGTGCCGTCGCTCAGATATTCGAGGCAGAACGGCAGCGAGGATGCGACCGGCTTGCCGCCGTCATAGGTGCAGACCACGCCGAAGCCGCGCGCGTCCACAAAGGCAAGGCTCGCGGCTCGATCGGGCTCAAACACGGGTCGGGTAAACATGGCGGTCTCCTGCTTGCTCTTGAGGAGCCGCCGGATCAGATCGCGCTGCTTTGAAAGGAATGCCGCGGATCGGATCCGGCGGCAGAGGCGACAATCTTAAACGCAGACATCCGCCCATACCGCTGACGGGCGGCGGCGGCGAGCGATGAGAATGGTCGCGGCGTTGATCATGGGCGCGGCTATAAGGCCGCGCCCGGTTGGCGTCAAGATGCCCAAAGCGTTTTCACGCGAAGTGGAGCACCGGTTCGCGTAACCAAGACGCGTCAAACAACTTAGATGGTCGGATTCCACGGCGCCGGCACCACCCGGTAGCCGCTGCCATCCTTCACCACATTGCCAAGTCCCGGGAACGGGTAGTGGAAGCCCTGCACCTGCAGTTTTTCCGCAACCACCATGTCATAGACCCTGCGGCGGGTCTTCTCGGCCATATCTCCGTCCTGGTCGAAGAACGCATGCCAACCTGGGTTGGTCACGAACAGCGCCGGATTGTTGGTCACATCCGATTGGACGAAGACCTTACCATTGCCGGACGACAGCACATAGGAAGTATGGCCCGGCGTATGCCCGATAGTCTCGACCGCGAGCAGGCCGGGAGCAACCTCCTTGCCCCAATCGTACGGGGTCACCTTTTTCTTTAGGCCGGCATCGAAGATATTGCGGTTGTTCTTGAACAGGCCCTGCATGCGGCCCCCGGAAGCGCGGCTCATCTCGCCGTCGTCCATCCAGAATTTCCACTCAGTCGCGGGCACCAGCACTTCGGCGTTCGGGAATGCCGGCGTGCCATCGGCTGTCAGCAGGCCGTTCACATGGTCGCCGTGGAAGTGCGAGATCACCACCATGTCGATGGCCTTGGGATCGAAGCCGGCCGCGGTCAGGTTGTCGGCGAATTGACCGGCGGCGCCCTTGCTGTTCACCTTCGCCACCGGGCCATTGCCAGTGTCGATCACCACCAGCTTGCCGCCGGTGTTGATCACCAGCGGCGCGAAATAGAATGTCACGATGTCGCGCGGTAAGAACGCCTTCTCGAGCGTCGCATTGACTTCTTCTTTTTTCGCATTGGAGACGAAGGAATCCTCCAACGGGAAAGTATTTCTGCCATCGGAAACCACCGTGACCTGGATGTCGCCGACCTTGTAGCGATAGAAACTCGGCGCCTGCTTGTCCGCTACCGGCGCGGCCGCTTTCACAGGCATGGAGGGCGATAGCGGTGTGGCGGCGAGCGCTGCGGCTCCGGCGAGTGCGTGACGGCGTGTCAGTTCCATGTGATGTCCTCCCAATGATACGATAACTTCCGCGCGGAGACGCCCCGGTTTCAGGCTTTGTCTCCCGGCTACTCTTAACAGCGTTTTGTCCACGTTTCGACACCTCGGCCAATTGCGAAATGTTCAAAATTGCAACGTTCGCGCCAAAATTGAAGGCCGCCCCTCAGCAGGGCGGCCTTCTCATATTGCGTACAAAACCGTCTGAAGGCGCGAGCTGGATCCTAGATCACCGGGCTCCACGGCGCAGGCACCAAGCGATAGCCCTTGCCATCCTTCTCGACATATCCGTTCGCCGGGAACGGGTAGTGGAAGCCCTGCACCCGCATCCTGTCTGCGACCACCATATCGTAGACCTTGCGGCGTGTTTTTTCCGCCAGCGCCGGATCTTGATCTAACATCAGATGCCAGCCCGGATTCGCGACAAACAACGATGGGTGGTTGGTGACGTCGGACTGGATGAACCGCTTGTCGGAACCCGCCGACAGCACGTCGGACGTGTGGCCGGGCGTATGACCGATCGACTCCACCGCGAGCAATCC
>JBBWZW010000041.1:0-9159 GCA_039649305.1 Burkholderiales bacterium
TTGGGCAATTTGGCGGCCGTCGCGGGATGCGGTGCAAGGCGTGAGGAGGAGCCATAGCGAGCTATGGCGACGACGAGCAACGCAGCAACGCGCCCGCTACGGCCAGCTAAATTGACCAACTTATCCCTGCGCGGTGCCTAAGGTCAAAGCTGCAGCGCGCGAGGATGTTCGCTACCGATAGTCCTCTTCCATCCTGTTGAGATGGTTCTCGAACCGGTTGCGGAAACCTTGAGGGTGGAACCAGAAACCAGCGGTAATGTGGAGCAGCGAATGTATTGACCTACACACAACAGACGAAGTATTTGTTGCGGTGAACCGACGCCATCAAAGCAGCAATTGACGCAAGTTCCCCTGTCCGGGTGGAAAGATGATCGATATCAATTCCGGGTCGCCCCACGGCTGCTGTAATGGGACATCAAGCTACAACCTTCACCCTGGAGGCGTCGATGTATACCGCAATTTTGTCAGTCCTGAGTGTCCTGGCTACCGGATTGATTGCAGGCGTCTTCATCAGCGCTCTTATTGCGCTTGAAGAGGCTCCGCAGAGATGAAGGTGGCGATATGCGCGGGCTGGAGAACGCCTGCTGCGTTCACTAAACCTTTTTGTGGATGGACTTCTTGATCGAGGTCTTCCGTGCCTCTACGACTTCATTCAAAGCGGCTGCCAGGCTGTCGAGCTGTCTCTGTCCGGACACCATTACGCCGGGCAGGCCGCAGGCGCGCACCGCTTTCTCGAGATTACGAAGGGCCCGCAGTTCCTCGTGGTATTGCTGATCAAACATCATGGCTGGCTCTCTCTGGACGATAGTGGCGAATTCGCTGGTATGGCGGTAGACCAATGATATCGAAAGTTGTTCCCGGCTGGCAAGAATTGCCCGGCAGACTGACTCTGCTTCGCACTGCTTTTCGCCTTGCGCGAGGATTTTATCTCATGCCAACGGCTTGAATAACATGAACCGTACCGTATATGCACGGTCTAGCGTTTCTCATTTAGAGCGAGGTTGCCATGACTACCGAGAAAGTCTATGCGGTGTTTTTAGTCGACGGTGCGGACGACGAGCTGGGCAAAAGCTTCGGCGTTTTCCTGAAATCCAAGGACGGCGATGCCTATTTCAGCGCCAGGGCGGTTGACTCCGAAGGGAATTATTTTCGGATGACAGTCGACCAGGAGATCCTTCCCGGAGAAAAAGTCGAGATAGAACTCCAGATACACCACGAATTCATCAAGGGTGTGTTTTCCGGCTCGGATAAAGACCTCAAGGAACTGGGCATTACTTAGGACCGGCGCAGGTCCGGTGAAGGAAATCGGTTCTTGTGCGAGTTGGCTCAGCACCTATACTTCTGAGGGTCATGCGGGCAGGCTGCATTCGCCCGGTGATCCAGGAGATGATCATGAAGAGCGTATTGGCTGTACTGGTTGTATTGTTGCCGCTCACTAGCGCGGCATACACAGAGGGTGACCCGATCACCGGTATCCGGATTAGTACCGATCCCGAAAAAGCTGCAGACGTCGAGCGTAAAGCGCAGGAAATCGCCGCGCGTCAACAGGAGTCCGCCTCCGGCACGAGCGGCACGTCCGGGACCAGCGGCACTTCCGGAGCCATGCCGGCTGATTCGAAAAAAGCCCCGGAATATAAAGAAGAAGACAAAAAGCACGACGGTGGTATGGACCCCGGCGAGAGCGGAAAACATTAAAACCGCCTGGTAACGGAGAAGAGCCACCCGCAAATCGCGGCGCGGGCTCGCTGCTTGCGTTTCACAAAATCCGAACTCGCGCTTGTGATTGTTGTCGTAACGATCATGAACACCAACAAACCATCCCGTGCGGGACGGGCAATGGACTCCCTCCTGGATCCGGACGACTGGCTCGCGCGCCGTCCGGGGCTATGCCTTTCGCTCATTGCGGCACTGGTGCTGGTAGTCGACTGGATTGCACCGGTGGCCTGACCGCGCCGCTCTCCCGGATTTCTCCCATAGCCAGGCGTTGTCCGCCCGCGACGAATGGTCAGCGCTGCTCGTGCTATCGTCACGGTTCGTTTTAACTTTCCAATTTAGACATGCGACCGTTGCTGGCATTGCTTATCCATGATCCTCGTTACCGCAAACTTCAATTCCGTGCCGCCTTCATGCTGTATCTCGCGGTATTGGTGTTTGGCTCGATTCCCGGTGCGCGAAAGGATATCGGCGAATTTGCCACGGGATTGGTACTGCATGCGGTTACGTATAGTGTGATTGCGCTGCTCCTCTTCAGTGGAGCAAACGGCAGCGCCAGGCAAAAGGCGCTCAAGGCTCTCCTGATCGTCGCAGCCATGGGAGCCGGCGACGAATGGGTGCAAAGTTTTTTCCCCTACCGCACTGCGAGCGTCACCGACTGGATGGTCGACGTCGGTGCCGCATTCATGACGTCAGCCGTGCTGATGATGTTGTGGCCGAAGGTAACCGGCCGCCTGAAAATGCAATAAATCATTGAGGCAGGTCAGCCTCAATCGCATCTAAGTGAGTCCGACAAGCACATTCAAGAACCGCGCCCTGCTTCTGTTGTCAGAACTGCATGCGACGCGGACTAAAAGTTACGATAGGGAGTGTGGCCGGAATTGTGGCGGGGCTTGTGCTTGCCCTGGCGCTCCTTTCCGCCTTCGACTGGAACCACGTCAAGCCGTGGCTCAATCAACGGGTGAGCGAGGCCACGGGCCGGCCGTTTGCCATCAATGGTGACCTGTCGTTTGGGTGGCAGGCGCCGGCACTACCCTATTCGGGCTGGCGCCGCTGGGTGCCCTGGCCGCACTTGCGCGCGAAAGACATCACGCTCGCCAATCCCGAATGGGCAACGACCGGCCCTACGATGGCGCGTGTCCAACAGATCGATTTCAGCATCAACCTGCTGCCGCTGATCCAGAAAGTCATCAGCGTCACTTCCCTCATCCTCACCGAGCCGGAGATCGCGCTCGAGCTGAGCAAGGACGGCGAAAACAACTGGACCTTCAAAAAAAAGGACAGCGAAAGCCAGTCGCCGTGGCAGGTGCAAGTGAACGACATTTCGCTCACGCGCGGTACAGTGCGGTTCGTCGATCCCCTCAAGAAAGCCGACGTCACCGCGCGCATTGATACGCAGACCGATGGCAAGAACGAGGGCGGCGTCGAATGGAAACTCAGCGGCAAATTCAACGGCGATACCGTCAGTGGCGGCGGCAAGGCGGGCGCCCTGCTGTCGCTGCAGCAACGTGACGTGAAATATCCGGTGGAGGCGGATCTGAAGATCGGCAAATCGGAAATCACGGCTAGGGGCTCCCTTACCGATCCGGTCCATTTCAGCGGGCTGGACCTGAACGTAAAAATCCTGGGCGCGAGCATGGCGCACCTGTTTCCATTCACCGGTCTGGTGCTGCCTGAAACGCCGAAGTTCTCGACCGAAGGAAGAATCGTCGGAACGATCGGGCGCGGCGATACGAAACTTCGCTATGAAAAATTCAAGGGCAAGGTCGGAGCGAGCGACATAGCCGGCACACTGGAATACCTCCAGCAAAAACCCCGGCCCGTGCTGCGCGGCGAAGTCATCTCGCAATACCTGAACCTGAAAGACCTGGGCGCCCTGCTTGGCGCCGACCCCGCTGCCGCACAAAAAGAGCGCGGGGTCGAATCGAAGCAGCCACCCGGAAAGGTGTTGCCGGTTGCGCGATTCAAAACCGAGCGTTGGAACAAAATGGATATCCAGGTCCAGATCACCGGCGCGAAGATCGTTCGCTCCGAAGACCTGCCGATCGATAATCTGTTCACTAAAGTGCAGCTCAATAACGGCGTGCTGTCGCTGTCGCCGCTGAACTTCGGCATGGCCGGCGGCAAGCTTACCTCCAACATCAACATCGATGGCCTCAGCAATCCGGCAAAGGCGGAAATGAAAATCGCCGCTCGCGGCATCAAGCTCAAGGCTTTGTTTCCGAAGGTGGAGGAGATGCGGGCCAGCATCGGCGAAATCTACGGCAACGCCGAGTTGACCAGCGTCGGCAATTCGCCCGCCGCGTTGCTTGGATCGGCTAATGGTGAGGTGAAAGCGCTGATCAGCCAGGGCAGTGTCAGCAAGTTTATTCTCGAAGCCATCGGCCTGAACGTGGGGAGCGTGGTGGTTTCGAAATTGTTCGGCGATCACCAGGTCAAACTCAATTGCATGGCTGCCGATTTCGCTGTCACCGACGGCCTGATGAAGACGCGCACCTTTGTCGTCGATACCGACGATGCCACCATCCTGGTGGACGGCGCCATCAATCTCAAGAAGGAAGAACTGGACCTCTCTATCCGGCCCAAAAGCAAAGGCCTGCGCGTCATTTCATTACGCGCCCCCTTGTATGTGCGCGGCACTTTCAAGAAACCGGACGTCGGCGTAGACAAAGGCGTGGTAGCACTCAAGGCGGGTGCCGCAGTCGCACTCGGCACCGTGGCTGCGCCATTGGCCGCGTTGCTGGCTTTGATCAACCCGGGGCCCGTTGAAGACAGCCCGTGCGGCCACCTGCTGGCCGAGGCGCAAAAGAAGCCTGTAGCACCGGCACCGGGGAATTCGCCCGCGCAAGCTTCCTCCAGGAAGTAGCTCAGCAGTGCCCGGCGCAGGTCAGCCATTCCCCCCGTATATCTCTGGAGACTTTGCATGACAATCAACCTGAAACAGATGTGGGCGCTGATCAAAACCGCGGCCACATCCTGGAGCGACGACTATGCGCCAAGCATGGGGGCCGCACTCGCCTACTACACAATGTTTTCGATTGCACCCCTGCTGCTGATCGTGATCTCGATAGCCGGCCTGATCTTCGGTGAGGAAGCAGCGCGAGGCGAGATATTCGGGCAGCTGCAAGGCATGATGGGTGAGGAAGGAGCGGCGGCGATACAAGGCCTGCTGCAGAGCGCCAGCAAGCCGGCAACGAGTGTCATGGCGACCATCATTAGCGTGCTCCTGTTGATCGTCGGCGCCACAACCGTATTTGCCGAACTGCAGAGCGATCTGGATCGGATCTGGCGTGCACCGGCGAAAGACCAGAAGTCCGGGATCTTCGCGCTTCTGCGGGCGCGCCTGCTGTCATTCGGCATGGTCCTTGGAATCGGTTTTCTTCTGATGGTGTCGCTGGTCGCCAGCGCCGGAGTGTCCGCATTGGGCAAATGGTGGGCGCCTGCGTTCGGCGCATGGGAAGTACTGCTGCAGATCGTCAATTTTGTCGTCAGCTTCGGGCTTACGACGGCGGTCTTCGCAATGATCTATAAATTCATGCCGAGGGTACATATCGCCTGGCGCGATGTATGGATCGGCGCCACGGTGACCGCGATGTTGTTCACCATCGGAAAATTCCTGATCGGCCTCTACATCGGCAAAAGCGGCGTAGCCTCCGGCTTCGGCGCAGCCGGCTCCATGGTGGTGGTACTGGTGTGGGTGTACTACTCGGCGCAGATTTTCCTGATGGGCGCTGAGTTCACTTGGGCGTACGCACATGCATTCGGCTCGCGCAAGGGACAGAAGCCGGCCGGTGCGGCCGCTGCCGGACTGCATGACAGCGCCGCCGTCAAATCGGGCGCTGCGCGCAAGCTGCCCACTGAACAGGACCTGGCCGGGAATCCACAGTTAAGGGGCCGGACCGGAAAATCATGAAGAGTATGGACGGCCTTACCATAGTCGAGCTGATGGTTATGCTGCTGATCGTTGGCGTCGCGGCGACATTCGCAGTTAACTACATCATAGACAAGCGATGCGAAGACGAACCTTCGCGCCAGCTTTGCAGGGACAGGGCGGCAGCTAAATAAGACCGGCGCGGCGTCGTCTTGATGTGTGACCGGCAAATCGGCGAGCGATCCAACCGAACAGCCAGCACAACAGCCCGAGCGAGATCACGACAATAGCGAGTTGCGCAAGGCTTTCGGTACGGACCCGCCATTTCTCTTTCTGCCAGAGCGCGTGCGCCGCGCTTTGGTCAGCCTGTGGAAAAACGAAGGAACGAGCCACCGTTCGCGTATAGGCGCGGACTTGCGGCGAGTTTTTCACTTCTATCCATGACGTCCCGTCTTCGTCTGTGGAATACGGGATGAACTTCAGGCTGTTTTTTTCTACGGCCTTGAAGCACAAGTCGATGTTGAAATACCTTCCGTCCGGACCGACCCGGTAAAAATATTCGCGCGGGTCATCATCGCCGCAACGCTCGACCCTGACCGGCGCCTTACCCGGGGACTGCACCTGATAGGTCAGCCATACATGCGGCTCCGTCTTCCAGGCGTTCACCGTTCCGACGACGACCATGAGCGCGAGTCCGGCAAGGATCAGCGTCCTTGCTCTCTTCGACAGGTTTGCCAGCATTTTTTCTCCCTTTGCTTCAACAGGTAGTCGATAGCTGGGCTCAGGGTAATACCGGAAGCGGCATAGGCCGTTGATATAAAGCAGAGGCGAAAGGCGTGACATTATTGTCAACCACACAACATCTGTGCTTGGGTGTCAACCGGACACAACAGCGTTACGTTTCTTTACAGCAATAAAAGTTGACCTAGTCTACATTGGCCATTCCGGCGTAATTTTCCGCCGCTTTCCAAGAATTGCGACATCTCAGTGGGGGAATGGCTATGTTGATGACACGACCCGCTCTCGCTCTAACGGTGACTTGCATGCTCAGCGTACCGCCCTTGACCGCCGCGTTTGGAGCAGATGTGACGATACCCGTCACAGCCACCCAGACCAAAGAGAAACGCATTCCGCGCGAGGGCGCGAAAGCGGCGACGGGAAATCACGGTGCGGCGACCAGGAAGCGCCCCGAGAATAAGCGGCATCACAAAATTTCCACCTACAGCCTGTTGAGCGATTCACCTTTCAGGCATGGGACCGGTATAAGCGGAAAGCCCCGGTATTCAAGCCCGGACATGGGCATGGGGCTCGGGACCGGCCTCCACCAATCTCCATTGCGCGGCACAGCGCCCGACGCGCCGAAAAATAAGGACCGTATGCCGCTCGGTTCGGGCTACCGGACAGACGACGCCAACAGCGCAAGCGCCACCGTCGACTGCCGCGAAAAGGCGTCCCCGACAAGCCCCGGCCGGCGAGAAATGACCGCATGCTTCGTGCACAAGCTCGACAGGTCCTGGAAGACGCAGACTTATGTCTCAAGGCGATCTGCAGACGGCAATACGGCCTGGGGCGGCGGCCTCGCAGTTGGCTATGACTACTGAGTACCTTCTTCAACTTGTTCAGCGACAGATATGAAACGTACAGCCTCAATCGCCCTCCCCTTGATTTTAGTCGCACTTTCCGGCCCGCTTCACGCCGAGGGAGATCCCGCCTCGCCAATCACGGTCGCACCGGCCGCCACGGAAGCGTTTGAAGACCGGGTCCGGTTGGCGAAGGAGGCGGAAGAAGACGAACTGTTCAAAACGTATCGCTCGCGGCTCCTGAAGCGGAACAGCCGCCATCTCGCTCGTACCATGCGTTCCTGTATCGCCCGCTCGCCCAAGCCGGACGCAAAAGCCTTCGTACTGGTGGCCGATATCAGAGCCGACGGGAAGGCGGACGCCATCGCGGTCAAGCCCCAGAACGAAGTCGCCTCTTGTTTTGCGTCCGGTTTTTCTTCGGTCGCCTACCCCCGGCCGCCTCAATTTCCGAAGCGCGAAGCATTCCCTGTCACGATGAAGGTCCGCGTGGTGCGCTAGAGTGGGAGCAATTTTAAGGACATCGTCATTCGCCACCGAAGGTCAACTTGTAATCACGGCGGGACAGACTAACTTAAAGACCAAGTCGGCGTAAGCTGATGGTCCGCCGGGTGGCTTGGTAATATAGGCGACCCAAGGCGAGCAGAGATTATGCCGAGGAACAACCCGTTGACGCATAATTACCGAGAGTCGCGGTGTTGATTATTGTCGGCTCCATCCCCCTCACAGCGCCATCCATGGCGCGACTAAGCCCGCCCCTCCCGGCGGGCTTTTTTATGCGCCCGTTGCCGATACGCCAGAGCGCGCGATGGTATACCATCCTGCGGTATGCCGGCTGCCCGCGAGAAACGTCCGGGCCGCGCCGAACGATGCGTTCAACTTCTAAAAAAATGAATAACAAACACGTTTTCCTTTTGCCTGTTATCGGCCTTGTCAGTAATGCGTTTATATGGGGCGTCATGTGGTGGCCGCTGAAAGAGCTTCGTGCCCTCGGCTGGCATCCGCTATGGTCTACCACTGTCATCTTTCTGCTCGCGACCGCCGGGCTTTTGCTGTTCAAGCGCAATGCCATTTGGGAGTTCATCAATTCGCGCGGCCTGTGGATTATTGCGATCGCTGCCGGCGTGACCAACGGAGCGTTCAGCTGGGGCATGGCTATCGGCGATGTGGTTCGCGTCATCCTGCTGTTTTACCTGATGCCGATCTGGGCAGTGCTTTTTGCGCGCCTGCTTCTGAGAGAACCGATTACCAGGCTGGCGATATTGCGGATCGTATTGGCCCTGATCGGCGCTGGTCTTGTGCTCAAGCCGGAGGGCAGTGGACTGCCTGTCCCGTCAGGCCTTGCCGATTGGCTCGGGCTGGTTGGCGGCATGGCCTTTGCGATGAATAACGTGATGATCCGGCGCGAAGCGGATCGGCCTCGCGACGGACGCGCGTTCGCGATGTTTGTCGGCGGCCTCGTGATTCCTGGGGCGGTTGCCGCCGCGTTGAGCTCGGTATCCATTATCCAATTGCCCAATGTCTTCAATGGATACATTCTGTTTATCGTTGCAGGCCTGGGGTTCGCGGTATTGGTCGCCAATCTCGCACTCCAGTACGGCGCGGCAAAACTGCCGGCCAATGTGACGGCAGTGGTGATGCTGATTGAAGTCGTGATCGCCGCGGTTTCGTCTTTCATCATCGAAGGCACGTTGGTAACCGAAACGATGATACTGGGCGGAGCGTTGATCATTACGGCGTCGGCACTCGCCGCGCTGGCAGGAAAGAAGCGGACAGCGCCGGCGGCTGAACAAGCGCTAAGCGCCTAGGCTTGAATAACAATGCATGTGCCGTTATATGCGACATAAGGCACCGCGCAGGGATAAGTTGGGCAATTTGGCGGCCGTCGCGGGATGCGGTGCAAGGCGTGAGGAGGAGCCATAGCGAGCTAGGGCGACGACGAGCAACGCAGCAACGCGCCCGCTACGGCCAGCAAAATTGACCAACTTATTCCTGCGC
>JBBWZW010000050.1:0-2837 GCA_039649305.1 Burkholderiales bacterium
CGAGCAATGGAGCTTAGTCGAACCGTGATGCGCGGTGACCGAATGAAAACATGTTCTCGCCGCGCTGCATATAATCACGGCGATGAGCAGTGAGGCCCGAGAACACCACGTGCCCCGTGCCCCGCCAACCGCCCAGATAATCGTGCAGTTCGAACACAATCAATGGCGTTTGCTCGACCCATTCCAAGTTGGAGCGGAAAAGTTCCATCTCGCCGCCCTCGATATCGATCTTGACAATGAGGGGCACACTGTTGGGCTCGCGATTCAACAGATCGGAGACGGTGACGGTCTGCACCTCGCCAGAATCCGATTCCGACGCCTCCCATGCCCAAGGCTGATCGTAGGTGTTGACCAGATGGACATTAGTCTTTCGATCCCATATGGCGGCATCAATCGGGGTGATGTTCGGATAATGGGAAACATTTCGTCGGAGGATTTCGAAGTTCTCGGCAGCGGGCTCTACGGCCAAGATGCGTGCACGCGGAAACTGCGTCGCGAACCATAGGGTTGCCAGGCCGATATGCGCGCCGGCATCCACGATTGTGGGAACTTGGCCGCGGGCCAGGGCGCTTTCGTAACGGGCCCGAATAGCATGCTCATGCTCTGGCCACTGCGTCAGGCTGTAGTCCAGGTCGATATAAATTTTTTCCATGACAAACCAGTCACTTGTCGCCGGTCGCAGCCAGATCGGACGCGATAACCCGCGAACGCGCATCCGCTTCACTTTCCGGCTCCGGGAGCCGATCAGCCGAGGCATTGTGAGGAGGAAGTAGGCCACGGTTCCCTGTCGGAGGCCGAACGAAGCAACAGCCTTTACCCAGCGCTTCAGGTTTAAGGGCTTCGACATTTGACAACGCAAGCATAGAGAGCCGTCTTAGACAAGCAGTGCTGAACCGGGCAGAGCGTCGGCTGCGCACGGACGAAGTGGTCCGGCAAGCGCAACGGGCCGGAGCGCAAGGAGACACCTCGTGCCGCCTGTTCTCCGGCCGGCGAATTTTCGTAAATCCGAACAAACGTCGCGACGCCGATGCCAGTGAAGGCAGGTTGATCGACGTTGATCCCGCTCCGACAAAGCTCGTTGTGCTTTCAGAGCTGGACGATCGTGGTCGCGAAGTGGCGGCGGCCCGTTCCCTATGCCGGCGTATGACCTTCACGACGGCGGGCCGATCGGTTAGAGTCCCGCCAATGCTCTTGACCCGCCGCGCTCTGCTCGCTGCAGGTCTCTCTTCACTTGCGGGACCTGCAGGGACGGCTTCCGCCGTCGCGATGGCGGCTGCCGTTTCGCAGACGCCTCCGAGCGCTACCAACGCGCGTCATATCATGCCGGTACCGGCCGGCAGCAGAAATGGCGAGGGGTGGGCAAACGCTGCGTCGTTGTGGCAGCTCAGCGCCATGATTGCTGCTGTTGGACCTGGCGGCACCGTCTTCCTCCGCGCTGACGCCGGTTCCTATTCGCTGAGGGCCAATCGGGTCAACGTCAGCCGGGGAGGCCAGGCTGGATTGCCGGTCACAATCATCGGTGTTGACAAAGGGCTCAATCCGAAGAAGGCAACGATCGCCGGAACGCGCACGAATTGGATACTCCCGGACGATCCGGAGGTTGTGACGAACGTAGGGAATTGGTCGGTCGGGTCGGACATCTTCTTTCTGACGCCAGGCGCGGATTATCTTGCCTTCAGGTTCTTTGATTTCCAGAGCACCGGCCAACCGTTCCATCTGAGTGCGCCGATGCACAAAGGGATCACCGTCAGCGACTGTGACGCCCATAACTTTCAGCGCTTCCTTGAGCATGATCCCGGCACCTCGCACGTCGATACGGTCCTCAGGAACATCACCGGGTCAGGTTTTTCAAAAACCGCCATTCGCATTCGTGGCGACAGCCACAACGTGCTTTTGGAGGACATCACCCTGAACTCGGGGCGTCAGGATGGTGCCAATTTCGCGACCGGTGTCGAGTGTAACGAGACCGCGCATGACATCATGATGCGTCGGGTGGAGGCCTCAAATTGCCACGACACACACTATTCCAATGCGGATGGATTTTGGAACGCCGACGGGTTCGCGAGCGAGCGCGGCAACTACAACATTCGCCGCGAGGAATGTACGAGCAGCGGGAACACCGACGCCGGATACGACGACAAGGGCACCAATGTCACGAACGTCAATTGTACCGCCCGCGGCAACAAGGTGAACTACAAATTCTGGGGTCCCTCCACCACCAACATCAACTGTCAAGCGCTCGACCCGAAATCGCGGGGCGGCACGGGCGCCCAAATGCAATATTACGTGTACGGCGGCCACGCGCTCGATGTCGTCGGCGCCGATGTGCTCATTCGGGGCGGGGTCATTTCCGATAATGACCCAGACACCTACGTCTTCGTTGCGCAGGGCCATAACAGCGTCTTCCGCATCGCAGGTCCGACGATCACCAAACATGCTGATGCGGTGATGGAGACGGAGTTGGAAGGATGGGGAAACGCCTTTCTCGCTGGCTCGCCCTTCGACGTGATGTCGCCCACCATCACGTCCGCCGCATCCGTCACAGCCGTCGCGAATATTAACTTCGCGCACCTGTTGAGCGCCGACAAGCCGGTGACGTGGTCGATTGTGGGCGGTGCTGATGCGACATCGTTCAAGGTGCGACCGGACCGACGCGTCGGCACGCTCAATAGGACCGCCGCCTCAGGCGGGGCGAACCGTCAGGTCGTCATCCGGGCAACGGATGCCAACGGGAACAACGCGGATCAGACCATGACATTGGCCTTCGGTGCGTCGGCCTCAGTGTTCTTCAGGGATGACTTTACCCGCGCCGACCAAGACTTGGGGGCGAGGGCGGA
>JBBWZW010000057.1:0-3601 GCA_039649305.1 Burkholderiales bacterium
GCGACCCGATGTACCTGATGCTGGACCTGTGGTTCGGCAGCGCCAGCGGCACGCCGGATAACTCGACTCCGCAAGGCAAGACCAACTCGTACGAAGTGAACTATGTGCGGGCGTGGAAGTTTAAGTAGCTCAGCCCTGTAGGGCGCATCGTGATGCGCCGGATGTTTGGCGTTTCGGCCCTACCAGGAAAAAACCGGCGAGCGATCGCCGGTTTTTTTTTCGTTCTTCAAACAGGCATCATTCGTTCGCGCGGCGCTGGAACCGATGCGGCGAAGCGGCAGGCGTTCAGGAACCCGAGCGCGGCATTATCGAAATTGTATTGCCTTACCAGAGCAAGACTGCGCCTGGAGAAATGCTGCCAGAGTTCTTCACGCGTCAAAAGCAGTACCGCACGATTGGCCCAAAGGTCGACGTCGAGATTGCAAATAAACCCATTCTCGAAATTCATCACAAGTTCTCCGGCGATGCCGGCATGAGGCGAAACCAACACGGGCAAGCCGGCGGCGCATGCCTCATTTCCGACCACGCCCCAGACATCATAAAGCGTCGGAAAGAGAAAGAGGCGAGCCGACCGATAAAGGCCGGGCAGTTCGCTTTGCCTGGCGAACCCGTGGAATGTGGCTTCGGCCAGATCCGGGCGTAACGCCGCAGCCGCTTTCAGCTGGGGCTCGAGCGAGCCTGATCCCACAAAAAGAATGTTGACCTTGCGTCCCAGTTTGTTCGCTGCCGCCAAAGCGACGTCGAGTGCAAAGAGCGGATTCTTCGTTGGCTCGATGCGCCCGCAAAAAATGAAATCGAATTGCTTTTCGTTCGGGAGAGTGTCCGGAGTAAACGCTGCGTTATCGATGCATAGCGCAGATTGGAAACACTTCGGCGCGAGAATGCCGTATCCCTGGTACAAACGATCGCCGCCATCGCTGGCCGAAAGAAACGCGCGTGACCTCGCAAACACGAAACGGCGGATCAGCTTATGCACATGGCTCAATCCCCGCTCTGAAATGTCGGTGCCATCAGTGAAAGGGACGTGCGCGATGCCACGCGCCAGTGCATACCCGAAAGCATAGAGTTGTGTCGGATAGAAGCCGTCGGTGACGACCACATTCGGTAAAAACCGTTTCAGGGCGTGGATGACGTCCGGATTGTTATGAATGTAGCGGCCCTGGACCTCGGTGTAGCGTTCGCGCAGGTAGACGTGATCGAAATGGAGAGGAGGCAGATCCCATTGCCGGTTGGGTTCACGCTCGCTGCAAAACACGGCCTGGAAATTGACGCCCGGCATGCGGCCAAGCCGCTCGAAAACCGGGATCCGATAGGGAGGTGGATTGTTTGTGACGAGCGCAATTTTCAACATCGATCGGCCTCCACGACCGTTGCACAGCGATGATTAGCCGGGGGACTGCCTTTCCCACATCTCCTTCGTCAGCACCTGCCGCATGAAGCCGATGACGAACAGGGTATTGGTGACCGCGTAGCGCATGAACAGCCTCCGCGGCTCGGAACCGAGGCGATACAACCACTCCAGGCCGTTGCGTTGCCACCAAAGCGGCGCGCGCTTGATCGTGCCCGAGTGATAGTCGAAAGCCGCTCCCACGCCGATCATCACCGCGCGGATGCGTCCGCGATGATCCGCCATCCATTTCTCCTGCTTCGGACATCCCAGGCCGACAAACACCACATTGGCGCCGGAGTTGTTGATCATCTCGACGATTTCGTCATCTTCTTCCCGGGTTATTGGGCGGAAGGGTGGGGAATAGGTGCCGGCGATCTGCAGGCGCGGGAATTGCCGGGCCAGCACAGTGCGCAGCTTGCCCAGCGTTTTTTCCGTACTGCCGTAGAAGAAGATTTTTTGCGGCGTGTTCTCCGCCAGCGCCAGGCATTTCAACATCAGGTCCGGGCCGTTGATCCGTTCCTGGGTCCGGAAGCCGAGGCGTCGCAATGCCCAGGCGATCGGCGCGCCATCGGGTGTCGACATGTCGGCATTGTTGACCGCCATCTTGAACTCGACATCCTGCGTAGTCGTGACTACCGAATGCACATTGCAGATGCAGACATAGCGAGATTCGCGCGATGCGCCCCAGCGCATGATGCGCTTGATGGCGTCATCCCATGACAAGGCGTCGATGTAGGCTTCGAGTATCGGTTTCCCGCTACGCGACATGGCGCTCTCTGTGTACTGTTCCAATTGTTCCAATTGCGTCGTCATATATGTCCATCAACAGCTTGTAATTTCGTTGTGGCGTGTATTTCGCCTCGTATTCGGCGCGTGCCGCCAGGCCCATGCGGTGCATCTGATCCGGATGCGATTCGGCCCAGGCGATTTTTGCGGCAAGGTCGGCCGCATCTCCCGGATTGAATAGCAAGCCGGTGACGCCGTCTTTGACGATATCGACCAGCGCCCCGAGCCGGCTCGCAATCACTGGCAAGCCGCAGGAGTAAGCTTCGACGATGGTACGCGGCGAATTTTCGTAGCAGATGCTCGGCACCACCAGGAATTGCGCGGTACGCATGCGCGCCATGATGTCGTCCAGCGTGCGGTAACCAAGATAGCGGTCGCCGAAGGACTCCCTGGCCAGCGCCTCCAGTGGCCCGCTGCCGATCACTTCAAGCGCGGCGTCAGGCAACCGTCGTCCGGCTTCAGCGAGGACATCCAGTCCCTTTTCCGAGGACAGCCGCCCGACATAGAGTCCGCCGCGGCGCGCCTCCCATTGGGGAGCCGGGCCGGAAGGCACAAAGTTCGGTTTGATCCGGATGAGATCCGCCGGCAAGCCTCCGGCGATATATTTGTCGCGGGCAAATGCGTTAAGCGCGATATAACGGGTGATCCGCGAGCTGTAGGTGCCGATCGCGCGATGCACGGCGAGCATGCCGGTCGCCACAGCCGACTGCAGCGTCGAATCGCGATAGCATTTGCGGGTCACCGAGCGCCACGGAAGCTTGCCGACGCAGTCCTCGCATATCTTGCCGTCGCGCAGGAAGATCGCTTGCGGGCAAAGCAGCCGGAAGTTGTGCAGGGTCTGCACCACGGGCACGTTCTTTCGCGCGGCCGCCCAATAGAGCGACGGTGAAATCAACGGAAAGGTGTTGTGGACGTGGATCACGTCAGGCTGGAATTTTTCGCACAAGCGATCCACTTCACCGGCGGAACGATGGGACCAGATCGTCGATACCGCAGCCATTGCGCGCGGCATTTCCTTGATCGCATCGTTATGCTGGTGATACAACTCCACTTCGTTGCCCTGGCTGCGCAGCAGCGCAACCTCGGCTTCCACGACCGCGTCTTCGCCGCCTTTGTATTGGTATGCGTTATGTGCGACGAGTATTTTCATAATCAGCCGACCTTCTTCTTTTCGGCTTTCAAATCGCCTTTGCCAATGTCGCAGGCATGCCGGCAGGCCGCTACCAGTCCCAGTGCGGCATTCTCGAAGGTGTATTCGTTGACCAGGTTGCGGCTGCGCCGCGAAAAACGCTGGTACACCGCTGGCTGCGTCAACAGCAGTTCGCCGTGATCGGCCCACACGCTGACATCCAGTTCGGCTACGAATCCATTCTCGCCATCGAGCACCAGCTCATCGGCCACGCCCGCATGCGGTGAGACGATCAC
>JBBWZW010000061.1:0-4480 GCA_039649305.1 Burkholderiales bacterium
GGCGGATCAGGTAGGCAAGCGACGAATACCCGGTGCCGAAGTCGTCCAGCGAAAGGCCGACCCCGCTTGCCTGCAGCGCCTGCATCTTGCCGACCACGCTGTCGATGTTCGCCACCAGTATGCTTTCAGTGAGCTCGAGCTTGAGCCGGCGCGGGTTTGCCCCGCTGCGATCGAGCGCACCGAGCACCTGGTCGACGAAATCGTTTTGGCGCAACTGGCGCGCGCTGACGTTGACGGCAATGGTCAGCGCGGCCGTTTCCGGTTTTCCTGCCCAGCGCACCAGCTGCGCGCAAGCCGCTTCGAGGATCCACTGTCCCAGGCCGATGATCAGCCCGGTTTCCTCGGCCAGTGGAATGAACAAACCGGGCGACACCAGGCCGCGGCGCGGATGGCGCCAGCGCACCAGCGCCTCGGCGCCGATGGCGCGCCCGCGATTGTCGGTCTGGCGCTGGTAATAGAGCAGGAACTCATGATTGTGCAGCCCGTGGCGCAAGTCGGTTTCAAGTTCGACCCGGGCGCTGACCGCCGTTTGCATGCCCGGGTCGAAGAAGCGCACGGTATTGCGGCCCGCCGCCTTGGCCTGGTACATCGCGAGATCCGCGCGCTTCAACAACTCGCCCACGTTATCCTGATGGTCCCGGAACAAGGCGACGCCTATGCTGGGGGTACTGTGATATTCGTAGCCATCGAAACGATATGGCTGGTTGAGGGCCGCAAGAATTTTTTCGCCTACGCTCCTTGCCCGCTCGGCCGCCTCGTCGGTTGCCTGGCCTAGGTTGACAAGCATCACGACAAACTCATCGCCGCCGAGTCGGGCTACGGTGTCGCTCTCGCGCACGCAACCCGTAAGGCGCAAGGCGACCCGCTGCAGCAACAAGTCACCCATGTCGTGGCCGCGCGTATCATTGATGGTCTTGAAATTGTCCAGGTCGATGAACAGCAGCGCGCCCTCGCAGCCGCTGCGCGCACTTCTCGCAAGCGCATGCTGCAGCCGGTCGGTCAGCAGCAGCCGGTTAGGCAACCGGGTCAGCGGATCATAGAAAGCCAGATGCTGGATTTCCCGCTCGGCAGCCTTGCGCTGGGTGATATCCGTCTTGATGGAAAAAATGGATTGCGGCTTGCCGCTTTCGTCCATGACCAGCGTCCAATGCGCCTCGACGATCAGTTTGGCGCCATCCTTGCACCGCTCCGCAATTTCGCCGCTCCAGTCGCCGCGTTCCACCACGCGTCGCATCGCCTCCCGATAATCGGCAGGGTCATCGTAGAGCAGCTCTTCGATCGGGCGGCCGGCCACCTCCTCGGCTGTCCAGCCGTACAGGCGCTCGGCCCCTTTGTTCCAGAACTGTATCCGACCGTCGAGGCCGCGGACGACGATCGCGTCGGTTGCCTTGTCGAGCAAGGATGCCTGCTCGCGTATGCGCACATCCGCTTCCCGGCGCTCGAGTTCGGATGAAGCGCGCGCTGCAAAAATGCGCAGGATCGACGGGACAAAATCCGATTGCTTCAGCGGTTCGCGAAACAGTACGAACAGCATACCCGCCGGCTCCTCCGCCGAATTGTCAAGTCGCCGGCCGACGTAGGCACGAATGTCACGGGCCGGGAGCGTACGGCAATGTGGGAACAGTTCGCCGATCCGGTCCGGAACCAACCACTCGCCGTGCTCCATCAGTTTTAAGCCGGGGGTGCCGTCGAGCAGGTAGTCAAAATTCTTGCAGACTTCGCCGTCGATCACCACAGCGATCGTGCGGGCGGATTGCGGTTCACCCGGAAGTAACTGCGCTACAAACGCTGCCTGTGCGCCGACGGCCTCCGCCATATTGGACGCCAGTTGGTTGAAAAACTCGGTCCCACTGCTGACGGAGACGCTGGCGCCGACTTTGATCGCCGCCACTTGCAGTTGCCGCCTCTCGTCTTGTGACCGGATGTTAGTGATGCCGAAAGCGAGATTGTCGGCCAGTGCCTGAAGCAGCCTGACCTCATCCGCGCTGGCACGCACCACCTCTGATGTGTAGAGGCTTAATACGCCGAACGCATGGTCCTTGTCACGCAGCGGCAGGTACACCGCCCCGCGATAACCGCGTTCCTCGGCGCGCGCGAGATTGTGCCTGAAGGTCTCCTCTTTCGCCAGGTCGGCGACGACGGTCGCCGAGTTGTTGTCGATAGCCCTGGCGAGCGGCGGACGCACGAATTGGCCGTCGCGCGGCCACGAAAGACCGGCACCTTCCAAATAGCCCGCGTACTCGCCCGCGTGCGCCATCGGCACGATCGATCCGGTTTCGTCCGCCTGGGCGAAACCGACCCACGCCATGCGGTAGCCGCCGATCTCGACGCAGATCCGGCAAATCTGTTCAAGCAGTGTTGCCTGGTCTTCAACACGGAGCAGGACTTCATTGCAAGCGCCAAGCAATTGTTGCGCGCGGCTGACGCGGGCCAGCTCACGCTGCGTGCGCAGGCGCTCCGTCACGTCGTTGGCCAGCACCAGCCCGGCGGCTTTGCCGTTGAAGTCGATCGCGTGATCGACCACCTCGACGTCAATCAATGAACCGTCTTTTTTCAGATGACGCCACAGCCCCTGGGTCTTTCTCTCCTGCGGGTCCGATGCGACCACCTGATGCAGCCTCGCGAAATCCTCGCGCGGACGAAAGTCGCGCAGCGTCATCGTCAGGAATTCCTGCTCGGTATAGCCGTAGTGCTCCACGGCTGCGCGATTGACCGCCAGCAGGCGCAGGCTCACCATGTCATACACCCATATCGGATGCGGGTTGTTATTGAACAGCAGCCGGTACTGCGCTTCCGATGCGCGTATTTGCTCAGTGGCGCGGTGGCGCTCGGTCAGGTCGGTCATGCCGCCGACCATTCGTACCGCGACGTTGTCGCTGTCGCGGATAACGAAGCCGCGGTCCAGCACATGCGCATACGAGCCATCCTTGCATGCGAAGCGATATTCGGCGCTCCAGTTTTCGCCGTTGGCTATCACGGCGTGGATTCCGCTCAATACGCTTTCGCGCTCATCCGGGTGTATCCGTGCAGTCCACGATATGCTGCCGGGCTCTATTTCACCGGCTGAGAATCCGAAGAGCGTCTGGATGCCTTCGTTCCACCATATGCTGTCGGACTTCAGGTCCCAGTCCCAGATAGCGTCGGCGGTCGCCCTCGCCACGTTCCTGAAACGTTCGTCGCTCTCCCTGATGGCCGCCCGCACTTGCCGGCGCCCCCTGGCTGAACGATACAGATCCCTGGCATGTATTTGAAAGGCCTTGAGCCGACTTTGTTTGTTCAGAGCAGCTTTAGCCATACGTCGTTATTGTTCTCGCGGCGGATCCGGGACTCAATAGTTCAGCTGTCCGCAGCAGGGAAAGGATCATACCCAAAAACAGTTAGATCGATGCAGTGTGTGGAAAGAATACGACGCGGTGGCCCATGCCAGAGCGTGCACCGTGCAGGCGAGCGCTGCTGTTTGTTGCCGAAATCATCATGCGAAATGGTCCCGGCCGTGACGCGCTCAGTTTCTTAACTACCGGGCAGATTCCAACTTGATAGAGTGGACACGCCATTGTCTACGCGGGATGTTGTCACGCCGCCAATTGTTCGTCGCATGTGACGTAACACCGGGCAGCCAGTTGTTCATTATTCAACCGGTCCGGCATCGCGATATTGCGGGCCACATATGCCAGGAAGCGATCGAGCTCGCGCCATGCGCGAAGATCGTCAATCTCTTTGGAATGGCCCCACAAATGAAATGCGCTGCCGTGTTCGCATGCATGATCGAACAGTGCATACAGACGATCGATCCAGTATCGGTATTGAATCGCGACACGCAAGCCTTCATGCCGCTTCATCCAGTCGCCGCAAGAAGCGAAATTACGATAGAAGACTCTGCTGTCATGCGGATAGAACTGAACGGTGGTCGGCATTTCGAACGGCTTGTCGCCGGCATCGAAACGCAGGTTGGTGACCGTTCTCGCATATTTGAAACCTGCCTGTTTCACCGTTTCTATATCCCTTTGCCGATGCTTCCCGCCGGGATAGCAGAATCCCGCGATTGCGGTGCCGAGCATATCCTCCAGGCGATTTTTGCCTTCGTTGACCTGATAGCGCGCCTGGACCGGATCGAGGAGGTTCAGGTAACAGTGTTCAAAGGTGTGCGATCCGATTTCAAAATGGCGGGCGATTTCACGTAGCTGCGCGGGCGAGACCACGTCGAAGCCCTCGCTATTCCGTACCGGCACGAAGAAGGTGGCATTCAATCCATGCTTGTGCAGCAATGCAGCCATTTTCACATCCGACGGATAACCGTCATCGACAGAACAGGTAAACGCGACGCCCATTGATTAGCTCCACCCTGGTTTCATAAATTTGTCACGGTTGGTCGTGAACGGACGGCGGGCGGTTCGCACTCGCGCCCGCGTGGCCTCACCCTCCAGCGGTTGATGTGGAAAAAACCCGGTTGCGTCGGAGATGCATGATGGAAGTCTGGGTC
>JBBWZW010000176.1:0-8227 GCA_039649305.1 Burkholderiales bacterium
TCATCAAGCGGTTCGGCAGATTCCCGCATCGCAACCAGATACTTGGCCGTGGATCGTCATCGGAAGAGCTTGCGTTCCTGGAAGAGAAAGGATCGTCGTTCTGAAAGTCAATAAGAGAAGGCAGTGCATGACCTGAAATGGTCAATTACGGAAAAAAAGATTGCGCGCTTTTTGATGCAGTCCTTCCTATTTGAACAGCCGGCGCCGGAAGATCGATTCGAAGCTCGAAGGCCTGTCTGGAAGACAAGCTGGTCTACATTCAACGTGTCGTGAATTTGCCGAATACATTGCCATAGCGCACTCTACATTCCAATAATAAACGCAGGAAGACGAAGCACGCTATGGCGATTGAGGATCATCCGGATCGTCAGGGGGCGGCATGATCTTCTGCATCTCCTGCTGGCTGATGTGGCGCGGTTGGTTCGGATGCTGTTCATGCTCCGGTTCATGCTGTTCGCGCTCCGGTTCGATATGGTCCGGATTGGGCTGCTTCTGATCACCTTCCAGGGAGCCGGTCGACTGTTTTCCGTTCATGGCAGAACCTCCTCTTTTCCATCGATAAGTTAGAGTCCGGCTGCTGCCCGGAGTTCGGGATATCAATCTCGTTGCACCAGCCTTTTCACGGAAAGAGTTTGTACTAGACTGAGATCAATCCCGCGACGCGCCTCGTAAACGCGCCGTACCGACTCTCGATGAAAGGAGACTGTCATGCGAACCGTATCTGATGTGATGACCCGCGACGTCAGGACCATCGCGCCGAAGGAAAGCATTCAACGCGCAGCACAGATGATGGATGAGTTGAATGTGGGCGTGCTCCCTGTCTGCGATGGGCAGAAGCTGGTGGGGATGATCACCGACCGCGATATCACCGTCCGTGCGATCTCAGCCGGCGAAAACCCGAAAGTGGCGAAGGTGGAAAATTTCATGTCATCCGATGTGCGCTGGTGTTTTGACGACCAGCCGCTGGACGAAGTGATGAAGCAGATGGGCGAAGTACAGATACGCCGCGTGCCGGTGGTTAATCACGACGAGAAGCTGGTCGGTATCGTGGCGCTCGGGGATATCGCAACCAAGATTGGAGCGGATGTGGAGGACACGCTGCAGGACATCTCAAGTCCTTCGCAGCCGGACATGCCGGATCGTGGTTCGCTGCATTGAGTCGCAGTCGAGCAGGGTGGGCAGAGGCCTGCCCACCCTACGTTTGTTACACGCCCAAATATTCCATCAACGCCTGCGGCGACTCGAGCAAAACACCCGACTCCCCGGACAACACAATGCGTCCCTTCTGAAGCACGACGGCAGAGTCGGTATGCGCGAGCACCGCACGATAGTTGCGGTCCACGATCAGCGTGCTGATGCCGGTCTCGCGTATCTGGCCGATCACGCGCCAGATCTCTTGCACGACTAACGGAGCAAGTCCTTCTGTCGCTTCATCCAGGATCAGCAAATCGGGATTGGTCATCAGCGCACGGCCGATGGACAGCATTTGCTGCTCGCCGCCCGACAATTGCTGGCCGCCATGGTCGAGCCGTTCCTTCAGGCGCGGGAAGATGTCCAGCACCCGTTCATAATTCCAGTCCTTGCGATCGCTTGGGCCGGGGCGGGCGCTCATGACCAGGTTCTCCCGAACCGACAGGTTCGGAAAAATGCCGCGGCCTTCGGGGACATAGCCTATGCCCAGGCGCGCCATGCGCTCGGGCGGCTGGCCGGTGACATCGTTGTACTTCCACTGGATCGTACCCGACGCAGCAGGAACATAGCCCATGATCGAACGGATCAGCGTGGTCTTGCCCATGCCGTTTCGCCCGAGCAGTCCGACCGCTTTGCCCGCCGGCAGTTGCAAGTCGACGCCTTGCAGTATGTGGCTGTCGCCGTAATAGGTATGAAGTGATTTGATTTGCAGCACAGATAGCCTCGACGCGGAGATTGGATCAGGAATGAGCTTCGCCCAGGTAGGCCACCTGTACGTCGTGATTGGACCGGATCCCATCCGGTACATCGCTCGCGATGACTTCGCCGTTCACCATGACAGTGATCCGATCGGCTACACGGAATACTGCATCCATGTCGTGTTCAACCAGCAGCACCGCATGCGTCTCTTTCAGGCGCCCCAGCATCGCCAGCATGCGATCGGTTTCTTCCGCACCCATGCCGGCCAGCGGCTCGTCCAGTAAAAGAACGGTCGGGCGGGTTGCCAGGCACATGGCGATTTCGAGCTGGCGCTTCTTCCCGTGGCTCATGCTGCCGGCCTGCACTTGCGCAACGTCCGCTAGGCCAGCGGCTTCCATTACCTCGCGCGCAATGCCTACGCTGTACGAACACTGCGTGGCTTTCTCCCATACCGCCCATGGCCGTTGCAGGCCAGCCTGCGCGGCAAGGCGGCAGTTTTCCTGTACGGTGAAGGTCGGAAAGATGGTAGTGCGTTGATAACTGCGCCCAATGCCGGAGCGTGAACGTTTCGATTGCGACAGCCTGGTCACATCGTAGCCGCCCAGCCTGATCGTGCCTTCGGATGCCGCGATTTCCCCGGACAGCATATTGATCAGGGTCGATTTCCCTGCGCCGTTGGTACCGATCACTGCATGCACTTCGCCGATGTGAAGATCGAGCGAGACGTTGTTCACCGCGGTCAGGCCGCCGAAGCGGCGGGTTACGCCGATTGCCTGCAGCAGCGGCTGCGTGTTTTGCTGAGTGTTCTGCTGAGTGTTCTGAATATCGGCGTTCATTTCTTTTTCCTCGCGGCTTGTTTCAACCGCGCACCGAGTCCGATCAGGCCATTGGGCAAGGTTGCGACGAGGAAGATCATCGTCAGGCCGAGCGTCAGCTGCCATCGGTGGGCGAGGTCGCCAAGTATCGCTTCGGAAGAAAAGAATTCCTTTAGCAATATGAAAGCGACAGTGCCGATCACCGCGCCTCGCAGGCTGCCCAGTCCGCCAAGGATGATCATCAGCAGCACTGCTCCCGACTCATGCCACGACAGCAGTTCCGGATTGACGATGCCGTTCTTCGTCGCCGACAGGAAGCCGGCTACACCGGCCAGCATGCCGGCAATGATGAACGCAGCGAGTTTGTAGGCGTAGGTGTTATATCCGGTGGCACGCATGCGTTGTTCATTGATGCGGATACCGACCAGCGCGCGGCCGAAGCGGGATCGCTGAATCAGCGCCAGCAATGCGTAAGTGACCGCCAGTGCGCCCAGGGCAAAGAAATACATGTGCTTGCTGTTGTCGAGATCGATCAGCGTTGTGCCGCCGACGGCCAGCATAGGGCGCAGGTTCAGGTAAATGCCGTCGGTGCCGCGGCCCACCGGCGTGTCGTGGAACACGAAGAACGCCATCTGCGCGAACGCAAGGGTCACCATGATGAAATAAATGCCCTTGGTCCGCAGGCTGAGTGCGCCGACAAAAAGCGCATAGAGCCCGGCGAAGAATATCGATAGCGGCAGCAGCAGGGCGATCGAGCCCTGTTCATACTCGGGCGCGAAAAGTACCGTGACGTAGGCTGCGATACCGAAAAACGCCGCATGACCGAGACTGATCAGTCCGGTGGTGCCGACCAGCAGTTCCAGGCTCAGCGCGAATATCGCGTAGATGATGATCTTGAGGGCCAGGTCCTGCAGGTAGGAAGACAGGAACATGGGAGCCAGCGCGAGCACGCATGCGGCGATGACCGGCACCAGCCAGCCGGACCCGCGGGAGAAGGGCGAAGTGCCCACGCCTGCGTAAGACGAAGTCGGGGAAGTGCTCATCGGTCAGTATCCTTTACTTCTCAGACCTTCCGGCCGCCAGATCAGAATCACGGCCATCAGCACATACACGCCAATTCCACTCAACTGTGCAAAAAACACCTTGCCGAAGGTGTCGACGAATCCGACTAATAACGACGCCAGGAGCGCGCCCGAAATGGAACCGATGCCGCCGATCACCACGACCACAAAACAGATGATCAGGATGCTGCCGCCCATGCCGGGATAGACCGACGTCATCGGCGCTGCGATCATGCCGGCCAGGGCGGCAAGCGCCACACCGGCGGCAAACACCAGGCGGTAAAGCAGGCGGATATTGATGCCGAGGCCGCGCACCATGTCGCGATTGCTGGCGCCGGCCCGGATCATCATGCCGAGACGGGTGCGATTGACGAGGAAGTACAGGCCTATCGATACGACTATGCACGCAGCCGAGGCGAACAGGTTATAGACCGGGTAGGTCATGATGTCGCCGAGCGCGAAACCGCCGGACAGCCAGGGCGGCACCTTCACGCCATGGACATCGTTGCCGACCAGCATGCTGCGCAGTTCTTCAAATACCAGGATGAGCGAGTACGTCATCAACACCTGCTGCAGGTGGTCGCGCTGGTAGAGATAACTGAAAAACGCCCATTCGAGGACGAATCCGAATAGGGCGGCGAGGGCAATGCCGGCGAGAAGCTGAAGCACGAAATGGTCGCCGAAATAGGGGGCGAGGGAGAAGGCGAGATAGGCGCCGAGCATGTAGAAGCTGCCATGGGCGAGGTTGATCACGCCCATGATGCCGAAGATGAGGGTGAGGCCGCTGGCTACGAGGAATAGCAGCAGTCCGTATTGGACTGAGTTCAGGCACTGTACCAGGAAGGTTGAGATATCCATCGGGGGTTCCGGGTGAGGCTTTGCGGTCGGGGTCTACGTCACCGCATGTAGGACGTTCCCTCCCCCTTGCAGGGGGAGGAGGCCGACAGTGGTCGATAGCGGATGTATTTGGCGGGAGCGTTAAAACCCGACAATCACATCTTGCAACCACGCCCCGGATCCGCCAGCGCCTTAACCGCGATGCTCTTGACTTCGTTGTTAATGCCCTTCACCTGGCGCAGGTAGATATCCTGCACCGGGTTCTGCGACGCTCCCAGCGTGAACGGACCACGCGGACTGTCGATCTTTGCATTGCGCATTGCCGTCTGCATCTGGTCGCGCTTCTTGAAGTCGCCATTGACCGCCTTCAGTCCGATCGTGAGCAGCTGCGCCGCATCGTACCCCTGGACGGCATACACATCGGCATTCACCTTGTATGTTTTTGCAAAACTGAGGCGAAAGGCGTTATCGCGCGGCGTGTTGAGGTTGTCCGCGTAATGCAGCGTAGTGAACAGGCCTTGTGCGCTTTCACCTTGCGCTTCCAGCGTGCCATCGGTCAGGAAGCCGGCGCCGTAAAGCGGAATCGTCTTGTTAAGGCCTGCGGCGTAATAGTCCTTGACGAATTTGACCGCGCCGCCGCCGGCAAAGAAGGTATAGACGGCATCCGGTTTCTTCGATGCGATCTCGGTAAGCAGCGCCTGGAATTCAACGTTCGGGAACGGCAGCGTCAGTTGCTGCGTCACCTTGCCGCCGCCTTTTTCGAAGCCTTCGGTGAAGCCCTTGGTTGATTCGATGCCCGCTGCGTAGTTCCAGGTGATCGTCATCGCATTCTTGTGGCCACGCTCGGCGGCGACCTTGCCCATCGCGAAAGCAGGTTGCCAGTTACTGAAAGAGGTCCGGAAAATATTCTTCGCGCACATCGGCCCGGTGATCGCATCGGCGCCGGCATTCGGGATGATGAACAGAGTGTTGGTTTCCTTGGCGACTTTGGCCATGGCGGTGGCCACGCCAGAGTGCACTGTGCCAATCAGCACGTCCACCTGGTCGCGCTTGACCAGTTTGTTGACGTTATCGGTTGCCTTGGCCGGATCGGATTCGTCGTCCACCTTGAAGTATTGAAGCTCACGGCCTGCCAGCTTGCCGCCCTGTTCCTGGACATACAGCTTGAAGCCGCTTTCGATCATGTTGCCGAGGCTGGCAAACGTGCCGGTTGCCGGCAGCATGAATCCGACCTTGAGCGGGGGCGCGTTTTGCGCGGAGGCGGGGCCGGCAGCGGTGATCGAAGCGATCGCCAGGGCGGCGCAGGTAAGCTTGAATTTATTGTTCACTGTTTGTCTCCTGTTTATAAGTAGTACTTCAAGTGGAACCATTAATAAACCTGGCAACTTCTTCTGCGATTGCCTTCGGCTGGTCTCGGTGCGGCGAGTGACCGCATTTGGGCAGCACCAGCAATTTTGCATGCGGCACTTTCCTCTTTATCCCGTGAACCTGTGCGAGCGTTCCATACTCGTCATCTTCTCCCTGGATGGCAAGAACAGGGCAGGAGATGCGCGTCAATCCGTTTTCAATATTCCATGACCGGAATGCCGGGTCAAGCCAGGCGCTGTTCCAGCCCCAGAACGCGGAATCGATATCGGCATGAAAGCGCCCGAGTTTGTCACGCAAGTCCTGGTGCAGGTAGACCTCGCGCGCTATCTTGATGGCCTCGATGGTGACGTCTTCGACGAAGATGTGCGGCGCCTCCACTACGATGCCACTCACTTCACCGGGCCAGGTTGCAGCATACAGCAACGCGATGGAAGCGCCATCGCTGTGGCCGAACAACCAGGGACGGTCGATATCCAGATGCGAGAACAACGCCGGAAGGACCTGCTCCACTTGTTCATGCATGAACGTCACCGGCCAGCGTTCCTCAGCCGGTCGCGCTGTCGACTGGCCGTAACCGTAGCGAGAGAATACCAGTCCCGTAAAGCCGTTAGCACGGCAAAATTCAGTGGGGAAGTCCTTCCATAGGGCGACGGAACCCAGGCCTTCATGCAGGAACACTATCACCGGCAAGTCGGAACGTGTGGTGCCGACCCATTGGTACTCCAGCCTTATCGGCCGACCACGCCATTCGATGTCGGCGAATTCAATTCCACTATTGTGCAACTCGACACTCATCAGCTTTTATCCCTGTAATGCTCGCAGCTTAAAGCGCTGGATTTTCCCTGTGGCGGTTTTCGGTAGTTCATTGACGAACAGGATCTCCCGCGGATACTTGTGCGGCGCCAGCCGGCTTTTCACGAATTCCTTCAGCTCGGTTTCCAGTGCAGCGCTGCCATTGGTACTCTTGAGGACGACATACGCCATGGTTTTCGTCAGCCCCTTGTCGTCGGGTTTGCCGATCACTGCGCATTCCAGTACGGCATCATGCGCGATCAGCGCGGATTCGACTTCGATCGGCGAGACGTACTGGCCGCTGACCTTCAGCATGTCGTCACTACGGCCGGCGTAGGTATAGTAGCCGTCGGCGTCGGCTACATACTTGTCGCCGCTTTTTACCCAGTCGCCGAGGAAGGTGGAGCGGGTCTTCTCGCGATTGCTCCAATAGAGCAGCGCCGCGCTTGGGCCGCGGATGTACAGGTCGCCGATTTCACCGACGGGCACGCGCTGCTGGTCCTCGCCACGCAGCTCCACTTCGTATCCGGGCACCGGTTTGCCGGTGGTGCCGTAGCGGACTTCGCCTTCGCGGTTGGAGATGAAGATATGCAGCATTTCCGTTGAGCCGATGCCGTCGAGGATATCGCAGCCGAACTGCTTTTTGAATTTCTCACCCGCTTCGCGCGGTAGCGCTTCTCCGGCGGATGTGCAGACGCGCAGCGCGACCGCACTTTTCGGCGGCAGATCGGGGGACGCGAGCATCGCGACATAGAGGGTCGGCACGCCGTAGAAGACGGTAGGCCTGTGCTGCGTCAACCGGTTGAACACGGCTTGCGGGGTAGGGCGCTCGGCCATCAGGACCACTGTGGCGCCAACACTCAACGGAAAAGTCAGGCCGTTGCCGAGGCCGTAGGCAAAAAACAGTTTGGCCGCGGAAAACACGATGTCCTCGGTGCGCAGGCCGAGTATCGGTTTGCCATAGAGTTCGGCGGTCCAATACAGGTTGGCATGGGAGTGTACAGTGCCCTTCGGACGGCCGGTGGACCCCGACGAGTACAGCCAGAAGGCAAAGTCATCGGCATTCGTTTTGGCGTATTCGGCATGGGCGAGCGGCGCAGCATCAAGCAGGCCCGAAAACGGGCGCAGGCCTGCCTCAAGATTGTCAGTGCCGGACACGATCACGTCCGGCTTTACGCCGGCGATTTCGAGCGCATCCTCAAGGCAGGAGAGCAGGGGGGCGGAGACGATCACAGCTTTCGCACCGCTATGCTCGATCATGTACGCATAGTCCTGTGCCGGCAGCAGCGTGTTTATAGCGACAGGCACGACACCCGCAAACAACGCACCGAGAAACGCGACCGGCATATCGACCGTGTCGTGCATGATCAGCAGGATCCGCTCTTCGGGCCGGATGCCGGTCGCAAGTATGCCGGCGGCGAAACTCCGGACCCTGTGGTCGAGTTCGCCATAGCTTAGTTCGCT
>JBBWZW010000103.1:0-3998 GCA_039649305.1 Burkholderiales bacterium
GTGCCAACCGGCGCCATTGCCCCGACCTCGCTGAGGGGTTTCGGGTCCGGTCCGCTGGTTAACTCCACCCGCGTTCGCTTTGACGATGGCGTATCTTTCGCTGCGAGTGCACGGAGCGCTGTGGCACCGTGCCAACCGCAATCGTCGTCGGACAACCATTGTGAGGTGGTGGGCGGCAAGACTGTCTTTGCGAATGGATCAGTCCTTAGTGGCGTAGATCTTCGTGGCTTCGACGGACCAGGCCGTCAGTTCTCGCATTTCTATGCGACGAGCAGGCCTGCGCTCCCGTAATCCCGCTCGCCTTATCGCAGGTCTCCTGCGATAAGGCGTTTTTCAAGCGGTCGTCGGGGAGACTGACCCGCTGTACGGTCTCACAGTCCGGCGCGGTTTAATCGATACTGACATTGCCAGCCTTTACCACGCGCGACCATTTTGCAACCTCGTCATTGATGAAGGTCGAGGCATCCTTGATCGACCCCGGCATCGGCGCCATGCCGCCTGCTGTGAGACGCTCCATCACATCGGGCATCGCAAGGATCTCGTTTGCGGTCGCGTTCAGGCGCTCGGATACCGAAGCCGGCAGGTTAGCCGGACCCGCAAGGCCGGTCCACGATTCAATCACCACGCCGCTCAACCCCGATTCGACCATGGTGGGAACGGTCGGCAGAAGCGCACTACGGGTCTTGCCTGTTACGGCTAGCGCGCGCAGCTTCCCGCTCTTGACCTGCGGCGCCGCGGCTGCACTCGGAACGAATAGCAGGTCGACTTGCGAGCCAAGCATGTCGGCGATTGCAGGGGCATCGCCCTTATAAGGCACGGCATTAAAATCAATGCCGGCAGCCTGCTTTAACATTTCCATCGACATGTGGCCCGACGAGCCGACCCCTGTCAAAGCAAAGTTCAGGGATTTCGGCCGCGCTTTCGACTGGGCAATGACATCCTGCACGGCGTCACCCTTGAATGCCGGGGAAGCCAGCAGGACGCTGGGCGCGCGCGTAAGCATGGCTACATGCGTGAAGTCCTTGCGCGTGTCGTACTTGACGTTACGATTGACCAGTTGGTTGATTGCATGCGTACCAGGGCCTGTCACGACCAATGTGTGGCCGTCTGGCGCCGCACGCGCCACGAGGTCGGAACCGAGCGATCCGTTCACACCCGGGCGATTTTCTACGATCACGGGTTGGCCCAGCGCCTTGCTTAATTTGTCGGCCATCAGCCTGCCGACGACATCGGTCTGCCCGCCCGGCGGGAATGGCACGACGAGAGTGATCGCCTTGGATGGCCAGGCTTGTTGCGCGAAAACCGTCAGCGGCGCAGCGAGCATGAACCCGGCCACACAAAAAACGACAAGCGATTTTCTTCTTGTGATCTTCATTTTGTCTCCTGATTGTTTTTATGAATGGGCTAGCTGAAGTTTCAGCGTGCGCAAAATATATGGCAATACATGTAAATTTGCAAAGAGAAGAGAAATAGAAGCTGGTGCCAAACATGGGCAGACGTCTCGCGGTGCCTGGCTACACGCGGGGGGAAATCCTCAGCCTTGAAGGGGAGCGGGGCAGTGAGCGCATGGCGAAATGTGGATAAACCTCAGGGCCTGTCCTGTAATACGAGGTAATGCGAAACGACAGCTACCGCCCGGACGGGGCGGTAGCTGTCGAGATAGCCGTACTTTGAATCAACGGACTTTACCGCGACGAAGCAAATTGACGATCGCGAGCAAAATTACAGCGCCCAGGAAAGAGACGAATAAAGACAGGACGCTGAAGTCGTTAGCATTGATGGTGCCGGTCCCGAACAGTGGAGCGAGCAGCCAGCCGCCTAGAAGGGCGCCGATAATTCCGACGACAACATTGAGGATAATTCCTTGCTGGGCATCGGTATTCATGACCTTGCTTGCGAGCCAACCGATGATGCCGCCGACGACGATCCAGATAATAAAGTTCATTTCAGTTCTCCTGATTTAAGTGATTAACGATGATGATCTTGCGTTCTGCATTGTCAGTAGTTGATTGATCCACGCGATCCCATGCTGCACGCGTCGCATGCGTGGCTTCTTGCCAGGTCAGACGCGATTGCCCTCTAACGGTTTCCCAGTCGCTGCTCAGATTTTGTTCAGCGCCGTCAAACGTCCCGTCGTAGCGTGAACGCCCGTTATATCCGAGTGCATAGGCTGGACCGTAATCGTCATAAGTGCGTCCCGCCACATAGTAGGGTGCGGTGGTATAAGCCTCACGCCAGTGCCCGTCTTCGACCGCCGGGTTTACCGCCGCCGCAACGCCTCGTCCTGCGACGCCTCCGGCAATGGCGCCAATGGCCGCACCCGCTGCCATGCCGACCGGACCGCCAATCGCACCGACGGCGGCGCCTGCCATTGCACCCCCACCAGCACCGACACCTTTGGCCAGGTTGTGATCGCCAAGCTGATCACCGGCATCCGGGTTCACCACCTCGGCTGCACCTTTGCCCGCCAGGCCGCCGGTAATTCCACCGATGGCCGCGCCGGCTGCCACGCCGATGGGTCCTGCCACGCTACCAATCGTCGCTCCGGTCACTGCGCCGGCCGCCGCACCGACGCCGGTACCGACGACGTGCTCGCCACGAGCGTCTTTCCAGTGCTGTTCAAAGTGCAGCGCATCTTCCTCCGAACGGGGTGTCACGCCCATCAGGATTCCGCCGTCTCGAATGCCGTCCTCATAATGCTTGACTCGCTCTTCCGGTATGCCCGATCCGATCAGCGCACCCAGCAGACCTCCGGTCACGCCACCCGCACCAGCCCCGGCCAGACCCGCCGCGATTGGTCCTGCAATCACCAGGCCAAGGCCTGGCACCACAAGAGATGTGCCCACCGCTGCCACAGCCGCAACAATCGCGCCGAGTGCGCCACCAATACCGGCGCCAATACCAGCACCTTCCGCCGCCTTGCTGCCGAGCTCGGTTTCAATAGCGTGATCACCAGAGAAGTAACGCTTTCTCGTTTCATCGGACATCACCAGATTGACATCATCTTTGGTGTAGCCACGATCGGAAATAGATTGATAGGCACGTTCCGCACTATCGCGGTCATTGAACAATCCAGTCACCATCATGGATTTTCGGTTGTCATTCATCTCCGACATCTTGTTATTTCCTCGATTAGTCAGGTTTTACAAAACAGTTTCAAAGGGAATCTGCTTCAATCACTGCACGAGGACATTGTTGTCTCGATTGCCATCACGGCATGTGCGATATATCAGCTTTTACCAAGGAAAGAAGTTCCCTTAGAAATACAAAAAAAGGCATTCGTCATATTGCATGGCGCATGGAATGCCGAATTCGAACCGGTCGCGGTATAAGCGGCTACCCAAGGGCCGCGATCGCGGGTCTGCCGAGGCGACATTTTTGCTATGCTAGCGTCTTTCCACTGGCCGGCGCCGCTGCCTGGGCCGGCGGACCCAATTTATGGAGTAGCACATATGGTCTCTTTGCAAGAGCAGCTTTTAAAAGCCGGTCTGGTCGACAAGAACAAAGTTAAACAGGCCAACCAGGAAAAGAGCAAGCAGAAGAAGGTCGAGCGCCGGACTGGCACGCCCATTGTCGATGAAGCGCGCCTCGCCGCACTCGAAACGCAACGCAAGAATGCCGAGCGGGCCCGCGAACTCAATGCCCAGCGCGATGCGGCCGCCACCCAAAAGGCGATCGTGGCGCAAATTGCCCAGATGGTGCAGCAGAATCGCCAGAGTAAGGGCGGCGGCGAGATCGCCTACAATTTTACCCACGACAAGAAGATCGAACGGATGTATGTGTCGGCCGCGGTCCAGTCGCATTTAATGGCCGGGCGCCTGGTGATCGTCTGCCATGGCGGCGCGGCGGAATTGGTGCCCAGGGTTATCGCCGACAAGATCGCCGAGCGCGATGCTTCGCTCGTCGTGCGGGTGAACAAGACCAGCACCGAGATCGATGCGGATGATCCATATGCCGCCTTCCAGATCCCGGACGACTTGATGTGGTAGCTGCGGTGC
>JBBWZW010000113.1:0-13684 GCA_039649305.1 Burkholderiales bacterium
AGCTTGTTAGCAGGCCGGAGGGGCGCAGGAGGGGGTAAGCGATGCTCGTTTCGGGGCTAGCGTAAGGGGGCGGGACGAGACGAAGGGGCGATCAGCTGTAGCGCAATGCCTTCAGTGGCGCATCTCAGTAAAGACACTTGCTATGTAAAAATTACTTGTTGGTGGTAATGGTGTTTGCGCGAAGGATGCCTGAGCGCGCCGGCGGGGCGCAAAATAAAACGGAAGGCAAGAGCCTTCCGTTTTGGGAGGGGGGTGAGAGGTCTTATCTGACTAGTGCATAGCTCAGGCGGAATTTGGTTCGCCGGTCTCCCATGAGCGCTTTCAATTCACAAATGCTGATGCCGGTGGCCTCGTGCATCCACATCAGCATGGAGGCGCAAACGGGTAGACGTCCAAGCCGGATGTTGAAGATTACCGTCTTTGCTACCTTCAGGCGCCGCGAAAGAGCACCGTCACTTTTCAATCCCATCCGCTCAATCAGTGCGTCGAGAAGACGGTTCGGGTTATAAACTGGGTGTGCAACTTGTTCCTGATGCGTCATGCTTGTTTCCTCTCAATTGGAATAAATACCAAACTGAGCCACATTGATTCGCCGGCTAGCGTTAAGTTCCCGACAAGCTTGCGAAAATGGCCTCCTCAGCATCGGGTGACCTGGCAGATTGCCAAATCGCATGGCGTGCAGCGGCGTCGAAGCGCACAAACTCTGAAAAATGCATAATAGTGGCGGCGCTAGTTCATTCGGCGCCATCAGCACACACCATAAAAATCATGAAGGAGACAAGCTGTGAGCAACGGTCAGGTCCATTTATCCGTCCAGGACGGCGTCGCTTCCATCCTGATAGACCGGCCCCTGGCCCGCAATGCAATGACGTGGTCGATGTATGAGGAACTGGCAAACGTCTGCGCGCAAATCAGCCAGGACTCGTCCATACGCGTAGCGACCTTTCGAGGCGCTGGCGGTGCCGCCTTTGTCGCCGGCACCGATATCGAGCAGTTCCGGGAATTCAAGGGTGGGGAAGACGGCATCGCTTACGAAAAAACGATCGATGAACGTATCGGCCAGATCGAGCGGCTGCCGATGCCGACGATCGCAATTGTTGACGGTTGGGCGATTGGCGGCGGCTTGGCCATTGCTGCCGCCTGCGACTTCCGCGTGGCGTCGACCCAGGCTTCGTTCGGCGTTCCGATTGCACGCACGCTTGGGAACTGTCTGTCGATTGCCAACCTGGCGCGCGTAGTCGCGAATTTCGGCGTCCCTCGCGCCAAGCGCATGCTGCTCCTGGGTGAAACCATCAGTGCGGAAGAAGCGAAAGCCTGTGGCTTTGTGACAGAGCTTGCCGAGCCAGCCGAACTGGATGTGAAGGCGCAGGCGTTATGCGATCGGCTCGCGAAAAACGCGCCCGTAACGATGCGGGTTTCCAAAGAAGGCATACGCCGGCTGGTTGCACAAGACCTGCCACAGGGCGACGACCTGATCCGCGAATGCTACGGGAGCCGCGATTTCAAGGCGGGGGTCGAAGCGTTCCTTGAAAAAGCGCGGCCGGTGTGGACCGGCTCATGATGCCGCAATCCGCGGTCAATTAAAAAAACACAAAGGAGAACTATATGGCAGATGTCCATCTGATCGATGCTGCGCGGCTGCGTGCCGCAGTCACGGAACTGATGCGCGGTTTTGGTAGTGACGCCCGTGAAATAGAACTGGTCACCGACAACCTGATACAGGCAAACCTCACCGGCCATGATTCACACGGCGTGGGTATGCTTCCTCGCTACGTTGACGCCTACCTTGAAGGCGGGTTGCGCCCAAATGCCCGCGTTGAAACACGCCTCGACAGCGGTGCAATGCTCAGCCTTGACGGCAATGCGGGCTTCGGACAGGTAATTGGCCACGACGCGATGGAGATAGCGATTGCGCGGGCTAAGCAATATGGCAGCTGCATTGCGGCGCTGGGCAATTCACATCATTTGTGCCGCATCGGCGCCTGGGCCGAAATGGCGGTTGCCGAAGGCTTGATCTCGATCCATTTCGTCAATGTCATTTCACGTCCGATCGTGGCGCCGTGGGGAGGTACCGACGCCCGTTTCGGAACGAATCCGTTTGCAGTCGGCATCCCGGTACGCGACGGCGAGCCCATCGTGCTCGATTTTGCCACCAGCATTATGGCGCAGGGAAAGGTGCGGGTCGCCTACAACAAGGGAGAGCAACTGCCGGACGGCCGACTCCTGGACGACAAGGGCGATCCGACCACCGATCCAAAATTTGGGGTAATCGATCCGACCGGTGCGATCGTGACGTTTGGGGAGCATAAAGGGTTTGGGCTCGCGTTGATCTGTGAAGTACTGGGCGGTGCCCTTGCCGGGGGATTGACATGTCATGAAGCGGGAAGCGGCAAAAAGCGGGTGTTGAACGGCATGCTCACGATCGTCCTCGATCCGTCAAAACTTTCCGACGGGCCGTTGTTCGGCAATGAAATGCAAGCGTTCCTCGACTGGGTCCGGCAGTCTCCACCGCAACAGGGAGTCGATCGTGTACGGGTGCCCGGCGAGCCCGAGCGCGAGTCGCGCGCCCGGCGGCTGGCCGAAGGGATTCCGGTGGACGCCACGACGTGGAAAGAAATACTCGCCGCGGGAGAAAAGCTAGGCGTGAAGCCTTCGCTTCTTAGCGAGCTGGCCGGGACCTGAGTTCTTCCTGGGAGGGACTGGCCTCATCCAGCAGCCCCTCCGACCGAATGAAATTGACGACCCGCTCTACGCCTTCGCCGGTGCGCAGGTTGGTAAAGACAAACGGACGATCGCCTCGCATACGCTTGGCATCGTCCGCCATCACGTCGAGGTTGGCGCCTACGTAAGGCGCCAGGTCCGTCTTGTTAATGATCAGGAGGTCGGAACGCGTAATGCCAGGGCCTCCTTTACGTGGAATTTTCTCGCCACCGGCAACGTCGATGACGTAAATCGTCAGGTCGGATAACTCCGGACTGAAGGTGGCCGCAAGGTTGTCTCCGCCCGATTCGACGAGTATCAGGTCGAGATCCGGGAAGTCGGCGGTCATGCGTGCGATGGCTTCGAGGTTGATCGAGGCGTCTTCGCGGATTGCGGTGTGCGGACAGCCGCCGGTTTCGACGCCCATCAGGCGCTCGGCGGGAAGCGCGTCCGCACGAAGCAGGATTTCCATGTCTTCCCTGGTGTAGATGTCATTGGTGATTACTGCCATTTCGTAATGGTCGCGCATCTTCTTGCAGAGCATCTCGCACAAGGCCGTTTTGCCGGAGCCGACCGGGCCTCCGATGCCGACGCGTAGGGGATTGGACGTGTTTTTCATAGGGCTTGATGTAAGTAAGTTCAGGAACGATAGAGGCGGCTGTACTGCACTTCGTGCTGCATCGACAGCATGGAAAGGCCAGGCGCCCAGTTGGACAGTTCATCATCATCCAGCGACTGGGCCTGCTGGGCGGCGACCTCGATTTCCGGGCGCAAGGAGAGCAGCAGCCGCTGGCCGGAAACCTGGCCGAGAGGGACGGATTTGACGCAAACCAGTACCTGGTTTTCAGCCCAGGAGAACAGCATGGCGAGCAGCGCGGCGTCATGCGGCACATTCAGGGCTACGGCTGCATATGCCAGCGCTGTTGGTAGCGGCACTTCGGGCTGCGCTTGCAACAGGCCTGATAATTCCAGACCAGCGAGGTTTAACTCGTTCGCAAGTTTGCCGAGCGAATAGCCCATTTGAATCGTTTCAGCACGAAACTCCGCAGTGTCGCGCGCGGCGATAAAACGCTCTGTCCAGTCGGCGACAGCACTCGCGTCGCGTGCATCAAATGCCTGCATCAGACGCCAGAGCACCGGTGCCTCGAAGCGAGCGACAACCCGATGAAGCGTATCCACAATCCATGCTCGCGCTGAAATCTCGTCATGCACCAATCCCTTTTCCAGCGCTGATTCGAGCCCCTGTGAATAGCTGTATGCGCCGATCGGCAGTGAGGGGCTGGCGAGTTGCAACAGGTGGAGCAGGGCGGCGGCTTGCATCGTTATGCTTTGTCCGATGGCCGATGAATTTTCTGGCGCAGTGGAATTGGCGCGAGCGGATGGTTGTCTCCATGATGATGGTGGCCACCGCTGTAGGCGCCCGATTCGGGTTCGAATGCGGCGTCTTCTTCGGTCACGACAGATCCCAGGCCTTCCAGCATTTCTTTCAGCACCGTATCCTTCCGAATGCGGAGGAAACCTTCGCCGACTTGCGCCTGCGTATGGCGGTTACCGAGATGGAAGGCGCAGCGTAGTAATGCGCGCGGGGAGTCGCACACAATCCGGTAAGTAGCCTCTTTTGCAGCGACGATTTTGACTATCCGCCCATCGTCGCCTCGCAGTAGTTCGCCATTCCGCAGCACGGTGCCTCGCACCGTAAAGACAGCGACCTCTTCGCCAGACACGAGATATGCGTGAAGGCGGCTTTTTTCCCGCAATTCAAACGGGAGCACGAGTTCGCCGTCGATATGTTCGGCGTGCTCTATTTTTGTGTTCAGTGTCAGCATGGTGTATCCGGTCAGAAGAGAAAGTACCTTTGCGCCATCGGGAGTATCTTCGCCGGTTCGCAAACGATCAGTTCGCCGTCGGCTCGCACCTCGTAAGTCTCCGGGTCGACTTCCATTCTGGGTGTAGCGCTGTTGTGGATCATGTCCGCCTTGCGCAGGTTCCGCATGTTTCTCACTGCAATGAGCGGCTTGTTCAGCTTCAGGGTTTCGCCGATGCCGGCATCGTATGCAGCCTGCGAAACAAAGGTGAACGACGTCTTCAGCGCGCCCCCGTATGCCCCGAACATCATCCGGTAATGTACCGGCTGGGGCGTAGGGATAGACGCATTCGGATCCCCCATCTGCGCGGCGGCGATCATGCCGCTCTTCAGGATCATCGATGGTTTGACGCCGAAGAATGCCGGCTTCCACAGAACCAGGTCGGCGATCTTGCCTGCTTCCAGCGAGCCGACTACGTGCGAAATACCATGCGTGATGGCCGGGTTGATCGTGTACTTGGCGATGTAGCGCTTTGCGCGAAGGTTGTCGTTACGGCTACTGTCCCCTTGAAGCGAACCACGCTGCACCTTCATTTTGTGCGCCGTCTGCCAGGTACGAATGATGACTTCGCCGACGCGTCCCATCGCTTGCGAGTCGGATGACATCATGCTTATCGCGCCGATATCGTGCAGGATGTCTTCCGCGGCAATTGTCTCCCGCCGGATTCGCGACTCAGCGAACGCAATGTCTTCCGCGATGGCCGGATCGAGATGGTGGCATACCATCAGCATGTCGAGATGTTCGTCCAACGTGTTGACAGTGTAGGGACGCGTCGGGTTGGTGGACGAGGGCAGTACGTTGCCTTGGCCTACCGCCGCGATGATGTCTGGCGCATGGCCGCCGCCCGCCCCCTCTGTATGGAAGGTATGGATGGTGCGATCTTTGAACGCTGCCAGTGTGTGTTCGAGAAAACCGCCCTCGTTCAATGTATCGGTATGGATGGCGACCTGTACATCCATGCGGTCTGCGACCGACAGGCAATTGTCGATGGCGGCGGGAGTGGAACCCCAGTCTTCGTGCAACTTCAGGCCGATCGCACCGGCGCGGATCTGTTCTTCTAGTGGCACCGGGAGGCTCACATTCCCTTTGCCCAGGAATCCGAGATTCATGGGAAATGCATCGGCGGCCGATAGCATCGAGTGTATATGCCACGGTCCCGGAGTACAGGTCGTTGCGGCCGTGCCGACCGCGGGGCCGGTGCCACCGCCCAGCATTGTGGTGACGCCCGACATCAACGCTTCTTCAATCTGCTGCGGGCAGATGAAATGGATGTGCGAGTCAATACCGCCCGCAGTGACGATCATGCCTTCGCCGGCGATGATTTCGGTGGCAGCACCGATGGCCATCGTGACATTCGGCTGGATGTCCGGGTTCCCGGCTTTGCCGATGACGGCAACTTTGCCGTCCTTCAGGCCGATGTCAGCCTTGACGATGCCCCAGTGGTCGAGAATCACGGCGTTGGTGATCACGGTGTCCATCACATCCTTGTGATTGCGCTGCGACTGACCCATGCCGTCGCGGATCACCTTGCCGCCACCGAACTTGACCTCTTCACCGTACGTCGTGAAATCCTTCTCAATCTCGATGAACAATTCCGTGTCGGCGAGGCGAATACGGTCGCCGGTGGTGGGGCCGAACATTTCGGCATAGGCCTGGCGGGCGATTCTTGTCATTTGAGTTTTCCCATTACCTTTGCGTTAAAGCCATAGACCTTTCGTTCGCCGGCGAGCGCGACCAGTTCGACCGTTCGATGCTGCCCCGGCTCAAAGCGCACTGCTGTGCCTGCTGCGATATTCAGGCGCATGCCGTAGGCCGCGTCGCGCTCGAATTGCAGCGCGGGATTGACCTCGAAGAAATGAAAATGCGAGCCGACCTGGATAGGGCGGTCACCGCTGTTGGCCACTTGTACTGTCACGGTCTGGCGTCCGACATTGAGTTCAATGTCGCCGGGTTCAATCTGCATTTCGCCTGGAATCATGGTCGTCCTTACGGAATAGGATGATGGACGGTCACCAGCTTGGTGCCGTCGGGGAAAGTGGCTTCCACCTGGATATCGGGAATCATTTCGGCGACTCCTTCCATCACGTCGGCGCGCGTCAGGATCTTTGTCCCCTCCGACATCAGCTCGGCGACAGTGTGACCATCGCGCGCACCTTCCATGATGGCAGCGCTAATCAAGGCTACAGCTTCCGGATAGTTCAGTTTCAATCCTCGCGCCTTGCGGCGCTCGGCGAGCAGCGCCGCAGTGAAGATCAGGAGTTTGTCTTTTTCTCTTGGGGTCAGGTCCATGCGATTTCCTGTCAGGTATTCCAGATGCGCGGCAGCACGGCTTCACGGTCGAGCAACTCGGGCCGCAGCGTTTGCCATGCGCGGGTTATCAATTGTTTTGCGGCCTCGCTGGAATGGCCGAGATAGCGCACTACGAAGACCGATTTCATTTGTGTGGCACCGAATTGGTCGGCGCCCATTAGATGACGGGCCGCTTCGTCCCGGACCGCGCCAATAACGGACGGCCGAAGCGTCTTCCCAACCGCGATGAGCGTCGCGCAAACTGTCTTGCCGGCCATTGCGAGAGGGCTGTGCATCGACGCACCCGAGATGGCGCCTTGCTCGTACCAGAGCAGCTTTCCATCGCGCCGTATCTCGGTGCGTTGTTCGACACGCCCGCTTTCGAACGATTCGCCGGAAGCCGTACGACCGAAACACAGGATTTCGCAGCCAACATAGCTCGCATGTTCAGCAAGCGAGACGGCATGGTTAAGCCGCACATTCGCAGCATTGAACAAGATCGTTTCCTGCGGCAGCCATTCGAGCGATGCATGATCGGCTATCTTCAGATGCACGTCCTGTCGGGAAACGCGATCGTTTGCCTTGTACCATTTGGCGGCGCCGGGGGTCGTGATGAATGCCTTCGCGTTGGCGTTGGCGTAAGCATCAATCGACAGTTCGTCTCCGCCCACCACGCCTCCCGGAGGATGGACGATGATCGCCTGACATACCTCGCGGCCTTCCGGATAGAGGGGCTTCTGGACACGAAGCGGCCCGAAATGGCTGCGTTCCACCATCCGGGTGGTGCCGGCATCGTCGGCAAAGCCGAGTGACAGGCGTGCCTGGCAATGTGCCACAGGTGCGGCAAACAATGGTTTCTCAAGAGCATCGGAAGTGACACGTTTCATCGGAAAACTATACTGCCAAGTGCCGCTTGACGTTTTCATCGCCCATTTCACTTTGCGTTCCCGCCGCGACGACTTCACCGCGCGACAGCACTGTGAACTTATCGGCCAGCGCATGCGCAAAGTCGAAGTACTGTTCGCAGAGAAGAATCGCGATGTCGCCGCGCTCGCGCAACAGGCGAATGACGCGCCCGATGTCCTTGATGATGGAAGGCTGGATGCCTTCGGTCGGTTCATCCAGGATGATCAGTTTGGGATCTGCCAGTAATGCGCGGGCGATCGCGAGTTGCTGCTGCTGTCCGCCGGACAGGTCGCCGCCCCGGCGGTTCAGCATCTCCTTCAGGACCGGGAAGAGTTCATAGACTTCACTCCTGATGGTCGCTGCTTTCCTGGCCGACTTGGTCGCCATTCCCATCAACAGGTTTTCTTCCACCGTCAGGCGCGCGAATATCTCGCGTCCCTGAGGCACGTAGGCGATGCCGAGCTTTGCGCGCTCATACGGCTTCAACCTGGTGATGTCGCGACCTTCGAACATCACTCTCCCGCTTGCCGACGGCAGTACGCCCATCAGGCATTTCAGGAGCGTGGTCTTGCCGACGCCATTGCGTCCGAGCAGGGCCAGGCACTGCCCTTTGTCGAGCGAAATGGAGACGCTACGCAAGGTGTGCGAGGAGCCGTAGTATTGATTAAGTTGGTCTACTTGTAACATCGTTTCTCCGATCACCGACCCAAGTACACTTCGATGACGCGTTCATTGGACTGCACTTGCTGCATGGTGCCTTCGGCCAGCACCGATCCTTCGTGCAGTACCGTCACCTTGCCGTCGCGCGCGATTTCGTTCACAAAAGCCATGTCATGCTCGACGACCATGATTGAGTGCTTGCCGCGCAGCTCGTTCAGTAGTTCAGCGGTACGAGCGGTTTCCGCATCCGACATCCCGGCGACTGGCTCATCGAGCAGCAGCAGTTGAGGTTCCTGCATCAGCAACATGCCAATCTCCAGCCATTGCTTCTGGCCGTGCGACAACAAGCCGGCGAGGCGCTGTTCCTGACCGTTCAGGCGGATCAGGTTAAGGATCACGGCAATCTTGTCTTTTTGCTCCGAGGAGAGCTTGAAGAAAAGGGTTTGCCTGACGCTCTTGTTCATCTTCATTGCGAGTTCGAGGTTCTCGAACACCGTATGCTGTTCGAACACGGTAGGTCTCTGGAACTTGCGGCCGATGCCTGAATGCGCGATGTCATACTCGGTCATCCTGGTCAGGTCGATCGTCTGGCCAAAGAAAGCGCTTCCGGCGGCCGGACGCGTTTTGCCGGTAATGACGTCCATCATGGTGGTCTTGCCGGCGCCGTTAGGGCCTATGATGCAGCGCAATTCGCCGACGGAGATGTCGAGACTCAGCTTGTTCAATGCCTTGAAGCCGTCGAATGAGACGGTGATCTCTTCGAGGTACAGGATTGCGCCATGCGAGGTATCGACCCCTTCAGGTTTCGGTCGGCCGTATGACCTGCCGTAATCCGCGGAATCATCACCGTCGTACTTCTGGCCGGGTTGAAGTACTTCGTTCATCGGGAGGCCTCCCTGTTCTTTCGAAATTTCGTTGCCAGCCCCAGCAGGCCCTGCGGCATGAAGAGAGTAACCAGTATGAAGATCAGGCCAAGCGCGTAAAGCCAGAGGTCTGGAAATGCCGCGGTGAACCAGCTCTTCAGGCCATTGACCGTGAAGGCGCCGATGATCGGCCCGAGCAGCGAGCCGCGGCCACCGACTGCCGCCCAGATCACCATTTCAATTGAATTGGCGGGCGACATTTCCGAGGGATTGATGATGCCGATCTGCGGCACATACAATGCGCCCGCGATACCGCATAGCACAGCCGACAGCGTCCATACGAACAGCTTGAACCGTAGAGGGTTGTAGCCGATGAACATCAGGCGGGTTTCCGAATCACGCACCGCCTGCAGCACACGGCCCAGCTTCGAGGTGACTATCCAGCGGCAGAGTAGCAGCGCCGCCAGCAGGAGCGCCAGCGTAATCAGGTACAGCGCCGCTTTCGTCGATGGGGCGGTGATGGTGAAGCCGAGTATGCGCTTGAAATCCGTGAAGCCGTTATTGCCACCAAACCCGGTGTTATTGCGGAAGAACAGCAGCATGAATGCGAAGGTCATCGCTTGCGTGATGATTGAAAAGTACACGCCTTTGATCCGGGAGCGGAATGCGAAATAGCCGAAGACAAATGCCAGCACACCCGGCACCAGCACCACGAGTGCCGCGCTATACCAGAAACTGTCGGTGAACGACCAGTACCACGGGTAGGCTTGCCAGTCGAGGAACACCATGAAATCCGGCAGATGGCTTTGATACACGCCATCACGGCCGATCGAACGCATCAGGTACATGCCGTGTGCATAACCGCCGAGCGCGAAGAACACCCCATGCCCGAGCGACAGGATGCCGGTATAGCCCCACACCAGGTCGAGCGCGAGCGCAGCCATTGCGTAGCACATGAACTTGCCGACGAGGGCGATGGTATAGCTTGATACGTGCAAGGCGTGGCCAGGCTCGAAGGACAGATTCAATATCGGCAGAATCGCCAGTATCAATGCGCATGTGACGATGCCGGCCCATACCGGGCGAGAGAAGAGCGACTGTGTCATTCCACGCTCCTGCCTTTAAGTGCAAACAAGCCTTGCGGCCGCTTCTGGATGAAGATGATGATGAATACCAGGATCGCGATCTTGGCCAGTACTGCGCCGGCGACCGGTTCGAGGAACTTATTGACGCCGCCCAGGCCCAGCGCCGCAATCACGGTGCCGGCCAGCTGGCCCACACCGCCCAGCACCACCACCATGAAGGAATCGACAATGTAGTTTTGACCCAGGTCCGGACCGACGTTACCCAGCTGCGAAAGGGCGACGCCACCCAGTCCGGCGATACCCGAGCCGAGGCCAAACGTCATCATGTCGATCCTGCCTGTCGATACACCGACGCAATCGGCCATCCTGCGATTCTGCGTGACCGCACGCACGAAAAGACCGAGACGCGTCTTGTTGAGAATGACCCATACCGCGAAGACAACGAATAACGCAAAGAAGATGATCACGATTCGGTTATATGAGAGCACCAGCGAACCCATTACGGTGATGCCGCCGGACATCCAGGATGGATTGGCTACCTCGACGTTCTGTGCGCCGAAAATGGAGCGCACCAGTTGCATCAGCATCAGGCTGATTCCCCAAGTGCCCAACAAGGTTTCCAGAGGCCGACCATAAAGCCAGCGGATAACTGTTCGCTCCAGGGCGATGCCGACTGCTGCGGCGACGAGGAATGCGGCGGGCAGGGCAGCCAGCAGGTAAAGGTCGAGCGCCTCCGGCAGATAACTGCGAAACAGCATCTGGCACGTGTAGGTGGTATAGGCGCCGATCATCAACAATTCGCCATGTGCCATGTTGATGATGCCCATCAGTCCGAACGTAATGGCCAGCCCCAGCGCGGTTAACAGAAGCACGCTGCCCAGCGATACGCCGTAAAACAGATTGCCCACGAATTCGGTGCGGTTCAGCCGCGCCTCAATCGCGCTCACCGTGCGGACTGCGGTGATCCGTACCGATTCATCCGGTTCGACGTAACTGCCATCGGCGTTCTTTTCCATCATTCGACGCAAGGCAGGTAACAGGTTCGCGTTGGTGCTATTCGATAACGCCAGGACTGCCGCTTTGCGCGTTGCAGGATCAGGAGCCTGAAGGTTTGCGGTTGCCGCAGCCATCTGCAGGATCGATCTGATCTTCGGATCGGTTTCCTTTTTCAACGCCATGCCAATCAATGGCAAGAGCGTGGGATCTGCATTTTTTTGAAGGTCAAGCGCAGAAGCCAAGCGTTCCGGCTGGCTGCCGGAGAGTACCTTCAAACCGGCGAGTGCACTGTTCACCGCGCTGCGCAGCCGGTTATTCACAGTAATGCCATCGGCGCCGTCAGGTACCGGGCCGGTAACGCCGGTGCCCGGGTCAAATGCCTTGTCATTCTCGACGATGAAAACCCGGCCGTCCGGAGTGGCGTAGAGGGCATCGTGCCCAATAGCGGTCAGGACTTTGACTGCATCTTCATTCGCCAATGCGGCGATCTTGTTGACGGCCTCGATACGCGCGTCAGGATCGTCGCCGGCCAGTGGTGTCAGAAGCGCGGCATTAATCGTGGCGTGCGCCGCGATCGCCTGCATGCAAAGCAAGCCGGCAACCATGATTTGTTTCAGGGATCTCATTTGGCCTACACCGGATAGACAGGCAAGGGAGCCGGCGCCGGGACTGCGGCGACGCCGGGCTGTTCAGCTTCCCTCCCCTAAGGGAGGGGATGACGCTACATTTTCTGCTTGCCTTCATTACCCGCGAGGAACGGGCTCCATGGTTGTGCGCGGATCGGGCCTTTAGTCTTGTAGACGACATTGAACTGGCCGTCACCCTTGATCTCGCCGATCATTACAGGCTTGTGCAGATGGTGGTTGGTCTTGTCCATCACCAGGTCGAAGCCGGATGGCGACTTGAAGGTTTGTCCGCCCATCGCAGCGATGACTTTGTCGGTGTCGGTTGATTTGGCTTTCTCGACGGCCTGTTTCCACATATAGATGCCGACATAGGTTGCTTCCATCGGATCATTGGTGACAACCGTATTTGCATTCGGCAGTTTCTTCTCGGCCGCGTATGCTTTCCACTTCTTGATGAACTCGTTATTGACCGGGTTCTTCACCGACTGGAAGTAGTTCCATGCGGCGAGATGGCCAACCAGCGGCTTCGTGTCGACGCCGCGCAGCTCTTCTTCGCCGACGGAGAAAGCGACTACAGGCACATCGGTGGCTTTCAGGCCCGCATTGCCCAGCTCCTTATAGAACGGCACGTTGGAGTCGCCGTTGATCGTCGAAATCACGGCCGTCTTGCCGCCCGAGGAAAACTTCTTGATGTTGGCGACGATGGTTTGGTAATCAGAGTGACCGAATGGTGTATAGACTTCGTCGATATCCGACTCCTTCACGCCTTTGGACTTGAGGAAGGCGCGCAGTATCTTGTTGGTGGTGCGTGGGTAGACATAGTCGGTGCCAAGCAGGACAAAACGCTTGGCGCCGCCGCCTTCCTTCGACATCAGGTATTCAACCGCCGGAATCGCTTGCTGATTCGGTGCTGCGCCGGTGTAGAACACATTCTTCTCGAGTTCTTCGCCTTCATACTGCACCGGGTAGAACAACAGGCTGTTCAATTCCTTGAACACGGGCAGCACCGACTTGCGCGATACCGAGGTCCAGCAGCCAAACACCACTGCGACTTTGTCCTGCGTAACCAGTTGCCTCGCCTTTTCTGCAAACAGCGGCCAGTTCGAGGCCGGGTCGACGATGACGGCTTCGAGCTTTTTGCCCATTACGCCGCCTTTGGCGTTGATCTCTTCGATCGTCATCAAGGCTACGTCTTTCAATGACGTTTCAGAGATCGCCATCGTTCCGGAAAGCGAGTGGAGAATACCGACCTTGATGGTGTCGGCGGCCATAGCCTGTGGCATCCAGGCAGAAGCAGCAAGTATCAAAGCGCCGGCAGCGGTCGCTTTCAGGAGGGTGCGACGGGACATGAGTTGCTCCTACATGAGGTGGTCGAAGGGTGCGAATGTTCGCTTTTGAGCTTTAGCAGAATGTGTGCCACGAGAAACGCGCACTTAAGTGCGACGCTTTGATAGATACTGGTGCGATCAAGTGCGCGATGACAGTCCTGCGTATCTCTTTGGTGCGATGTGTTGCCAGACTGGCAGCATGGTTGCGCGATGGTGGTGCGCGCACCGCGGAGGCGTGTCGGAGGGTAAGCCTGCTGAGAATCTTGATCTTCACGCAACTTGCGAGTTCCTGATCGGTCTGAGCAGGATGATTAAGCGACGGTTACCTGCCACAACCTTCACATATGCCGCGGTGGTGCTGAGCCT
>JBBWZW010000190.1:0-5339 GCA_039649305.1 Burkholderiales bacterium
GAACCAAGCGGGAAAGCACCTGGTCCACGGCTGCCCGGTTTCCAAAGTGCAGCAATTCCTTGGCGGTCAGAGGAGTGCCTTCCGGCAACCCGCTGGCATGTTCCATTACTGTTTTAGCAAGTGTTGGCGTCATTTGCATCTCCAATATGTCAGTATTATATGACGATTTCTGACACTTTTCCAGCGGGTCATGCCTGGGCTGATGGCATTGCAACGCCGGCACTTTCGCACATAGCTTCTGCCTCCGGTCAACCAAACGTAAACGCATAAGCCTGCACACCAGGATCAAGAAACGCGATTTCGAACTGGCGGTCAGCGATGGGCTTCGTTTGCCGGATCAGCTGATACAGCCGCGGTTCGGTCACCGTGCCTTTGCCTTGCTCGTCCACGTCAAGTCCGCGGGCAGGCCCCGGCGGTTGTCCATCAATGAGCACGCGAAATCGCACGGGCGTTCCTCGCGTTGCCGGTCCCATGACGAGATGGAGATCGCGGGCGTGAAAGCGGTACGCGATCCGTCCATCGGACTCGTTCAGAACAGCGGCCTGTTTCTCCATCGTCCAGTCACCCGCAAGGGCCCAATGATTGCGGCTCAGGCGCGCGGGGAAGGCATAGACGCGACGTTTGCCCAATACAGCGCCACCAGGAGAGGAAAAATTCTCCGTTCGGGCATAGCCGACATAGTTTTCCGGTGACTTCAGGTTTCCGAAATCGGCAGGAGCTTCCATGCCACGGGCATCGACCGAAACCAGGTCATGACTGACGCCGTCGACTCCAGCCTCGGTCAGCAATTGCTGGATAGTTCTCTCCGAATGTTTATAGTCGCCCTCGCCGAATTGATGATGACGAACCTGCCCCCGCGCATCACCGAAATAGAGGGCCGGCCAGTAGTGGTTATGGAAAGCTTCCCATATCGCATAGTCATTATCGATCGCGATCGGATAGTCAATCCTTCTGTCCTTCACAGCGCGGCGCACGTTGTCGAGGTCTTTCTCAAAGACGAACTCAGGCGTATGCGCGCCGATCACTACCAGGCCCTGATCCTTGTATTTCCCGGCCCATGCGCGGACATAGGGAAGGGAGCGTAGCCAATTGATGCAGGTATAGGTGCAGAAGTTGACAAGCACGACTTTTCCGCGCAGGCCGGCCGCCGTCAACGGCGGCGAATTGAGCCATGCGGTCGCATTGCTGAGAGAAGGCAACTCGGCTTGAACGGGTAATCGGGCCGCTGCTCCCGCGAAACCGAGGACGCCGAGTTGGGCGGCGGCGATGCTCGTGGCCCCGGCGCCAACAAGACGGCGGCGATGATGGTTGATTCCTTCGGACATTTCATACTCTCCAATCAGGGTTGGACGGATGAACCTCTTGCAGAGGTTGCAAAATTATACGAAGCTGCCGGGGGCAATCAATATCCCGTGGCTTCGACGACCGCTTCCGCGAAGGCTAGTGGTGCTTCCTGCGGCAGGTTATGGCCAACGCCCTTGATGAGATGGTGCGCATACTTGCCCGTGAATTTCCTGGCATAGGAACCAGGGTCCGGGTGTGGCGCACCGTTGGCGTCGCCTTCAAGGGTAACGGTGGGCACCGTGATCAGCGGGCCCGCGGCGAGGCGCTTTTCCAGGTCGTCATATTTCGGCTCGCCCGGTGCAAGGCCGAGCCGCCATCGGTAATTATGGATCACGATAGCGACATGATCCGGGTTATTGAAGGCGGCTGCGCTGCGCTCGAAGGTCGCATCATCGAAGTTCCACGTCGGCGAAGCGAGTTGCCAGATGAGCTTCGCAAAGTCGTGCCGGTATTTGTCGTATCCGGCCCGGCCGCGTTCAGTCGCAAAATAATATTGGTACCACCATTCCAGTTCAGCCTTTGGCGGCAAGGGCATTTTGTTGGCTTCCGGGCTGGTGATCAGATAACCGCTCACTGAAACCATCGCTTTGCAGCGCTCTGGCCACAGTATCGCGATGACGTTTGCCGTCCGCGCTCCCCAATCGCAACCCGCGATGGTCGCCTTTTCGATCTTGAGCGTATCCATCAAGGCGATGGTGTCGACGGCCAATGCCGACTGCTGCGCATTCCGGACGGTTGCGCTCGAAAGAAACCGCGTTGTGCCGTAGCCGCGCAGGTACGGGACGATCACCCTGTAGCCGGCCGATGCCAGCAGCGGGGTGACGTCGACATAGCTGTGTATGTCGTAGGGCCAACCGTGCAGCAGAATGACCACGGGACCGTCGACGGGACCGGCTTCGGCGTAGCCGACATTCAGGACGCCGGCATCGATCTGCTTCAGCGATCGGAACGACGTGTTCGTCCCCGGCTTGATCGCGGGCAGTCTTCCCGGGTTTGTCGTGTTCGACTGCGCTTGCGCCGAGCCGATCATGTCGAGCCTGGCGGCCGCGATAGTCATGACCATAGCCCCGAAAAGTCGGCGGCGATGATGGTTGATTTCTTCAGGCATATCGCTCTTGCGCCGGGCACCCGTCGTGCGTTCCCTGAACCCGGTGTCAATCAGCGCAGTGTTCTGAACGCCTATGGATTTCGACGCAGGTCCGCTTCTCTGGATGAGTAAGGTTGGCACATCGCTGCGCGATATATGCCGGCGGAAATCCGTTCTCCAGTTGGCATGCAGTCGAGGCGGATGGTTTTGCCGGTAACGTCGGAATGAATGAGTGAAACCTCTCTGTCAAACAGGACCAGTCACGGTCCTCGGCTTTCAGTCTATACGTCGGTGAGTCCCTCTATGTTTACAAGGTGCGGGGCGAGTTTGATCGGCTTCAAACCGCTTCATGTTCTATCAAGGGTGTTGCTCAGGACGCCATTAACGATCCCCATATCTTTCTGGCTCTATGTCCCAAATGTCACGCGCTCCATCGCCAAGAAAAATACCGAAAGAATCACTTATGGAAGCATGGAGATCAGCAGAGCTGTGGGCATGAATACTGCGTTTCTCCCTGCGATCTTGTGGAAGTACTTCGCCATGATCCGACCCGAAGGAGGCGGTCACATGGGCCTGATGAACGTTCTGTTATGCACAGCGAAAGCCGTCGAAAAGAACCCATGCCAAAGCCTGTCCGTTCGAAAACGCGACAGGCTGGGGCAGGTACTGAAGTTCGCTCGCAAGGCTGTATGTCGGCTCTCAATCTGAAAGCGGACCTTCTCCACTGATGTTCGACCGGCAGCTCCTGGCCGGTTGTAAAACCTGATCGAGGCATACGAGGAAAAGCACTACCAGGGATACCAGTTATCGCACCGACGGAAGGCTAAGTGCGGAATTGTGCCCATATAACGTAGAATCAAGCCTGCGGACGCATACCCTCAGTTTGCCCCTTCGGTTATTGCGCCGACGAGGCAAACGATCACCGTCGCTGCGTCGGGCCCGGCAGACTGGGCCATTTAACGGAAATCAGTCGGAAAAGTATCGGGACATGAGTCGCTTTTGCGCGATCTTGGGTTCACGCTATACCAGATGAAGGTCTAGAAATGAAACTATCCCGCTTTATCGATGAGCATAAAGAAGAAATCCTTGTCGAGTGGGAGTCGTTTGCGCGGAAGCAGCTTCCGGCGGCGACAGGCATGTCAGCGTTAGCCCTGCGTGACCATGCAGGACAGATTCTCTCAGCACTTTCCATAGATATCGAGACCGAGCAAAGTCCAACGGAACAGTACGAGAAATCGAAGGGAATGACTGACAACAATGCGGGGAGTGCTGCCTCTACGCATGGCACATTGCGGCAGATCAGCGGTTTTACGCTGCCTCAGCTTATCGCGGAATTCCGTGCCCTGAGAGCGACGGTCCTTCGACTATGGCTGCCACGCGTCAAGCAAGTGACGGAAGAGACTTCAAACGACATGGTTCGATTCAACGAAACCATAGACCAGGCCCTGGCAGAGTCCGCCGTCACCTTTGCCGACCAGACTGCGCGCACTCGGGATACATTCCTGGCGATCCTGGGACATGATTTGAGGACCCCCCTGGCCGCACTGGCCATGGCAGGTGACTACCTCACAATGCCGGAGGTAGGCACGCTCCGCACGGTGGAAGTTGGCACTCAGGTCCAAAGAAGCGCTGCGACAATGACAGCGATGGTGAACGACTTGCTCGAGTACGCGCGCATGCATCTTGGTGAGGGAATGCCGATAACGCGACAACAGGCTGACGTTAAAGAGATTTGCCACGCCGCGCTTCATGATGCGAGTGCGGCGCATCCGGATTGCCCTTTCGAGTTTAACGTGTCGGGCGACCTGACCGGTGAATTCGACAGCGTACGATTGCAGCAGGTCATAACTAACCTGTTGACCAATGCGGCTCAATACCGGGGAGGGCAACACCCCGTGACGATTTTTGCGGAAGGTGAACCGAACGCGGTCGTCGTGAAGGTAAAGAATTTCGGTCCGTTGATTCCCTCAGAGTCACTGGAAGCAATCTTTAATCCATTAGTCCAACTGTCCACGGAACAAGAACAGGGAAGTCGGCCATCAACCAGCCTGGGGCTCGGCTTGTTTATCGCGCGCGAAGTCACCGAAGCGCACGGCGGAACAATAACGGCCGATTCGAATGAACAGTCTGGAACCATATTCACGGTTCGGCTTCCGAGAGACCAGGCAGTGAGCGCAGTGACTTAAGTCACGCGCAAGAAAAATTTACACATTTCCATTGATGCGCAAGCCGGGAAATGGACCAAGGAAAAATTGATGATGACATTATTTGCTGTACCAGTTTTTGATGCGACGGTAATCGTCGAAGGCAATGAGCTGTTCAAAGGGAAGGGATCGGCAACGCATTGGGCTGAACGGCTCGCTGTTGAAATCGGCAGCAGTGTGGTTGTGCAGAAGATCGGTAGCGGCTGGGCGCTGGTTGGTTCTGTGGACGGCGTTGATTGCATATGGGGCATACATGGTCAACGGCTTAAACGCGTCGAGTTTCCGCAAGCGTTCGTTTCCGGTCATTCAAGCAAAGTGGATTGACCGTCCTCGACCGCGAGATGAAATTCCAGCGATGCACCGTGCGCGAGAAGCCGTTCGTCGCACAAGGACCCGAACGTTGGGATTGGCATCGTAACCTGCGTCAACCCGATTACAAGTGAGCCGCCCGCAAGCCGACGAAGTCAGCCATGCGAGGTGAATTGGTGCCTGGGACGCACCCTACGAAGTCATCATCTTGATACTTATTTCAGTCATCAAGAACCGGACTTTTAAGTATCTCGGCAACGACCTTCAGCACATCCGGATGGTGGACCATCCCAAAGTGACTCACTCCTTTGACCTCGATATTGCGGTGACCCACGGATTCGTCGCCTACACAGCTTTCCCAATTCACAATCCCGTCTGTCTGCGAATAGATCGAC
>JBBWZW010000191.1:0-4049 GCA_039649305.1 Burkholderiales bacterium
GCCGGCAGACCTGCCGGTCGTGCTGCCAACCAAGTTCGAGTTGATCATCAACCTCAAGACTGCAAAGGCGCTCGGCCTCAGCGTACCTCCGACGCTGCTCGCCCGCGCCGATGAGGTGATCGAGTAGCTTGGCCGACGAATTCCGGACATGGCACAAATGCGAAGTGCCGACTGCATTGAGCAAGGTCCGCTTCAGGGGCAACCCGGAAGACAGTTGCTCGCACTGAGTTCTTCTCAGTTTGGCCCAAATGCGAAGTGCCGCCACTTCCGCTACGTGGTAGCCAAGCCATTGCGGCCGGCGATCTCGGTGAGTTACTGCGTGTTTCATTGCCATTCTCGGAGATTGCGGTCTTCAAAACAATCGTGGCTGCTTCCTGGGTTTGATCCTGATCGAGTTCAGCAGCGTTGCGGCCGCGATCATCACCAGGATGCCAGCGAGACTGAGCGCGATCTGCATCGCAAGCCCCTCCGAGATGTCGACCAGCGCTATGTGGCTGGCGAGCGCCAGTAGAACGCCGAGGCAATAGATTGCCAGCGAGTTCTCGCCACAGCGGATCGCCTCGCGCATCACCGGCGTCGTCAGCCCTCGCCAATTGCGAGGCACGAGCCATACCGCCAAAATCGCAAGGGCAAAAAAATGCAGCAGCCGCAAGGGATCGAGATCCGATTTATTCAGTGGATAAAGTAGCTTCGCCAGCGTCTGCGGGACCAGCGTTTCCGGTGGTTGGATCCTCCAACTCAATGCGATGATCAGGCTAAAAACCAGATAGAGGACGGCAAGTACAATCGCCATGCGCGAGGGCACCCACGGCCGAAATCTCTTGCCCTCCGTGACACACCACGCGCCAAGCACCACCAGCAGCTGCCAAGCCAACGGATTAAAGAACCAGACGTTGTTCGGCCATGCCGGGACGGTCCAGCCGAAGACTTGCACCAGCGCATAAAGCAACAGGGAGGCGCCGAGCGTCACGTTCGGCACCCGCAGCAGCAGCCATAGCAGCGGCGCGAACAAAAGGTGATAGAGCACGAAGATCGGCAAGACGTCGGTGTTGACGGGACGGTATTGCAGGACCGCCGCGTGCGCGAGCGTGGCGCCGGGATGTTCCAACAGAATGCGCGTATTGCTCTGGTCGGCAACCCGGCCGTCGCCTGCGAGGTAAACCATGATGGCGCAAGCGAGAATGAGCATTAGAAATGCGGCGTAAATGTCCCAGCTTCGCCACAGTGTACGGCCGATCACGCCGGTCCAGCCCTCGCACGAACGTGCCTTGCCGTAGCAAAGCGCGCAGGTCACACCCGAAACGAACATGAACACTTCCGCGGCATCGCTGAAGCCGTAATTCCGCAGCGTCAGCCAGCTTCCGACATTGTTGGGGACATGGTCGAGAAAGATCCACCATAGCGCGATGCCACGGCAAGCATCGATGCGCAGGTCGCGGCCCAGCCCTTTCAGCTCCGGCAGCGCGCCGACCAATGGCTCCGCAGGTGCCGCGAGCAGCTCGGTTTCAAGTTGCAGCTGCCGACCGAGCAATGCCTTGGCATTGCTTTCGATCTGCGCCACAGTCCGCCGGATGTCAGTGTTCCGCCCGGCCATGCCGCGATGGTTGGCGAGGTCGATGGGCGCGTCACTGTCGTGACACCATCGCATCGGCTCCCGAGAATCGGACAGATCGATCGAACTGATCGTCACCATCTCGACGGAAGAGCTGCGGGGCGGCGGCGCAGGCAACATCATCATGGTGGCGACGGGCCGAAAGGACGGAAATGACAGGCCTTCCATCGACTCTTCGTCGGTAATAACCTCATATGAGCCCGCCGGTAATAGTCGTTCGACACTTGCGGTCCGGAATGGGTGCTTGAAAACCACCGTTTCACGTCGCGATCGGGTCATTGTCATGATCATCCTCGCACGTTGGCGAGGACGCGCCGGCACAGCGGATAGCAGCTGGCATATAGAGGCGATGTCGCGGGCGCTGAACGCTCATTGATCAGGCTATTCAGCACTTCGGGCGAAAGCGTTTCCACTGCAAACTGAAACCGGAAACTCCGCCTCAGAGCCCTGCGCGTCCGGGTTAATACTAATCGAATACTCGTTACCGTCCCGACAGCCAATGCTCCAGCTATCGACCCCAGATTCGGTGCCGCCTTGATACATGGTTCGAACAACGACACCACAAGGCTGCTTTTTATTTTTCAGAACGGAGGTCCAGAAAGCGAGATGCTTAGCCTGATCCAGCGCACGTATCCTCGTCGTCATTCGGTTAGCGGCGTGGACGGTTTTGAAAGGCTCGGGAGCTACGGCCTTGGATGGCACGACGGTTGATGTAGTGGCATCCGCCTTACTAAAATGCAGATCAGCATCCAGAACAAACCAGGGAACCAGCCCTATGAGGACGAAGCTGGCGGCAGCCACCACGAAAAGAATAGGCGATCGGTTCATCATGTCTCTCCCTCCCGGAGATCGAGACATTGACGGCCATCGCGATGTCGCGAGACCGCAGAAACCCCAGCAATTAAAGTTGCCTCGCGAGCAACGCCGATAGGTGCAATTCCCTACGTGCTGGGCCCGAAAGTTTGATGAAGAGCTCATCGCGGCTGTCGCACCAGCGGCAGCGGATTCAGGCAGCGGCACTGACGTGCCGTAGAAAGGTGGGACTGACTGATACCTTTTGAACCGCGTCAGCTCGGTTCGAGCGTTACACGTCGTCGCGTTGCAGCGAGTAGATGCGTAACGTGGCATCCATTGGCTGGATGTCTCGGCCACACGCGGCCTGATCGATCGATGCAGCATGATCCGATCAAGGGCAAACACAATTCACGAATTGTATACGCGTGGAGGTTTAACACAACCGCTTGGGGCTAACCAACCCGAGGTGCAGGTCTCGCTGTCGGCGTCGCTGATATCGATCCATCGGGCTTATCAGTGATACAGCGCGCGCTCATTAGCGTCGCACAAGGTAAATTATATCAGTTCGCACGACGCGCCAGAGCGAGAAGGAACGTCCGCTTCTGGCAACGTTTGAGACATGCCGACGGACCTGAAAAAGGTCTGCTCATGGGGGAAGACCGGAAGTCTTCGGCACACAGTCAGAACGACGCGATTGGTAGACTCGAGATGTGGCCCGGTGGCGTTAGGTAGAACATATCTGTTCCCGCCCCTTTCGTCTGGGGTGCCTTAGTGGTTCCACTCGGTAGACGCTTCAGAAATTGATTGCTGTGTGCCGCGTGGGCATGGGTCCGGTTGTGGCACTTTTCGGACGTACCGCATGTCGCGATGAACTTCCGCTTTTCGTAAATTCCATGATCGGCGCGTGACTCTGACCTTAGAGCTTTGACGCATTAGCGAACCGCCGAAATCGCCTGTGACCTCAGCGCGAGAGAGCGCTGAGGTCGGCAGGCACCTGACGGAGTTGCAGGTGCCGGCCATGCGTGGTGTGCACGCATCGCCGAACTACATAGCAACTGCCGTTGTTTTAGTAGTACCCATAGCTGGAGGCGTACGGGTAATAGCCATATCCATACCTATACGGGGAATAGCCATACCCATATCCATACGGATAAGAGTAAGCGTAGTCGTCATAGTCGTCATAATACGGGTAGCCGAATCCGAATCCGAAGCGGCGGCGCGCGAAATCGCGATCATGGAATCCACGACCACGAAATTCGCCGAATCTACGACCACCGCCGCGGAAACCACCATCATGGAATGCCATGCCACCACCGCGGAAGCCGCCATGGAAGCCACCGCCACCAAAGCCGCCGCCACGGAAACCGCCACCACCGAAGCCACCGCCAAAGCCGCCGCCATGGCTTCCGCCCATGCCACCTCCGCCACCGCCATGGCCTCCGCCTCCGCCGCCACCACCGCCGCGAGCCAACGCCATCGTTGGCGCAGCCAGGCCAACAGATGCAACGGCCAATAACGCGATCGCTGTCTTACGCAACATGATCATCCTCCTTGAGGAACTATCGCTCCCAACCTCGACTCCCCTCGCAGGTGGCAATCGCTCCAGAGAAACGCTACAGCCTTCGACATCACTGTTGCTCAA
>JBBWZW010000245.1:0-3346 GCA_039649305.1 Burkholderiales bacterium
TGCTCATACAGTTTTCGCACCACGATGTGGGAACCCTGCACCAGCCGCACCTTGGCTTTGGCATTGACGCCCGCGCCTGAAGCCAGCACATCCTCGACCCACGGTCCGCCGGCGTTGACAAGCGCCCGGGCGCGGATGGTGCTGCGCTCGCCACTCGCCGTGTTTTCGACCGTGAGCTGCCAGATTCCATCAACCTGCCGGATCTCGACCGCGCGTGAACGGGTGCGGATTTCGGCGCCACGGTCCGCCGCATCGCGCGCAGTGAGCACGACGAGGCGCGCGTCATCGACGAAGCAGTCCGAATATTCGAAACCTCTGGTGTAGCGGTTGGGAATCAGGGGTTTTCCGACTTCATCGCGGGTCAAATCAACCGAGCGCGTCGGCGGCAGCAGGTTTCGGCCCCCGATATGGTCGTACAGGAACAGCCCCAGCCGCAGCAGCCACGCCGGGCGCAACCCGTCATGGTGCGGCAGCACGAAACGAAGCGGGCGGATGATGTGGGGCGCGATTTGCCAGAGGATTTCGCGCTCGATCAGCGCCTCGCGAACCAGCCGAAACTCGTAATATTCCAGATAGCGCAGACCGCCGTGCACGAGCTTGGTCGACCAGGACGACGTCCCGCTCGCCAAGTCGTTCATTTCGCAGAGAAAAACAGAATTCCCCCGGCCCGCCGCGTCGCGCGCGATGCCGCAGCCGTTGACGCCGCCCCCAATGATAGCGAGGTCGAAGATACGATCCAAAGGCGCTTCCCCGGCGTTCGCCTGTTCGCTTTGGCGATTTAGCTTTCGGTTTGGATTAAATCACAACCAAATCCGAAGGCAATCGAAAAGGGCAACTAGCGCAGGCGAAGGGCCGTGGGAGCGGAAGCGGGCTCTGTGCCCGGTTCGTCGATATCGGCCGAGGGCTTGGGCATCGCCTCGATCACCTCGATGCCTCTGCTATGGCAGATGTTCGCCAATCCCGCCGGCAGCGCCGCGTCGGTGACGAAGGTCTGAATCTGACTGATATGGGCGATGCGAACCGGCGCGCTGCGCCGCAGTTTAGTAGAGTCGGCGACCAGCATCACGCTGCGGGCATTGGCGATGATGGCTTGGGCTGCCTGGACTTCGCGATAATCGAAATCCAATAACGCGCCCTCCTCGTCGATCGCGGAAGCACCGATGATGGCGTAATCGACCTTGAACTGGCCGATCAGGCTGATCACGGTCGAGCCGATCACGGCGCCGTCGGCATGGCGCACCGCGCCACCGGCCACGATCACCTCGATGCGGGGATGCCGGTAAAGCGTCATCGCGACATTGAGGTTGTTGGTGATGACCAGCAGGTCCTCATGCGAGGTCAGCGCGCTCGCGACCTCTTCGGTGGTGGTGCCGATGTTGATGAAAAGCGAGCAGCCGTTGGGAATCAGCGCCGCCGCCGCCGTGCCGATGGCTTTCTTCTCCTCGGCGGCGACGAACCGGCGCGCTTCATAGGCCAGGTTCTCAACTCCCGAGGCAATGATGGCGCCGCCATGAATCCGCGTTAGCGATCGATGATCGCACAGATCGTTCAAATCCTTGCGGATGGTCTGCGCCGAGACCTCGAATCGCCGGGCGAGATCTTCCACCGTCACCCGTCCGAAGGCACGAGCGATATTGAGAATTTCAGATTGGCGGTGAGTAAGGCCGGTCACATCTGCACCTCAGACAAAAACGCGCCCTATGGTGCGGCCGTTCCGGCATCCGGTCAACGAGGCAGATCGGCCTGAAAGGTGGTCCAATGGCCGAAGGACGAATCCTGGTTAAAGCGACTTGCGCTGGAAACTAACCAGAGCCGAGGTGTGAATTCATAAATCCATAGCGTTGGCGGACCTCCGCTTTGGTGCGCATAACGGACTCAAGTTGGACATCGCGCGAGGTCCGAAAAGTGCCAAGAAGAGACATGTGACTTGTGTTTTGGCTAAGAGGCGCGAATACGATCTCTGCCTCGTTGAGATTGCGTTTATCGAATGCGCCCCACAACTTAATGCGCCGGGGACGCTCTGCAATGACCCCACTTCTTTCACGATCGATCGGACATCTGCTCCGGGTGAGGCGAGAGCGAACGTTCAGCTCGGTCCAACTCCTTACACGCTCAGTATGATCTTTCCTTGAGGTTGCGCTCGTCGGCCATCCAAGATCATATGGGCCTCTCTCGCATTAGCGAGAGGGAGGACGGCGCCTATTCGCGTCTGCAGTTCACCGCGATCGATAAGCGCTGCAATTTTGCGCAGACGATCGGTTGTGACGTCTACCAAGAAGAATGCCGCGGTGATGCCATGCTGTTTGGCCCGATCCTGATCGGGCTTGGACACCGTCGAAATCAACTTCCCGCCCCGGCGCAGAATCTGAAACGAACGTGTTTGCGTTTCGCCTCCAACGAGGTCGAGTACTGCGTCGGCGTCCCTTACTTGATCTTCAAACCGTTGCGTGTGGTAGTCCACCACCTTGTCAGCACCAAGGGCCCGCACATAATCGATGTTTTTCGTGCTTGCCGTGACTACGGAGCGCAGGTGAGCCCGACGAGCGAGCTGAACGGCGAACGCGCCGACGTTCCCGGCAGCTCCGTGGATGACCACCATCTGACCAGCTTCGAGGCGAGCGTAATCGAATAGACCCTGCCAGGCAGTAACAGCGACGACGGGAACGGAAGCAGCCTCGATATAGCTAAGTGAGCTTGGCTTTTTAGCGAGCATCGCAGCCGACGCGAGTGCATACTCGGCATACGCACCAAGGAACTGAGTATTGGTTACTCCGAAAACCTGATCGCCCACAGCTATGTCGGAAACACCTGAACCTAGAGCTGCGATCTCACCGGCCAAGTCCGAGCCAAGTGTGAGAGGAAGAGGCTGAGGTAACGCACTCTTTCCGGCTCTAATCCACGCGTCCCAGGGGCCAACGCCCGCTGCATGTACTTTGACAAGAACCTCGCCAGCAGCCGGCAACGGTCGGGGAACTGTTTCGAAGATCATCCTCTCCGGAGGGCCAAACTCGTGTACGCGCCACGCCTTCATGGAGGGTTGGTTAGCTTTCTCTTGCCAGGTTGTAGTTGTCATCGTCTCGCCTTCTCATTACATTTGCGGGTAGCTGCACCGATGCCACGAATGCCCACGACGGCTCAGCTATGCCAGGGAGTGTTGCGGATGCGAGTGCACGCGTTTGGCTTGCGAAATGTGGGATCGCGATATTCGATGTAATCGAAATTGACTGTCCCAAACGTCGTCTGAGGCTTCTTCAAGGCCGAGCAAGTCTGTATCTGAAGGAATTCGTTTTTAAAATCACCGCGCGGAAATGCGGCGATCACCTGATCGCGTTGCTCTGGCGTGTAC
>JBBWZW010000263.1:0-3768 GCA_039649305.1 Burkholderiales bacterium
GTCTGCGCATCCGCCGCAATATCCCAATACTCCGCCTTCGGCAAACACTCCTCCAGATACCGCGCCGCCGAAGTCGCATGCGAAGCATCCTTCCCCGGTACAACCAGGGCAGGGATATCCAGCCGCATCAAATCCTCAGGCTCCGCCCCCGGAGCCGTATCGCGATCCACCAGTGTGCGCCCCATGCTGGCGACAATCAGCTTGTACTTGTCCACATTCTGCTTCGCATAAGACGCCGCGAAAGCAGGATCGCGTTTGATGACCGAGGCCCACGGACCACCCCGCGGATCCGCCCCGAACGCCTTGCCATCACGCGTGACCAACTCGACCACAGCCTCAAGCCCGTTCTGATGCACAAACGCCAGATGCTCCGCAAAGCGCTGATGACTGCTGAGACGATATTTCACGCCGCCCACAGGCCAGTACAGAATCATGCTCATCGTCGCTTCCGGATGGGCGACGCCGAATGCCGTCACCGGGGAGCATCCCATGCAGCCACCCATGAGATGGGCCTTTTTGATGTTCAGATGATCCAGCAATCCCTTGCCCTGCGCCACAAAATCACTCCAGGTCACGCGCTCGACGCGGCCGCCCGATTGTCCGGTTTCGCGGCGGTCGAAGACGATGCAGCTGTAGTGCTTCGAAAGATGTTCCAACGGTTTCACCCGCGCGTACACGCCGAGCGATGACCATTTTTCCATAGTGGCGTCGAATCCGCCCGGTGAGAACATCAGCAACGGCGGGCCGTCGCCCACCACTTTGTAATTCGTCGAAATGCCGTCGATATCAACAATAGACATGCGCGCTCCCTTACGGTTTGACTTTGATGCCGCCTTTGATCTGCCGGGCGGCGCGTACGTCATCCGCATAAGCGGTGATGGCATCCAGCGTGATCTGGGCGACGTTCGCGTAAGTCTCCTGCTTGGAGTCGAGCCAGCTCGCCGCGTATCCGATAGCAGCGTGAGCCATGCGCATGCGGCCATCGAGCCACGGGCCGCCACCCAATCCACCGATCACGGGAATGGAAACTGCGCGCGCCACCTCAGGGCCGACGATCGGGCCGGAGTTGGTGAAGTCGAGCAGGGCGGCGCCGGCGCCTTCAAGCATCTTCGCTTCCTCAACCAGACGCTCTGTCATCTCCTTCGGCACCTGCACATCACCCTTGAGCATGGTGGCGTAATCAATCCCGTACTGCAGCGCGGTGTGAGGCGTAATGCCGAACTGGGCAAACACCGGAATGCCGGCGCGGGTAATCGCAGCAACCGCTTCAGGGAAGTCAGCCGCGCCGTCGAGCTTGATGATGTCCGCACCCGCTTCCTTCACCAGGCGTATCGCGGCGCGCAAAGCCGAATCGGTGCCCTCCTGTAGCGGGCCGTAGGGGAAGTCGACGCTGACCATGGCGCGCTTTACGCCGCGGCGCACGGCCTTGCAAACGACGATCATTTCTTCCATCGTGATTTCCAGCGGGTTGGGTTGGCCCCACAGGTTGATGCCCACGGTGTCGCCTACCGAGACGATGTCCACGCCGGCGCGATCAACGATCTGCGCGATCTGGTAATCCCATGCCACCACGCCGACGATCTTTTTGCCGTCGCGCTTCATCTGCTGCAGGCGGGGGATGGTGACCTGTTCTTTGGAATCCATGTTGCTCCTCTCTTGTTTTAATGGGCCGGAGCGTCCGATTGCAAACGTGCTCCTGGTCGGCCGATGATAGACGCCGCCCTGAATATTGGCAAGTAATTATGGACCGACGTGCCGTATACCGGAACGAACGTTTGGCCGGCCAAACATGCGCCTTTCCCGAATGAAGGAGGCGATGAGAACCGCCATTTCGGATTTTCTTATTGACACTGCCGGACCGGCAAGATAAATTAAGCGCGTATTTCTATATAGACCGCAGTTCCATATATAGGAACGCGTTCAACAACCCGGAATAATAAGGCGGAACGTGCAGCAAGAGGATCAGCTGCGGCGCGATTTCGCCATATAACGAGACAATCCCGCATGATCATCGATACCCATTGCCACTACACGACCGAACCGCAGGCGCTCCATGTGTTTCGCGACAAGCAGCTTGCCGGCCTCGCCGATGCCGCCCGCAAACCGGCAACGACGGATCTTGGCATCAGTGACGAGGCGGTGATCCAGAGCGTGCAGCCGCAAATCAAACTTCAGAAAGAACGTGGCAGCGACCTTACCATCTTTTCCCCGCGCGCCGCCGGTATGGCGCATCACGTGGGCAACGAAGGGGTCAGCCAGCAGTGGACGAGGATGAGCAACGATCTTATCCATCGCATCTGCACGCTGTTGCCGGATAACTTTGTCGGCGTCGCCCAGTTGCCGCAGTTTCCGGGAGTCTCCCCGAAGAACTGCCTTCCGGAGCTCGAGCGCGTTGTGAACGAACTCGGTTTCGTCGGCGTGAATCTTAACCCGGATCCCTCCGGTGGCTACTGGACCGACCCACCACTGACGGACAAGCACTGGTATCCGATCTACGAGAAACTGTGCGAGCTGGAGGTGCCGGCGATGATCCACGTATCCTCCTCGTGCAATCCGAATTTCCATCATACCGGCGCGCATTACATCAATGCCGACACCACCGCCTTCATGCAGCTCATCCAGGGCAATCTCTTCAAGGATTTCCCGGACCTGAAATTCGTCATTCCCCATGGCGGCGGCGCAGTGCCGTTCCACTGGGGACGGTACCGCGGCATGTGCCTGAACATGAAGAAGGTGAACCTGCTCGACCATGTAATGAAGAACGTCTATTTCGACACCTGCGTTTATCACCTGCCCGGCATCGAGTTATTGACCAAGGTGGTGCCGCTCGATAATGTTCTGTTCGCTTCCGAAATGCTGGGCGCGGTGCCGGGCATCGATCCCGAGACTGGCCATCCGTTCGACGACACCAAACGTTACATCGATCAAGTGAAGAGCCTGAGCGAAGCGGACCGCTACAAGATTTTCGAAGGCAATGCGCGCAAGGTATATCCGCGCCTTGATGCATTGCTCACGAAGCGTGGCCATCCCGGGCAGAAGGCGGCCTGAACAAATAAAAATCATAGGAGACACCCATGAGCAATACGCTATCGGACATCCGCCGCGACTTCGAGCGTGTTTCGCCCGACGTCGTCGAGCAAGCGTCGAAATTTGCGTCGTCAATCCTCGCCGACGTAGCCGGACGCCGCGGAGCGATGGATGGACGCATCTCTGCCCTGACCACCTCGACACGCATGGCGGGTCCGGCATTCACGATTGAAGTTCGTCCCGGCGACAACCTGATGATCCACGCCGCGATGGCGATGGCCAAACCCGGTGACATCCTGGTCATCGATGGCAAGGCCGATCGCACCTGCGCACTGATGGGCGCGATCATGCTGAACGCCTGCAGGAAGCTGGGCTTCGCCGGCGTGATACTCGAGGCCGCGCATCGCGACACTGAGGAACTCATCGAGCTGGGCTTTCCCCTTTATTCCGTGGGCGCAAATCCGAACGGACCGACGAAGTTTGTGCCGGGCCGTATTAACTGGCCGATTTCATGCGGCGGCATATCGGTTAATCCGGGCGACCTGATAGTCGGCGATGCTGACGGCGTCGTGGTGGTCGAGCGTGAAAAGGCAGCGTCTCTATTGGACCTTGCGGCCAAAAAAGTCGCTGATGAGCGCGCCCGCATAGAAGATATCTTGTCCGGCAAAGCCTTGCGTCCCAACTGGCTGGAAGGTTCGCTGCGCGCGGCAGGCGTACTGAAAGAGGGCGAGACGCTCTAGT
>JBBWZW010000314.1:0-5470 GCA_039649305.1 Burkholderiales bacterium
CCGCCCATCCGGGATGCATGCGCTTGGTCCAGGCTCCTTCGGCCAGGTACTCGATAATGCCCGACGACATGCTGGCCGCGATGCCCATCGCATCCACCAATTGTGCCGCTGTCAGACGCAATGCGGAACCCACTCCGGCGGCCGCGCCGATCGCGCCGAACACCGCGGTAGGGTGGAAGCCCGCCTTGTGCACCAGTTTCGGCGCGACCACGCACATGCGGCAGATCACTTCAGCCCCAACCGTAATACCGCGGCTGACATCGTTGCCACTCAAGCCATGCTGCTCGGCAGTCGCAAGCACTGCGGGCACGACTACTGCGCCCGCATGTGCCGGTCCACCTTCATAAGTGTCATCAAAATCATCACCGTGGGCGGCGGTGCCGTTACAAAGCGCTGCCATGCCTATGGTTCGCCCATCGGGCTGACCTATCACCGTACACGCGCCCGGCTCGTCGGTCGCCGCGCGCGTGGCTTGCATGAAATCGCTATTGCGGGCCGAGATGCAAATGCCTGTGATATCGATCAGCAGTGACTGGCAGACGGACACCATTGTCGATGGTGGTGCATCGGGCAGCTGTGCAGTTACAGCAGCCAGTTGTTCCGATACTGTGGCCGTTTGAGACGCCTGGCTCATGCTGCCTTCTCCTTGAGTGTTGAGGACTTGCCTGGCCCGAATTCGCGCCAGAGCGAGTAAGCGGTAAGCACTGCAGCCAGCACCAACAGGCCGAGCGACACCTTGTCGCTGAAGAAGATGTTGTGTTCGCCGCCGGACAACAAAAGACTGCGGCGGTAATTGGACTCGATCATGAATCCCAGCACCACGCCCAATACCATCGGCAGCATAGGCACCTTGCACATGCGCAGGATGTATCCGAGCACGCCCACGGCGAGCACCAGTCCGACTTCAAACACGCTCTGGTGTATCGAGTAGACGCCGGTGACGACCAGGGCAAGGATGAATGAAATCAGCCATGGTTTCGGACGGTTCACGAGCCAGATGCAGGGAGTCAGGATCACCAGCCCGATCAACACCATCGCGATGTTGGCGACCAGAAGTCCGCCATACAGTCCATACACCACGTCGGGCGCCTTCTCGAACAGCATGGGTCCGGGCTGCAAGCCATGCACCAGGAAGCCGCCGAGCAATACCGCAGCTGAATTGGAACCAGGTATGCCCAGGCTCAGCAGTGGCACCAGTGCGGTCGCGGTGACCACGTTATTCGCCGACTCCGGGGCGGCGATCGCTTCCGGCGAACCTTTGCCGAACTCCTCCGGATGCTTCGACCAGCGCTAGGCTTCAGAGAAAGACATGAATGCAGCTACCGTGCCGCCCGCACCGGGAGTGACGCCTTCCACTGTGCCGATCACGGAACCGATCGCAGTCGGCTTGAACAGGCGTTTCATCATTGCCCAGTTGGGGAGCTTCAGGCGGGCATTGTCGGCACTGGCTTTAGCCCATGGTGGTTCGCTGATCTGCACCAGCATCTCCGAGACGGCAAACAAGCCGACCATGATCAACAGCGGTTTGATGCCGCCTAACAGCTCGGGTTCGCCATAGGTAAAGCGCGGAATGCCGGAGACCGGGTCGGTACCCACCATTGCGAACATCAGGCCGATGACGGCCGCTATCAATCCCTTGATCAGCGAACCGCTGGACAGGCCGGCAATGACGGAGATGCCAAGTATGCCGAGCGCGAAATAGGCCGGTGGTGTGAACGCCAGCGCGACCATCGCCAGCGGCTTGGTGGCAAGCACCAAGACTACGAGGCCCACCAAACCGCCTGCCAGCCCGGCGATCAACGAGATGCCGAGCGCCTCGCCGGCACGACCCTGGCGCGCCATTTCATAGCCGTCGAGCGCGGTTGCCGACGCCGAATTGGTGCCGGGCGTGCGTATCAGGATAGCCGGAATCGAACCGCCGTATTCAGCACCGACGTAGACGCTGGCCAGCAGCACAATCGCGGTAACGGGTTCCATGCCATAAGTAAGCGGCAGCAAAAGCGCCATCGCGATCGATGGAGAGATGCCCGGCAATGCGCCGCCGAATATTCCCCACAACACGCCGAGAAAGGCGCCGGGGATGGCCCAGCTATTGAACAGCGCATGCAGACCTTGAGATACAGCTTCCATGATTTAAAGGCCCTCCAGCAGCGAACCAACCGGCATTGGAATGCCCAGCAAGTAATGAAACATCAGCCACAAAGTGGCAGCGCCAGCAATCGAAATCAGGATCAGATTGCGATTGAACGGCGTGCCGCAATACCGTGCTACGACTGCAAGCAGCAATGAAATCGACAGCGGATAACCGAGATAGGGCAGGACGAATACATAGACAGACAGAATGGCCAGCAAGCCGAGCGCAAGCAGGTGAGGACGCATTCCGGTGGCAGCGGCTTCTTCGGTTTCCGGCGCCACCTCCGTTTTCGATTCCGCATGCGCGCCGAACTTCAAGCTGCGCACGCAGAGAACAAGGCCGAGCGCTCCCAGCATCCAGCCCACCATCTTGGGCACACCGGAAGCGCCGACCGAATCCGACAACAGGCTTTCCGGAATGTGCGATGCAGTCAGCAGATAGCCGATGGAGAGAAATAGCGCGGCAAGTCCGAGTATGAGATCGGGCGTCCGCGCCTTCATTTAATCACTCCCAGTTCTTTCATCGAGTCGGTCAGTTCCTTGATGAATTCACCACTGAACCTGGTCGCTTCCTGGCGCCCCATTAATGCCGGCATCAAATCGTTCTTGGTATAGCTCTCTTTGTAAGCCGGGCTCTCAAGCACTTTTTTCAAACCTTCTTCCAATGCTTTCGTGGTTTCCTGAGGAATGCCTTTGGGACCGGCGAGGCCCCTGAACTTGCGCACGGTCAGATCCACACCCTGTTCCTTGGCAGTCGGCAGATCCGGCAGCATTTTCAGGCGACTATCCGACATGGTCGCCAACAGCCGTATCTTGCCGGCCTGCAGCTGACTCTGCAGTTCCTGCACTTCGCCGATACCGATATCGAGCGTGCCGTTGAGTACATTGATCATCATGTCGCCGCCACCTTCATGCGGTATCACAGGCACTTTCACACCTGCTTTACGCGCCATGCGCTCCATGGCGATACGCTCCAGAGAGGCGGGATTTGCCGCGCCCCAACGCGCCTTGCCGGGACTGCGACGCGCATGTTCAATCGCTTCGCTCAACGATTTCCATGGTGATTCGGCGCGCGTAAAAATCACTTCCGGATCCTGGAACACGATGGCGACCGGTTCGAGCGCGTCGTAACCGACTTCCGGCTTCGACAGCAGCGTGGTCTGGATATATGTCGGCGTGGTCGCGTAGAAGACGCTGCCGTCCGGCTTGGCTTTAGCGACATACGCCATCGCTTTGGCGCCGCTGCCACCGCTGATGTTTTCAACTACGAAGTTGACGCCCATGATGGGACCGAGGTGCTTTGCGAGATCGCGCAGGAATACATCGCTGCCTCCGCCGGGGCTTGAGTGCGTCACCAGCGTGACGCGACTGTGCGGATAAGTAACCTGTGCTTTCGTCTGTGCAGACGACGTCTGGATTGCGCCGCAGAAGACGGCGAGGCCCAGTAAAGTGATTTTGATAGTGCGTAGTTTCATCCCAGTCTCCGTTGAAATTTCTGAATTTCTTTTTTTGAGGATTACAACTCACTGCAGCTTGTCACCTGAGGCGCGCTTGCGCTCGGGTGGATACTCCTTCCCCTGCAAGGGGGAAGGGACGTTCTACCCTGCGCGGCGCCCTGGCTAATTACACGCTGCGTGTAGCAGCCGCCAACAACGCCTTCAAATCCCCACAACTACCAATTTTCCGCGCGAGAGACCAAGCCTTCTCCGCTTTCTCCGCCCCGATAACCGGCGCACTCTGATCAACAAACTTCGCTCTCAACTGCTCATCACTCATCGGCTGTTCCACACTACCGATCGCATGCTCAACAAATACATGCAGGGTCCTACCATCCGTGGTCTGGATGCTGACGTCGGCGGACGCCTCATCAATGCTATCGTCAACAATCGCCTCCACCTTGGAGCGCAACGCAAGCACCTCAGGACGGTTCACCGTCTCATCCGAATATTCATGTTCACCGGCCTGGCCATAAAGCAGCCCCACCGCGCAGGAATGATAAACACTGAATTTGCTTTGCAGTCCGTCGGCAGGGGTCTTCTTGCCGGTCAGCTCCAGCACCAGCGAGTGCGCCTTGAGAGTCACTTTCTGAATGTCCTGCGGCTTGAGCTGGTACTTGTTACGCAACTGCACGCATCCATCGATGCTCGGATGTATCACGATGCCGCAGGCAAAAGGCTTGTAGCTGTTGAGCGCGATCTCCCAGGTCTCGCCCAGGCGTTCGGTAATCTCCGACCAATCGGTCTTGTCGGAGAACACCTGCATCAGGCCGCGTGGGGCTTCAAGTGCCCGTTTGGACGACGTGTATCCATGCTTGGCCATGAGCGCCGCCATCAGGCCCGCCTTGGCGGCTGCGCCCGGGTGCAATGGCTTGGTCATGGTGCCGAACTGTTCGCGCAGGCCGACCGGTTGGGATGCGGCGATGCCGATCGCCATCTGGGTGCGTGTCGCATCCAGCTTCAGCAGTCGTGCGCATGCAGCGGCGCTGCCCAGCATGCCGGTCGAGCCAGTGATATGCCAGCCGCGGTCATAGTGGTTCGGATAGACGGCATTGCCTACGCGGCAGGAGACTTCGATGCCGAGCACCAGCGCGTCGACTATATCGCGACCGGAGGCGCCGATATGCTCGCCGAGTGCCAGCACGGCGGACGCTACCGGTCCGGCGGGATGGATGATGGTTTTCAGGTGCGTATCATCGAAGTCAAAAGTGTGCGAACTGATGCCGTTTAACATCGCTGCATTCGCGATATCGACCTTTTCCTTGCGGCCCAGGATCGAAGCCTGAGGCGAGGGTGCGAGCTCCATGACTGCGGCAAGCGCCGCTTCCACGGTCTCATGCGTGGCCGGGCCAATCGCGCAACCAAACCAGTTGGCGAAACTGCGCTCGGCTTCGTTTTCAACAGCATCGCTCCAGCCTCTGGAAGGGTGGTTGGCGACAAATTTTGCCAGCATCTCAGTGACTGCTGGAGCATTCGAATCTGCTTTGACGGTGGTGTTACGTGCCATGTGCGTGCTTTCTTAAAAAAAATTAATCGAGTTCGATCTTGCGTGACTTTGCGAGGGCCGCCCATTTCGCAATGTCGTTTTTAATGTAATCGCCAAACTGTTGCGGCGACATCGGCATGGTCTCCACCGCTTCGGCGGAAAGCTTTTCGCGCAGTTCCGGGTTCTGGAGCAGGGTGTTGATCTCGGTATTCAAGCGGGTCAGGACAGGCTCCGGCAAATTGGCCGGCCCCATGATTCCATACCATTGGACGCCGTCGAAGCCCTGGAAGCCCAGTTCCTGCAGGGTGGGGACATCCGGCAGCAAGCGATGCCGGGCCAGCCCGGTAACTGCCAG
>JBBWZW010000333.1:0-3755 GCA_039649305.1 Burkholderiales bacterium
CTTGCTTACCGAAAGTCCCCGAATCCTGCAAGCACAAATCGACGAGGCCGGACGCACACGCTCAGGCCTCACTGCGTATTACTTCTTAGGCAGCTTACCCGCCACACCTTCGACGTAGTAGTCCATCTTGTTCAATGCATCATCGCCCATCTTGCCTTTTTCAAGACGAACTTTGCCTTCGTTGTCCTTGACCGGACCATCAAACGGCGACAGCGTACCTGCGACGACTTCTGTTTCCTTCGCCTGAACCAGTTGCTTTACGTCGGCCGGAACGGCGGGGCCGACGCCTTCGAGCTTAACCATGCCGTCTTTGATGCCGCCCCAGGTGCCGCTGGTTTTCCATTTGCCGTCGATGACAGCCTGGGCCGCCTTGGTGTAGTAGTCACCCCAGTGGTGGGTCACTGCCGCGAGCTGCGATTTCGGGCCGTATTTCTTCATGTCGGAATGGTAGGCGACTGCATACTTGCCCTTCTCTTCCGCTGCCTGCACTGTTGCGTGCGAATCGGTGTGGTGGGTGACGACATCGGCGCCTTGTCCCATCAGTGTGATTGCAGCGTCGCGCTCTTTGCCCGGATCGAACCAGCTGTTGACCCAGATGACACGGACTTCGGCGTTCGGGTTCACGCTGCGCATGCCGCGTGTGAATGCGTTGATGCCCTGCAGGACTTCCGGAATCGGGAAGGCGCCGACGTAACCGGCGACGTTCGACTTCGTCATCTTGCCGGCCATGACGCCCGCCAGGTAGCGGGCTTCATAGAAGCGCGCATTGGTGAATGCGGAGTTAGGCGCGGTCTTGTAGCCGGTGACGTGCACGAACTTCACATCAGGGAATTGCTTCGCGACTTTCAGCGTCGGGTTCATGTAGCCGAACGAGGTCGTGAAGATCAGCTTGTTGCCCTGCTGCGCGAGGTCACGGATCACGCGCTCAGAGTCCGCACCTTCCGGTACGTTTTCCACGAACTTGGTCTTGACCTTTGCGCCGAGGTTTTTTTCCAGTTCCTTGCGGCCCATGTCGTGCTGCCATGTCCAGCCCGCGTCACCGATCGGGCTGACATATACGAAGCCGACGTTAAGGGGTGCAGGATCCGCTGCGGACGCCGCGGGAGAAAGCGCTAGGACGGGCAGTGCAGCCATTGCGGTCAACGCACCGCGGATGAAGCTTTTTGACATGGTTTTCCTCAAGATGTGTCTCCCACTTCTTATTAATGAAATACGCCGAGTGGGAAAAACAGCGTATTGCTTGATCGCCCCGATGTTACCTAGTTCGGATTGAAGTTCTTCCCGAGCGACGCAGGCATGTTCAGCCTGATCCAGTTCGCGTTACTCGAGATCAGCACCAGCACCAGAATGGTCGCGACGTAGGGCAGCATCGACAGCCATTGCGATGCGATCGGTACGCCCAGGGCCTGGATGTGAAACGCGAGTATGGTAATGCCACCAAACAGATACGCTCCAATCAGCACGCGCGCAGGACGCCATGTAGCGAACGTCGTCAGCGCCAGCGCAATCCAGCCGCGCCCCGATACCATGCCTTCCACCCACATCGGAGTGTAGACCAGCGACATGAACGCGCCGGCCATGCCGCAGCACGCGCCGCCGAACAGCAAGGCCGCCGAACGGATCATCCGCACGTTATAGCCGAGCGCGTGCGCCGATGAGGGCGACTCGCCGACAGCGCGAAAGATCAAACCGGCGCGGGTGCGGTAGAGGAACCAGGCGATTGCGGCGCACAGCAGCAGTGACAGGTACACCATCGGATGGTGCCTGAACAACGCGGTGCCGAGGAAGGGAATGTCGGATAAAAACGGAATGCTGAATTTCCCGGCCGTGAGGCTGTGGCTGGTGTAGCTCATGCCGACGTAGGCGGATACGCCACTGCCGAACAGCGCCAATGCGAGACCGGTCGCATATTGGTTGGTGCCGAGCCATACCGTCATCAACGCGAAGAATCCGGCCAGCAGCATGCCTGCGCAGGCGCCTGCCAGGAAGCCGAGCGTCACGCTGCCGCTTTGCACCGTCGTCGCGAAACCGGCGATTGCGGCGACCAACATCATCCCTTCGGCGCCGAGGTTGACCACACCGGATTTTTCATTGATGAGCAAACCGAGCGCGGCGAGCATCAGCGGCGTGCCGGCGATCAGCGCAGCGGCAATCAGTGGTGCCATGGATGACGCAACTGAGTCCATCATTTCCTCCAGCTCAATTTGTAGTGAATCAGCACGTCACAGGCAAGCAGCGAAAACAGCAGGATGCCCTGGAACACGCCGGTGATCGCGCTCGGCATGCCTAACCGCGATTGCGACAGCTCGCCGCCGATATAGAACAGCGCCATGATGAAGCTGGAAAACACCACGCCGATGGGATGCAGGCGGCCGACATACGCGACGATGATCGCCGCAAAGCCGTAGCCGGGGGAGACCGATGGTGTGAGCTGACCGATTGGGCCCAACACTTCGCCGACGCCTGCCAGTCCCGCCAACCCACCGGACAGCAGCAATGAAATCCATAGCGACTGACGCGTCGAAAAACCGGCGTAGCGCGCCGCAGCTGGTGCCATGCCACCGACTTGCAATCGAAACCCGGCGAAACTACGAGACAGGAACAGCCAGCCCAGCACGGACACAACCAATGCGAGCAGGATCCCGACATGCAGACGCGTTTCGGGCAGCAGTATGGGCAGCAGGAAGCCATCCGACAGCAGGCGCGACTGCGGGAAGTTGTTACCCTCGGGGTCCATCAACGGTCCGTGGACCAACAGACTCAATAACAGTTGCGCGACATACACCAGCATCAGCGAGACCAGGATTTCATTCGCATTGAAACGATCACGCAGAAATGCGGTGATCCCGGCCCACGCCATGCCACCCAGCATGCCCGCCACCAGCGTTACGATGATCAACAACGCGCCGCCGCCCTCTCCGGTATCGAAGTACAGCGCAGCCGCGCCGCCGGTAATGGCGCCGACCACCAGCTGCCCTTCAGCGCCGATGTTGAAGATATTCGCGCGGAAGCACACTGCCAGTCCGACTGCTACCAGCAACAGCGGTGCGACTTTCACACCAACTTCCGACCAGCCGCGCAGGTCCTTGATCGGCTCAATGAAAAATATCGACAGGCCCGCGATCGGGTCCTTACCGAGCGCCGAGAACAGCACGGCACCGAACATCACCGTCAACAGTACCGCGAATAGCGGCGACATCCATGACATCAGCGCCGAGGGATAGGCCCGGCGTTCAAGGACAGGTACCAGCCTTGTTGCACCATCAAGCATGTACCGCCTCCTGCTGCAAGGCGGGACCGTTATCCCATAATCCGCTCATCCACTGTCCTATCAGGTCGATGCTGGCTTCCGATCGTGGGATCGACGGTGACACCCTGCCCTTCGCAATTACCATCATCCGATCCGATATCTCGAACAATTCGTCCAGCTCCTCTGAAATCACCAGCAGCGCACAGCCGGCATCGCGCAATGCGACCAGCTCGGCGCGAATCTGCGCAGCCGCGCCGACGTCGACACCCCAGGTCGGCTGCGCCACGATCAACACTTTGGGATCGCGCATCACTTCACGACCGACGATGTACTTCTGCAGGTTGCCGCCCGAAAGGCTGCCCGCGGTCGCATGCGGTCCTGCCGCCTTCACTTTGAAACGGCTGATGATGGATGAAGCGATCTGATTTATTGCACCGAATCGCACCAATCCCTGTCGCACTGTCGCACCGGTCTGGTGCGACAGCAGCACGTTTTGTGCGAGCGA
>JBBWZW010000336.1:0-8631 GCA_039649305.1 Burkholderiales bacterium
GATCGCATCAGCGGTCGTGTTCTGGCCCAGCGCGCCGATGGTGTTCGCGGTCTGCTGCACGATCTGCTGAATCGCTACCGTTCTCTTCAGGAGCTCAGGGTTGGTCATCGGGTCAATGGTACGAACATCGACATTGACGCCCAGCGCGCTGGTGAGCAGCGCAGGCGAAAGGCCCGCTACGATCAGGTTGGTCAGCGGTGTAACCATCGTGCTGCCGGCCGGCGCCTTGATCAGGCCTTTGAAGGGCAGGTTGGTGTCGATATTGACGCCGCCGCTTACGACGAGTGTGCTGGCGCAAGCTGGCGTAAATGTGAAATTGCCCTGGCCATCGGTGAGGACTACGCCCTCGCCCGAATCCGCCAGGCCGTTGCCGTTTGCATCACACAGTACCGTTGCGTTGCTGATGTAACCGTCGACTGCTTTACCCGATGAGCTGGTCGCCGTGGGCGTACCTCCGCCTCCTCCGCCACCTCCACTTCCGCATGCTGCCAGAGCCAGGGTTACGGCGAGCGCAAGTACAGTACGTCCAGTGTTAATCATTAAGTGTCTCCTGATGTGATTGGAAAGTTGGTATGTGGGTAACTACTTTTTAGTTACGGCGCAGGAAATATAGCATTTCCAGGACGCAATTGTCGGAATGCACTGAAATATTGGAGAAGCCCTGCGGGATTGACGACGGATGTTGCACATTCCTGATTACGGCGCAGCCCATTCGGCTGGCAACTGGTCTTTGGTTTTCCGAGGTTGTGATGCGAGGGGCAACCGACACAATTTCCATGAAGCTTACTGACAAGCGATTAAACATCAATCTGCGTGGTTGCGCCATACCATGAATAGGGGAGGTGACTAGTTATGTCGTTCCCGCGCAGGCGCGGAATCCAGAGATACTTCACCGGCCCTTTCAAGAGCTAGTCACTCATCGTGTTAATTCACAGTTTTGCGTGTCAACCAATGAACTAATAACATCCCGAAGCGGAGTCCTTTCAACCCGCTCAATGCGCCTCCCACTGCAATCCCTTGGGCGTAATAGCCCGAATGAGGTAAAATTGCGCCGATGCGTCTGTAGCTCAATGGATAGAGTACTGCCCTCCGAAGGCAGGGGTTGCTGGTTCGATCCCAGCCAGGCGCACCAATCAAGGACGCGATCGGTGCATTCACCGGTTCTCACCGCACGTCAAAACTCCCCATCCCCTTGTTTGGTCTGGAACTATGTTTTCGCCGCTTGAAAGTCACCGCGGTAGCGTTCCATCTCCGCTGGCATACAATTTATAAAACGCAAGTCGCCCGTCCAGGGAGTTGAAAAATAGTATGCCCAAGACACCTACGCCATCGGACCTGCAGTTTCCGCCGCATATAGAAAACGAGTACCGCGAAGCGATGGACCGCACGCGCCGCGATCGGATCAAGCGGACGGGGCTCGCCGCAATAGTGCTGTACGCGTTGTTTGGAATTACCGACCGGACCATGCTGCCGGACGCGTACACCCAAGCCTGGGCAATCCGCTTTTATCTGGTGGTTCCGCTGCTGATCGCCTGTACGGTCGGGATTTACCGAGTGCGCCAACTGGTCGTGCGGGAAATATTGTTGGCGGCAATAGTGGTCATCGCTGCCGGCAGCATCGTCTGGATTGCGGGCCTGAGCTCCCCCGACGCCGCGGTTCGCTATCACCAGGGCATCGCCCTGGTTGTGTTGTTCGGCAATCTGATGTTGGGTTTGCAGTTGCGCGGCGCGATCGCAAGTTCGCTGATTATCGCGGTGATCTTCGCCGGCGCCCTGCTGCAGCTGGACACGGTCGCGGTCGAATTACGTTTTTCCAGCTGGCTGGTGTTCGCGGCATCGGTTGTCATCAGCCTGATCGCCAACTACCGGATGGATCAGGATCAGCGCCGCGCTTTCCTGGCGACGGCGCGCGAGCAGGAGCGGAATGAGGAATTGCGGCGGGCGGTCGAGTTGTTCGGCAGGCTGTCGGCCGAAGATCCGCTGACCGAACTTGCCAACCGGCGCGAATTCGACCGGCGGCTCGACCTCGAGTGGGGCAGGGCGCGCCGCGAGGCGCAGCCGCTGTCGCTGATTCTGGTCGACGTCGATTTCTTCAAGGATTACAACGATCTCTACGGCCATCAGGCCGGCGACGCCTGCCTGCAACGGATCGCCGGGATCCTGCGCTCGATCCCGCAGCGCTCGTCAGACCTGGTTGCCCGTCTCGGCGGCGAGGAGTTCGGCGTGCTGTTGCCCGGCACGAACATCAACTATGCCGCCGAACTCGCCGAGCAGATGCGCACTGTGGTACTCGAACTGAACCTTCAGCATTCCTCGTCCCAGGCGGCGAGTGTGGTGTCGGCCAGCTTCGGGGTTGCCGCGCTGATGCCTTCCACAACCGAGGATCCGGCGCAACTGGTTGCCAACGCCGACGCGGCGTTGTATGACGCGAAAAAGGCGGGACGGAACCGGGTGGCGGTGTCGACAAGGGAAGTTGTGACGACGCCTCTGTAGATCCGTAGTCCGCAGGGCGGAAAAGCGAAGCGCATTCCGCCGTATTTAAATAGCATGCAGGACGTCCTTGGGATGTAAATCATGCGGCGGAAGGCGCTTCGCTTTTCCGCCCTGCAAAACCAGGTTAACCGATTGACAACGATCGTCCGGCATGACCACGGCGCGCAGCGATAGCGAGCCGGTATAATCTACCCTCTTAGCAAACTCCGGACGGTTGCCGTTCGCTCACTGAATTCTCCATGCTCGCCTCGCACAAACAACAGATCATCGAATTGTTCCAATCCGCGCTCGCACCGATCGTGGAGGGAACCGGCCTGCAGCCCACCGTCACGCTCGAACGTCCGCGCGACCCGACCCATGGCGACATCGCCTGCAATATCGCGATGCAGCTCGCCAAACAGTTGAAGAAAAACCCGCGCGAACTCGCTCAATCGCTGGTGGCGGCGGTGCAGGCCAACCCGGCCTATGCCGGCCTGGTCGAATCGATCGACATCGCCGGTCCCGGTTTCATCAACCTGCGCGTGGCGCCGGCGGCGAAACAGGCGGTGGTTAAATCGATCCTGGACGAAGGCGCGCAGTACGGCAAGGCTACTGCGGGCGCCGGCAAGAAGGTGCTGGTCGAATTCGTATCGGCCAACCCCACCGGGCCGCTGCACGTCGGCCATGGCCGGCAAGGCGCGCTCGGCGATGCGATGTCCGCGTTGCTGCAGTCGCAGGGTTACGACGTCACGCGCGAGTTCTATTACAACGACGCCGGCGTGCAGATCGCCAATCTCGCGATCTCCGTGCAGGCGCGCGCCAAAGGCCTGAAGCCGGGCGGCGACGGTTGGCCCGAAGCCGCGTACAACGGCGACTACATCGCCGACATCGCCACCGATTTCCTGGCGAAGAAAACCGTGGAGGCCAGTGATGGCGCTCCGGTGACGGCGAGCGGCGATGTGAACGATATCGAATCGATACGCAAATTTGCGGTTACCTACCTGCGCCGCGAACAGGATCTCGACCTGCAGGCGTTTGGCGTCAAGTTCGACAACTACTATCTGGAATCGTCGCTGTACACCGATGGCAAGGTAGCCGCCGCGGTCGATGCGCTGGTCAAGGCCGGCAAGACCTACGAACAGGAAGGCGCGCTGTGGTTGCGCACCACCGAGTACGGCGACGACAAAGACCGCGTGATGAAAAAGTCGGACGGCACCTTTACCTACTTCGTGCCGGACGTGGCATATCACATCACCAAATGGCAGCGCGGTTTTGGCAAGGTGATCAACGTGCAGGGCAGCGACCACCACGGCACCATCGCGCGCGTGCGCGCCGGACTGCAGGCGGCGGGCGTGGGTATCCCGGAGGGTTATCCCGACTACGTGCTGCACAAGATGGTTACCGTGATGAAGAACGGCGAGGAAGTTAAAATTTCCAAGCGCGCCGGTTCGTACGTCACGGTGCGCGACCTGATCGAATGGTCGGCGGGCGATGCGACCGCTGAAGACGAAGGTGGAAAAAATGCACGCGACCTGACACGCGGCCGCGATGCGGTGCGCTTCTTCCTCATCTCGCGCAAGGCCGATACCGAATTCGTGTTCGATGTCGATCTCGCGCTGTCGCAGTCCGATGAGAACCCGGTGTATTACGTGCAGTATGCGCATGCGCGGATCTGCTCGGTGATGGCGCAGTGGAACGGCGATGAATCGAAGCTGAACGCAGTCGACCTGTCGCCGCTGACCGCGCCGCGCGAAGCAACACTATTGGCCAAGTTGGCCGAATACCCGGAGATGTTGCAGAAAGCGCTCGACGAACTCGGGCCGCATCAGGTAGCTTTCTACCTGCGTGATCTGGCTGGCGAATTGCACAGTTATTACAACGCCGAGCGTGTGCTGGTTGACGACGAGTCCACCAAAATGGCTCGGCTGGCGTTAATGAGTGCAACACGCCAGGTATTAAGAAATGGTTTGGCGCTGATAGGCGTATCGGCGCCGTCTAGGATGTAATCGAGTATGGCTAAAAAAAGCACACGTTCGTCGGGCGGCAAGAGCAAACGGCAAAGCGGCGGCACCTTTGTCGGCATCATCATTGGCCTGTTGGTCGGCCTTGCCATTGCGTTGGGAGTGGCATTGGTGATTACCAAGACACCCGTGCCGTTTACGAACAAGTTTGCGCGGACCGAGCGGTCGCCGGAAGCGACCGCAAACGAGAGCCTCGATCCTAACAAGGGACTTTACGGCAACCGCGCGGCTTCCAAAGAAGCGGCCAAGCAGGCCGCCAAAACGCCGGAGGTTGCTCCGCCGCCGCCCAACCAGGTAACCGAAAAGAAACCGGAGCCACCGAAGACCGACGAGAAAGTCGCCGCGATCAAGCTCTTCTCCGGCGACCGGCCGGCAAAGCCTGACGCCAAAGTCAGCGATGCGAAGACGGCCCCGGCCGAGAACGCCGAAGAAAAGTGGAGCTATTTCCTGCAGGCCGGCGCGTTCCGCGAACAGACCGATGCCGAGAACACCCGCGCCAAGCTGGCGCTGATGGGTGTCGAAGCGCGCGTCACCGAACGGCAGTCCGAAAACGGCACGCTGTATCGTGTGCGGGTCGGCCCGTTTTCGCAACTGGATGCGATGAACAACGTGCGCGGCAAATTGTCGGATAATGGGGTCGATGCCGCTGTCGTGCGGATCTCCAAATAGTCAACAATAGAGAACAAATAAGGAGCTTTATGCGTTTCGTTCAACATCTTCTGGCCGCCCTGAGTCTGACGCTGGTTGCGGCTACTGCGGGGGCTGCTCCCGCCAACCCGCAAAACGGCGTTGATTACCGCACGCTCGACAAAGTGCAGCAGACCGATTCCGGCAACAAGGTGGAAATCACGGAGTTCTTCTGGTATTCCTGCCCGCACTGCTTCGCTTTGGAGCCGGCACTGGTGGAGTGGGTGAAAAAGCAGGGCGACAAGATCGTGTTCAAACGGGTTCCTGTCGCCTTCCGCGATTCGTTCGTGCCGGAACAGAAGCTGTACTACACGTTGGAAGCAATGGGCAGGCTGAACGATCTGCACACGAAGGTGTTCAGCGCAATCCATGTTGACCGTCAGCGGTTGGACAATGATGCGGCAATCACCGCATTCATGGAGAAGCAGGGCGTCCCCAAGGACAAGTTCCTGGAGGTGTATAACTCTTTCGGCGTCCAGGCAAAGGCTCGCCGCGCTGCTCAGCTGCAAACCGCTTATGGTATCGACGGTGTCCCGATGGTTGCCGTTGATGGCCGCTTCCTGACTGCACCCTCGATCGTCGGCACCAGCATGCGTGGCCAGTCTGAGCAGGCGCTGCATACAGGGACGCTGCAGGTGATGGATGCGCTGGTGGCTCGCGTTATTAAAGAAAAGGCGCCGGCCGCGGCGGAAAAGAAGAGTAAATAGACTACTCGGTACCACTATCATTGAAGTCCGTCTCTCGAAAGAGGACGGACTTTTTTGTTGGGTGATCGCGCGCCGCATGCAACAGGAATGCAAAGGAATACAACAAATATTGAACAGCTGCAGGGTGCGCCATGCGCACCAGAACAAGACAACAAACACACAACAAATACTAAACAAGCCACCATGAAACGAATTTTCATCACCGGCGCATCCAGCGGCATCGGCGCGGCACTCGCCCAACACTACGCAAACCAGGGCGCGATGCTGGGCCTGGTCGCGCGGCGCAAGGACATGCTGGAACAGCTGGTTGCAGGTTTTCCCAATCCGGAGAAGCACCGCGTCTATCCCCTCGACGTCACCGACCATGCCGCCCTGTCAGAGGCGGCCGCCGATTTTCTCGAGGCGGCAAACGGTATCGATGTGGTGATCGCCAATGCCGGCATCTCGCAAGGCACATTGACGGAATATGCCGAAGACCTGGCGGTGTTCGAGCGCATCGTCGCCACCAACGTCACAGCAACGGTCGCCACCTTTGCCCCTTTCGTCTCGATCATGAAAAAACAGGCGGCGGCGGGTGAGCGTGACTGCCGCCTGGTCGGCATCGGCAGCGTGGCAGGTATCCGCGGCTTGCCCGGAGCGGGCGCGTACAGCGCTTCGAAAGCGGCGGTGACCAGCTATTGCGAATCACTGCGGGTCGAATTGAAATCCAGCGGCATCAAGGTGGTTACCGTTGTGCCGGGCTACATCGATACGCCGATGACCCGGATCAATACCTATCCGATGCCGTTCCTGATGCCGGCGAACAAGTTCGCGGAGAAAGCGGTGGCGGCGATCGACAGAGGCACGAGTTACACTGTGATCCCGTGGCAAATGGGTGTGGTGGCCAAGCTGCTGCGGATGTTGCCGAATTGGTTATACGATCTTGCGTTTGCAAGGGCGCCGCATAAGGCGCGCCAGACACAGGTTTAGTCGGTTTATATTCGGTTAATCGATCGAGATCCCAGGAAAAAACCAGATGAAACTGATCGACGCCATCGGCCGCGAACATACCCAGGTTGACCCGCACCAGGCGCCGCCGCGGATCGTGTCGCTGGTCCCGTCGCTCACCGAACTCTTGTGCGAGCTCGGCCTGTCCTCATGGATGGTCGGACGCACCGGCTTCTGCATTCATCCGGCCGATACCGTGCGAGCCATACCGAAAGTCGGCGGCACCAAGGACGTGAAGATCGAGGCGATTCGCGACCTGGCACCGACCCACCTGATCGTCAACATCGACGAGAACGAGAAGCCCATAGTCGAGCAGCTCGCGCAATTCATTCCTCACGTCGTCGTCACGCATCCGATTACGCCGTACGACAATGTCGGGTTGTATCGCCTGCTCGGGGGAATCTTCAACGCCGAACATAAGGCCGAAGCGCTATGCGCCGCCTTTGAGCAGGAGTACCGGGCACTGCGTGCTATGCCGAAGCAACGTCCGCAGAACATGCTGTATTGCATCTGGAAAGACCCGTGGATGACGGTCTCGCGCGATACCTATATCGCCAACATGCTGGCTCAAATCGGCTGGAGGTGCTGGACCACCGATGCGCTCGTTGCATCAGGCGTGAGATATCCTGAGTTCGAATGGTCGGACGAGGTGGTGCGGGGAATCGACGGCGTACTGCTGTCGAGCGAGCCGTACCGCTTTACCGAAGTGCATGTCGATGCGTTGGAGCAGCAGATCGGCAAACCGGTACAACTCGTCGATGGGGAGATGATGTCATGGTATGGCAGCCGTGCGATTGGCGGACTGCGCTACCTCAGGGAACTCGTTACTGCGGGTTGACTACTTCTTTCGGTTAAGCCGCACCAGCATACGTATGACTTCACGCGCGATGGTCTGGTGATGCTCATCAAGGCGCTGCAGGTCCGCAATCAGTTTGACGTCGGCGGATTCAAAGCGCGATGGCATGTTCGGTGACTCCGCAGTTGCATGCAGTTCCGTTCCGCCGAACCGCAGCCACTCGGCGGGCACACCGAGCCACTGCGCCAGTGCACGCAACTTTTCCTGCGTGGGAATCGCCTCTCCTACCAGCCACTTTCGGGCAGCATGGACGGTGATGGGGCGTCCCTCAAAACGGATATTAAATTCACGCGCCAGTTGGGTAGGACTATCCGGAGAGTAGTCGGCGTTTCGCAGTGCTTGCTGCAGGCGCTCGCTAAAGCCTTCACGTTCAATAGATGGGTTCATGTCGCCGCACTATTCCATGTCGCGATGTAACAGTCAGTCTTTTCGTGGTAGGAACTTATTGTGACCAAAGGTGTAAAGTTTAAGTAACACATTATCCCGACGCTCCCGACTGCTCCCTTAATCTAGGTCTAGGTTCAGCGCAGTAAAAGTCAATGGCGCACGGGTTAATCCATCGATTTTTTCGACGGATCGCCGCACTAACAGCGTAATCCTTGTGCGCGATCATGTTGCATCCAATCGTAAAAAACGTCGTGTCGTGCAAGCGATGTCAGCGATTCGCCAGCGTCACGCCGGCAATAACCAGCGCTCCGCCGACCACCATGCGCCCATTGCGTCCCGAACACCGGCACGAGGTTATTAAATGGTTTTGAATCGGATTACGCCATTGGCGTCGGTTTCGCGCAGCAATACGCCGTCGTACCAAAGCTTGTGCAGATGCGCCAGCGCTTCGCCCAGCGCAAAGCTGAGTTGATGCGCATCCAGCGTGCGGCGAAACATGATGGGCACGATATCT
>JBBWZW010000209.1:0-3316 GCA_039649305.1 Burkholderiales bacterium
GCCGGCACGTTTTGTCCGCCGCGGTATTCTCGGATGCTACCAGTACACCGGTTGTTCCTTCGTATTGCTCGATCCGGCGACGGTGCGTTCTATCAACTAGCTGTCCTGACAAGAAATTGAGGCTGAGACACTTCGCCGGTTTTCAGTTCTTTGGAGCGGGAGCTACTAGCGACAGCGCGTCCGGCACCATCGTCAACCGGACTGGCAGCCGGCCGAGGAGTTCGCCGTCGGCTTCTACGTAGACTTGGTCCATAATCTTGCCATCAACTTTGGTCGCTTCCGGCAACTTGCACGTGACTTCGGAACAAGTCACCAGGTCGATGCCATCGATATTTTGAGGGCGCCCGAGCAGAGCTCCCGCAACATAACGCAAGTAAGCAGCACGGCTGTCGGTGCGGCACATGACTGCGCGCAAATCCGGGTAGTCGAGATGGGCGCCTGGAACGAGTTCGCGTAGGATATTGCCGAAAAACCGGATGCGCACGGCCAGCAGTTCGGTCAGCGATGTCTGTTGCCGCATGCCACCGCCGTTGACGTAGTCAACTTCAAATCTGCGCATGCGATGCGTCGCCCACAGGTTCCAGGCTTTCAGGTAATAGGCGGCCATCCCACCCTGCTTTTTAAGATTGCGATTCAGTTTGTAGAACAGATGAGCGTCGACGCCCACTCCGGCTGCGACCGTGAAATAACGTTGAGCGTGCTTGTCGTTGAAGTCGTGATATTCGATACGACCCAGCGGAATTCGGCGGACGCGTCCGTTAACCGCGACGCGGGCGGCATCGCTGGGACGGATTGGAATCCCGAGATCATGAGCCAGAGCATTGGCGGTGCCGAAGGGAAGAATCGCCAGGGCAACTTGCGTGCCGGCTAGTTCCTGAATGACATCGTGTATGGTGCCGTCACCGCCGCAGGCGAATACCGTGTCGCTGCCGGACGCGACTGCGAAGCGCGTGTGAATGGTCGCTTCCTCGCTCGAATTGCAGACGGTTAAATCGGTGCGGACTCCAGCCGTTTGAATGACACCGATAGCACGGTCCAACTCGGTGTCCCGACGGCGCGGACCGGAGTTGGGATTGAACAGGATAGTGGCTTTCTGCATGCGTTGGATGGCTCAACTGAGTCTATCGCACGCCCCATTCCCACATTCCGAAAGTCGCTTTCTGCGGAATGGGATGGCCGACCTGGCGGGCAAGCATGGTGATCTGTCCGCGATGATGCGCATCGTGGGCGATCAGATAGCCGAAAAATCCGGCGACATCGGGACGAAAGCCTCTAATCCGCCCGTCGCTTTTGAGTGATACTTCCAATACGTCTTTCAACGCGGCGCGGCTTTGTTCCAGTGCTTTGGCGGCTCCTGACTGTGTAACTCTGTGCGGGTCCAATTGGTCGGGAACAGTGCCTTTTGTCGCCTTCAACCACATCACGCGAACGTTGTGCAGGTGCGCGACGATTGCGGCCACGGTCCTGCCTTTTCCGTTGGGCGGCTCGGCACGCCAAGCGGCTTCGGGCAGATTTTCGATCAGATAGAGATTGATGCGGTCATTAATGTCGAATGCCGACAAGAGGGCCTCCGACAATATGAACGGTGCGGCATCCTTCTTCGCCATAAACTCTCCTCAGCAGTTCAAAATCAGGTGAGTAACGGGACACACATAAACAGTTTGCAATGATAATTTGTTGGCGCTGAGGTATGCTTTTTCCCGCCCGTCAACTTGATTTCTTCGCTCCGGGAGGTTTTCATGAGATCACTCGCCATTGCGCTGGTATTGTTATGCGCAGTTTCGGTTTCAGCCCAGCATCCCAGCATGGGAACGTCCAAGCCGGTCACGCTAGTGACAGGGATTGGCAACCAGCATCATCCGGTTTCGACCAAGAACCCGCAGGCGCAACAGTTCTTCGATCAGGGGCTGCGATTCATCTATGCGTTTAATCATGACGAGGCGGCGAGGTCTTTTCAGAAGGCGAGTGAACTTGATCCCAAACTTGGGATGGCCTTCTGGGGAATCGCCGAGGCGGTGGGACCGAATTATAACGATCCCGCCAGCGACGACCGCTTCAAGCAGGCGCACGAAGCGATTCAGAAAGCCGTCGATCTAAGCGCGAATGCTCCGGCCAATGAGAAGGCCTACATCGCGGCCATGGCGTTGCGTTTTCCGGCTGATCCAAAATCCGATCTGCGCAAAGCGGCCGAAGAGTACCGGGATGCCATGCGCGAGTTGGTGAAGAGTTATCCCGACGACCTCGATGCCGCGACTCTTTTTGCCGAGTCGGGAATGAATTTGCATCCGTGGGGGCTGTGGCACGTTGACGGCTCGCCGCAAGATGGGACTGAGGAAGTGGTTTCCACGCTGGAATCAGTGATCAAGCGCGATCCCAACCATCTGGGAGCGACTCACTACTACATCCATGCGGTCGAGGCATCGAAGTCTCCGGAGCGCGCGTTGGCCGGAGCGAACCGGCTGGCGGCGATGGCCCCGGCTGCCGGCCATATCGTGCACATGCCGGCGCATGTTTACATCCGCACAGGCGATTACGCGGCGGCGGTCAAGACGAACCAAGATGCCGCAATAGTGGATCGCGCGTATCTCAAAACAAATGCCGCGCCGGGCATCTACTCGATGATGTACTACAGCCACAATCTGCACTTCATCGCGATGTGCTCGGCGATGAATGGCAACTACCTGGAAGCCAAAAAAGCTGCGGACATGCTGGCCGCGCACGTTGGACCGGGTGTCAAAGACATGCCTCCACTCGAGGGGTTCATGACGATCCCGGCCGCGGTGGACGTACGTTTTCATAAGTGGGACGCAATTCTGGCCTCGAAGGCGCCCGCTGATTACATGAAGACCGCCACTGTCTTCTGGCACTTCTCTCGCGGCATGGCGTTCGCAGGAAAGGGCAACACGAGCGAGGCTGAGGCGGAATACAAGACCGTTTCCGATGCTGAGAAGTCGACGTCCGAGGATGTGATCTTTGCCATGCCGATCAATAACAAGGCGAAAGACATCATGAAAATTGCTGAGAACGTCCTGGGCGCGCAGATTGCGCTGGCTAAAAAAGACAATGCCGCGGCCGTGAGTCAACTGCGCGAAGCGGTGGCGATTCAGGACACGCTCAAATATGGCGAGCCGCCCGACTGGTTCTTTCCAGTGCGCGAATCGCTAGGCGGAGTCCTGATGATGAGCGGAGACAGCAAAGGGGCTGAGCAGGTGTTTCGCGAGGACCTGATTGTCAATCCGCGCAATCCGCGGTCGTTATTTGGGCTGCACGAGTCGCTTAAAGCGCAGGATCGCGCGTACGACGCCGGGTTCGTCGA
>JBBWZW010000392.1:0-19823 GCA_039649305.1 Burkholderiales bacterium
GTCCTGGCCCGGTTGATATGCGTTGCTGCGCTCGCCGTACAAAATGGCGCCGCCGATTCATTACACCCTGCGATGAAAGGCAGGTGCAATACCACGTTTATGGGATATTGCGGAGGCCCTATGAGGACGCACGAAACTATTTGACGGCCAGCACCACTCATTGTTATCCGGGCTTGTTCCGGAAACGTTGCCAATAGGGAATGAGGACTACTCATGATCAAATATAACCAGCCAACGACCATGTTGCTGTTCGATTGCCTGTTCGACGACTACGGTGTGTCCGACCACCATCGTCATGAATATGACTTCGAGTGCTATCTCGAGCTGCCTGATCTGTATGCCCTGTGCGTCATCGACGAACAGGCCCATCCGGAAAAAATGGTTGCGGCGATGATGATCAAAACTGACGTCCCGTTCGAAGACGACCGTTTTCTCGATGGCGTCGTGACCATCATCGGTGCGGTGCCGCATCTGCGCGCCGTGAGTAATCCGCATACCACCGTTCTTCCGGTACCGGTCGAAGCGGGGTCTCCGATCCCGATGTCTGAAGTGCACGCGCTGGATGTGTTTCGCCAGCTCTGGGCCGAGCATCAGACGACGCGGATTTTGCGCATGTCGGTCTGATTCCATGCGTGCCGCGAGCCCGATTCCGGCAGAAATCCACGCGGTCGGGGAGCTACGTGTAGACTACTGCGTCCTTTATCCTTGCCAAACGTTGAACGATGCGTATTCGGTCGCGCCTGCTCATCCTTGTTCTTGCCGTAGTTTTGCCCGCACTTGTCGCTGCCGGGCTTGGCATCGGCTACGTCTATTCCGAGGCGCAAAAATCGTATCGGCAGAGCATGCGCGAAACTACGCGCGCTCTCGCACTGGTGGTCGACAAGGAGATATCCGAGCGAGAGGCTATCCTGCGCACCCTGGCGGCCTCGCCCTTCCTCGATGAGGGCGACATCGCGAACTTCTACACGCTGGCAAAGAGAATAGCTCCTTCGCAGGAGACGACGGTTATCCTTTCCGACGCTTCCGGGACGCTCCTGTTGAATACGCGTCTCCCTTTCGGTATAGGAAAACAACCGCGAGTGACGGAGATCCAGGAATTGCGACGCCGAAAGGATCCGGACGCGACGGTGGTTTCCAACGTCTATTTCGCACCGGTCGGAAAAAACTTCAGCTTCTCGGTTGAGGTGCCTGTCGCGCGCGATGGCCGTATTCTTTATTACCTCGAGATGGGCGCGTTCGCCAGCCACCTGCAGGAGGTGTTTGAAGACCAAAAATTGTCACCGTCATGGACGGGCACGATAGTCGACAGAAACGGCGTGGTGGTCGCCCGCAGCAAAAATCCGGAGGCCTATGTAGGCAAGCGCGTCAGCGAAAGACTCGTACAACATATTCAGACCGCGCGAGAAGGGTTTCGCGAAAGCGCAAATTCCCTGAGCGGAGAGCCCGTGGTCGTATTCTTCAGTCGCGCGCCTGATTCGGAATGGAGTTTCGTCGTCAGCGTGCCGCAGAGCGAAGTACGCGGCGCTGCCGTTCGGGCAGCTGCCATGGTCGCCGGCATTGCGCTGATCCTCCTCGGCCTGGCTGTGGCCGGCGCGTATATCGTTGGCCGCAGTACTGCCAGGCAGATCGAGGCATTGCGCCTGGGAGCGGAACAGCTCGGGCGAGGCGAATCCGTCGCCGTCGAGCGCTCGGGCATTGTGGAAATGGATGCGGTTAACTCCGCGATGGTCCGGGCCAGCACTGAAATACGTAGCGGCAAGGCAGAGCTCGAGCGCCAGGTGGCTGAAGCCGTCGCGGCGGCGGAGCGATCGCAGCGGGCGCTGCTCCAGGGCCAGAAGCTGGAAGCCCTGGGCCGGCTGACCGGAGGTATTGCGCATGATTTCAATAACGTGCTGCAGACACTCACCACCGGGTTGGATGTGGTGCACTTCTCGACAAATAATCCTGCGGCCAAAAAGACTCTCGAGACATGCCAGCGCGCTGTCCAGCGTGCTGCGGACCTGGTCAGGCAGCTCATGGTGTTCGGCAGGGTGCAGGATGCGCGACTGGAGACGGTCAACCTGCCCCGGCAGATCGAGGTCATGACACCCCTGCTCAAAGGCGCCTTGCGCAGCGACATCCATTTTCACATTGATATTACGGACGGTGTCTGGCCGGTGACCATCGACCCGCTCCAGCTTGAGCTTGCCTTGCTCAACCTGGTGATCAATGCACGGGACGCCATGTCGCGTGGCGGAATTTTGAAGCTGGCGGCCACCAATGAAACGGTGAGAGCGGCCGTCAATGATCTCGTACCCGGCGACTACGTCCGGGTTTCCGTGACCGACTCCGGCGAGGGGATGAGCCAGGAAGTGCTTGCCCAGGCGCTTGATCCGTTCTTCACGACGAAGGGCATCGGCAGGGGCTCAGGGATGGGGCTGCCCCAGGCCTACGGGTTTGCAAAACAGGCTGGGGGCACCCTGCTACTTCAAAGCAGGCCGGGCGAGGGTACGGCGGCGCTGCTCTATCTGCCCAAGGCTGGGCGCGCCGTAGCTTTGCCTGAGCCTGCCACAGATGCGCCCGCCCGGACGGCGTCGGGAGAGTCGGTGCTATTCGTCGAGGACGACCCGTTGGTAAGGGATGTCGTGGGGCCGGCACTGAAGGCATCAGGTTTCCATGTCGTGGTGGCCAGGGACGGCGAGGAGGCTGTCGACCTGCTTCAGGCAGCGAAGCATTTCGACCTGTTGCTCTCGGATATAGTCATGCCGGGGCGGGTGAGCGGCATAGACCTGGCTGAATTCGTCCAGCAACGCTTCCCCGCGATACGAGTCCTGCTCGCGACAGGCTATTCGGACCGCCGGATATCGTTACCCGGGATCCGGATATTGGCGAAACCCTACAATGTGGCCGATGTCGTGGATGCGCTCAATGAACAAATGAAGCCCACGGAATCCTGACGCGCCCCACTGTTCCCAGCATTCAACGATGTTGACGCCATCACCCCCACGCGACAGAGCGATTGATGTTGGCTATTATTCGCCTTTGTTTAGCACCCCTACATCGAATCAACTATGGAATCCTCACTGAACGAACTCCCAATGACCGTCCTGATGACGCCCGACATGGCCAATTTCTCCGGCAATGTTCACGGTGGCGCCATTCTTAAACTCCTGGACGGGGTTGCCTACGCCTGTGCAAGTCGTTACGCCGGCTGCTATGTGGTGACGTTGTCGGTTGATCAGGTCATCTTCCGCCAGCCTATCCATGTTGGCGAACTGGTTACCTTCCTGTCTTCCGTAAATTACACCGGAAGAACATCCATGGAAATCGGCATCAAGGTGGTCACCGAGAATATCCAGAACCGGTCGGTCCGCCATGCGAACAGTTGCTACTTCACGATGGTCGCTGTCGACGAAAACAGAAATCCGGTTCCCATCCGACCGCTAGACCTGGTCACGGAGGAGCAGAAGAGGCGCTTTCAGGCCGCGGAGCGGCGCCGGGACCTGAGGAAAGCGGTCAGGTAGGGAAAAGACGCAGGGTGCGCATGGCGCACCCTGCAATCCGTCCAATAATTCAAGTCTGCATTAAGACTCAGACGCCGCCCTGGAGTCCATCATTATGCCGACTTTCGTGGCGAACGCATCCAGTTTGAACGGCTTGGTCAGCAGCTCCATTCCCGGTTCAAGTTTCCACTTCTCGAGCGACGCGACCTGGACGTATCCGGTGATGAAGAGCACTTTCAGATCCGGACGCAGCGCCCGCGCGGCATCGGCGAGCTGCCTGCCGCTCATGCCGTTGGGAAGGCCGACATCGCTGATGAGCAGGTCGATACGCTGGGAGGATTGCAAGATACGCAGGGCTGCCGGGCCGTCCTCGGCTGTGAGTACCGAATAACCGAGCTCTCCCAGCATTTCAGTCCCTAGCAACCGTATCGGCGCTTCGTCATCCACCAGCAGTACAGTGGACGTAGTGGCGGCTCGCGGCGCTGCGGACCGATCGTGTTCAGCATCCCTGATGTCTTCTGTGCCGGTGTGCCGCGGCATGTGTATGCGGACTGTCGTGCCTTTTCCTGGTTCGGAATGAATGCGTATGTAGCCGCCGGATTGATTCACGAAGCCATAGACCATCGATAGACCCAGGCCGGTTCCCTGTCCGAGCGGCTTGGTGGTGAAGAATGGGTCGAAAGCACGGGCCAGCACCTCCGGCGTCATTCCGGTTCCGGTGTCGGTGACACTCACCGCGACGTATTCCTTTTGTGCGGTACCTGCATCCGGCGCGGGCGCATCTTCGGAACGGGTATTGCATGTTTCGATGGTCAGCTTCCCGCCGTCCGCCATCGCGTCACGGGCATTGATCGCGAGGTTGAGTAGCGCGTTTTCAAGCTGGTGCGAATCGCACATCGTGGCCCACAGGTCGTCAGCGAGGGCCGTGTTCACCTGAACCCCCGGCCCAACGCTGCGTCGGATCAGCTCCTCCATGGAGAGGACCAGGCGGTTTATCTCGGTCGGCTTCGGGTCGAGCGCCTGGCGACGCGAGAACGCCAGCAGGCGGTGGGTCAGCGCCGATGCGCGGTCCGACGAGGACATGGCGGAACCGATGTAGCGTCCAAGATCCGCTGTCCTTCCCTGGTTGATGCGTATTTGCATCATCTCCAGGTTGGCTACGATTCCGGCCAGCAGGTTGTTGAAGTCGTGCGCGATACCGCCGGTGAGCTGGCCGACGGCTTCCATCTTCTGGGCCTGGCGCAGCTGGTCATGTGCGATCTCGAGTTCTGCGGTACGTGCCGCGATACGTTGCTCCAGGGTTTCGTTGAGCTGCCGTAGCGCCTCTTCCGCGCCACGCCGCTCGTTCGCCTCAAGTGTCAGCGCTTCGTTCGACTCTTTAAGGGCGGTCGCACGTTGCTCCACCTCGTTCAACATGCCGTTAAAGGCGTCTACCAGCACGCCAACTTCATCTTCAGTCGACTTTTTCGCGCGCAGCGAAAAATCGCGGCTGACCATGACTTTGCGTGCGATATCCGTCACCGCCAGAATCGGCCCGGTAATCGCCGCCTGCAGCCAGGTGGAGATCAAGGCCGCCACGACCAGGCTGATGCCCATGACCGCCACCAGGATGGCCAGGTAACTCATCGTGCGTTCAAACAACTGGTAGCGCGCCTGGATATACACGGTGCCGACAGTTTCCCCGTTCCGCTGGATCGAATGAAAGACCTTTATCTCGTCGCCCTCGATGGAGTAGCTCCGGCCTTGCGGAAGGTGCGGATACGCGGGCCGGGAAGACCGGCCGTTGGAATAGGTGGCAAACAGTTTGCCGTCCGGCAGATAAATGGCGGCCGCCAGTATGCGCGGGCGGGCCCTGAGCTGCTCCAGGTTTTCCTGCGCCACTTTGGGATCATTGAACTCCAGCGCCGGTGCGCTGACCCGTCCCATGATGTCCGCCTGCGTCGTCAGGTCATTGACCCATGATGTCCGGTAATCCCTGATGTTGTAAATCAGCATGGACGTGGCGGACACCAGCAGCGCCATGAAGGTGGTCGCCAGGACCACCAGCATCAGTTTGCGCGATATGGATCGCCTGATCGCCGCAATCATGGTCGGCTCGCTCTCGATACGGAGAGTGCGACAGACAACATCCTTGAACTGACCCGCAAATCAGCACGCTCTATCGCGTCCAGCGATACCTCAAAGCGCACACGTTCCTCAGCCAGCCGGAAATTGATCATGCTTCCTTGTTCCAGTGCTCCTTCAGTTTCGGTGACCGTCACGACAGGCTGCTTTTGCACCGATTGGAGCAACTGCCGCTGCCGGGCCCGTTCGTCGCGTCCGATGAACAGCATGTGTATGCCTGATATCGGCTCTGCAGCTTTCAGTTTCCTGACGATTAACGGCCTGTTGTTGACGGTACGCCCCGCCGAAATCCTTGACAGCTCGTCCGCGATGTCGTCTGCACCGACAATGCCGATTACATAGGGGGAGGCGGCCGTTTCAAACGCCGGCGGCGGCCATTCAACATATCCGATAAACCTGTAAAGGGAGGCGGCCTTTACCTGTTGTTCAACCGTGATGCCGTTGCCATCGCCAGGCGCAGCCCGCGCGACCGGGCCAATGCCGAATGCGCACAATGCGATGCAGAGCATCAGGGCAAGGGTGAAATACCGCAACGCTGAATGACGGTGCCGGAGCGGATGCCCGGTAGGGGAATGGTTCAGACGCGCCATAGCAGTTTGAGAAAGACGCTGCGTTCAAACTCGCTCCTGGCGGGCGCTCCACCCAACTCCGGATGAGATGGATCCAGGAGGTTTTGGCCAACAACGGATAATTCCAGATTCTGCCGGAGCTTCCATCCAAAACGGACATCCATCGCGGTATACGCCGGCACTAAAGGCCTGCGTAAACTTCCGACGCGGCGAACAGTCAGGTCGAGTTCCTTGTTTTCCGAAATGTCGTAGGACGAGCGCAGCAGCCAATGATGGCTAGGATCGCTGTTGGTCAGACCGGTTGTTCCCGAGGTGTCGGTACTCCCCGGCTTGAGCTGCGTCTTGATGTTCTGCGCCACTAAACCGCTCGATAGCCGCCAATCCGGGGTAGCCTGCCAGCTTCCCCACATTTCAATGCCGCGCGTTCTTCCTTCGGCTTTATTCCTAAATACCGCGTCGAGGCCACTCGCATTGCCCTCGATGGTGCGCAGCTTGTCATAAAAAGCGTAAAAGGCTGTCGTCGAAAAGGTGACGTCTGACGTTGGCTGTACCCGGTAACCAACTTCGACCACTTTTGCAACCTCCGAAACAAAGTCTGGTCCGCCGGCGATGACAAAATGAGGCACACCGGCGACCACTAACGGGGCTGACGGGACATAAAAATCCCGATCTATACGCGACGGCGAACGAACCGAGCGTGAAGCCGAACCCCAGACCAGATGATTCTCGGCCGGCTTGTAGGCTATCCGCAGTGTCGGAAGGACTTCCGTTCCCGTGTAGTTGTTGTCTTCAAGCTTGATCCCGCCGGTGATGTGCAGGTTTTTCAGGATCTCGATCTCGTCCTGCACGAAGACATTACCCCAATGCATATTGAGGGCGCCCGGAAGAAATCCGAATGCGCGTTCATTCCGGACGCGGTCTTGCGCGACGCGATAGCCAGCGCCGTACACGACGTTGTGAATCGCAGCCAACCGAACTGCATGCTGGAATTCGAGATCCAGCGTGTGCAGGTGCTCGACGAATGCGTTCGGCTGATTTCGCTCCGTATAATCCCAGTAGGCTTGCAAGCTGATGTCTGAACCGCCCGCAAGCTTTCTGTTCAACCGGCCTACCAGGTTCGCGCCGGCGATTTGAATGTTCTGCGTCCCTTGCTGGTGCAGCCTTCCGGTGTATGCGTCGCCATGCAGCGTCACGCCGTCGGTCCGATTTCCCCAATCGGTACGGAATCCGGTCTGGCGCCGTTGCCACCCTGTCAGGACCGATGTTCCAGCGGCATTTTGCGTATCGTCGTTGTCCGCGTATTTGCCATAGACGCGATAGTGGCCGCCGTTGTCGAGCGCCCCGCCATAACGCACCACGCCGTTTTTTTCCTGCTTGCTCGCGCCGGTCGCGACCAGGCCACCCTGGGTAGTACTCGCCGACTGCGTAATCACGTTAATCACGCCGTTCACCGCATTTGCGCCCCACAACGTGGCGCCCGGTCCGCTGATTACCTCTATGCGCTCAATGTCTTCAAGCACCACATCCTGCGCGTCCCAGAATACGCCCGAGAACAGCGGCGTATAAACGGTACGGCCGTCGATCAGCACTAGTAACTTGTTTGCAAAAGGGCTGTTGAACCCGCGCGCGGTGATTGCATAGTTTCTTGCGTCGACACGCGCAACTTGCAGGTTCGGGGCCAGCCGGAGGGCTTCAGGAAGAGTAGTTGCGCCTGAACGCCGGATTTCATCGGACGTAATGACGAAAATGGAGGCCGGAGCGTCCGCCAGCGATTCGGACTTTTTTGAAACCGAGGTGACGCGGATATTAGCCAGTTCCTCCAGGCTTAACTCAGCAAGGTCTCGCGGGGCAGGTATCGCCGCCTGGACCGGTATCGCGGCCATCATCAGCATGGTCGCCAGCCACTGCGCTCGTCCGGTAAGTTTTTTGCCCGCGAAGGGGCGCTTTTGGGCTGAATCGGGATTGGCGCAACTTTTCTGACGGCTGTGTTTAGTCATAAAACTTTGAGCGGTATTTGTCAGGTGGAGCGGAACATGCAAGTGCATGCGCCCTGTTATATATGACCGGAACAGCAATAACTCGTGATGCTACCTGAATTTCAGTAATGAAGTCTTCGCTGTTTTTTCCGGAGCAATACCATGAATATGGGAGGGCAAGGCGGATGGTCGTGTCTGGTCACGCTGCCGTAACAGAAACGTCATGCCCACGTAATAGCCAACCGTTAACATCGCTTCGCAATTCGATTTCGTAATCGTTCGTCCATCTTGATTACGAATAGAAATTAATGGAGAAGCCATGATCCAACTTAACGCTGTCTCGGTGCGGTTCGACAATTTCGTCGCGCTGCATCCGACTTCCCTCTCATTTCATCAAGGGCAGTTCACCGTCCTGCTCGGCGCGTCGGGAGCCGGAAAATCGACTTTGCTGCGCTGCCTGAACATGATGAACGAGCCGCATAGCGGCAGCATCGACATCCTGGGCATCGGCAGCCTCCGGAACAGAAAGGCGCTGCAGGCGCATCGCCGGCAAACCGGCATGATCTTTCAACAGCATCAGCTTATCGCCCGCCTGTCGGCGCTTCAGAATGTATTAATGGGGCGCCTCGGTTATCACTCAACCTTGCGCAGCCTGCTGCCACTGCCGGCCGAAGAGCAAGCGATCGGCCTGCACAGCCTCGATCGCGTAGGCCTGCTGCACAAGGCGATGTCGCGTGTGGATCAACTGAGCGGTGGTCAACAGCAGCGAGTTGGCATTGCGCGCGCTCTTGCGCAACAACCTCGTCTGATCCTGGCTGATGAGCCGGTAGCCAGCCTGGATCCTGCGACGGCAGACAAGGTGCTCGCGCTGTTACACCAGATCTGCAGGGAAGACGGCATCTCGGCGGTGGTCAGCCTGCACCAGGTGGATCTGGCCAAACGCTACGCGGACCGCATCGTCGGGCTGGCCCAGGGCAGGGTGGTATTCGACGCCGCTCCGGATCAATTGAACGAGGTACAGGTTGCCCAATTGTACGAACAGCGGCCCCCAATCACCGAGCCGGAATCACCACGCCCATCTCGCATCCCGGTATTTCCATTGAATCTCGCAACCGTAGAGGAATGAACATGAAAAAATTATTTGCCATCCTGAGCCTGGCGACGCTGGCGCTACTGGGAAACACTGCGCATGCCGCCCCCAACCCCGACCCTGATACGCTGAAGGTTGCGCTGCTGCCGGATGAAAATGCATCGACGGTGATCAAGAATAACCAGCCGCTGAAAGCGCTGCTGGAAAAAGAACTGGGCAAAAAAATCGAACTCATCGTTACCACGGATTATTCGTCGATGATTGAAGCGATGCGCCATGGCCGCCTCGACCTGGCCTATTTCGGTCCGTTGTCCTATGTATTGGCCAGGCAGAAAAGTGACATCGAACCGTTCGCGGCGATCAAGCAAAAGGGCAGTACGACGTATCAGGCAGTATTGATCGCGAATACCGGCGCCGGCATCAACAAGATCGAAGACATCGCAAACAAGAATGTGGCGTATGGCGACAAGGCATCCACTTCCAGCCATCTGATCCCCAAATCGCTGCTTGCCGAGAGCGGCCTGAAAGGTGGCGTAAATTATCGCGAGCACTTTGTCGGCGCACACGATGCGGTTGCCTTGGCAGTGCAAAATGGCCATGCCCAGGCCGGCGGCCTGAGCAAGCCGATTTTCGAATCGCTGGTACAGCGGGGCATGATCGACGCCGGCAAGGTGAAGGTTCTCGCCGAATCCAAGCCGTTCCCTCAATATCCGTGGACCATGCGTTCCAACCTCAAGCCTGAATTGAAAGAGAAGATTCGTACCGTCTTCATCGGCATCAAGGATCCGGAAGTGCTGAAATCATTCAAGGCGGACGGCTTCGGTGCGATTTCGGACAAGGATTACGATGCCGTGCGCGAACTCGGCAGCCTGTTGAAACTCGACCTTTCCAAGTTCTGAGGCAGGCCAAGATGCAAGCTGATTACAACCTGGTATTGACCCGGCAGCGGCGCGCGTGGAACCGCTCGATGTTCAACGTGGCGCTGGTGCTGGCGGTCGTTGCCATCTGCTGGCATTACGTCGGCCTGTTCGATGCGGAGCGTTTGGGCGAAGGAGTGCCGAGCCTGTTCAGCCTGGTCGGCGAAATGTTCCCGCCGAATTTTACGCAGGCCGAAAGCTGGATAAAGCCGCTGCTCGATACACTGGCCATGAGCGTCGCCGGTACGGCGATTGCCGTGCTGTTCTCCTTGCCGCTGGCGATACTTGCTGCACGCAATACCAGCCCGCATCCGATTGTGTACCAGGTCTCGCGCGGCTTGTTGAACGCGTTGCGCTCGATCCCCGAGCTGATCATGGGCATCGTATTCGTCGCTGCAGTCGGGTTCGGCGCGCTGCCCGGCGTGCTGGCGCTGGGTTTGCATTCGATCGGTATGGTCGCCAAGTTCTTCGCGGAAGCAATTGAACACGCCGACCAGGCGCCGGTGGAAGCTGCGCGTGCAGCCGGAGGCAGCCCGCTGCAGGTGATCTTTCACGGCATCCTGCCTCAGGTATTGCCGCAGATGGCCGACACCGCCATCTATCGCTGGGAATACAACTTCCGCGCTTCGACCGTGATGGGCATGGTGGGCGCCGGCGGCATCGGTTTTGAACTGATGGGTTCGCTGCGCATCATGCAGTACCAGGATGTCTCAGCGATCCTGATCGTGATCCTTGCGATGGTGACGCTGGTCGATGCATTCAGCTCCTTCCTGCGGCGCAAATTCAAATAACAGATTGAACACAGAAGACCTTATGAAGCCGAAAGTCGTACTCACCCATTGGGTGCACCCCGAAATCATCGACATGCTGCAATCCGTTGCGGAAGTTGTCCCGAACACCACGCGCGAGACCTTGCCGCGAGAAGAAGTGCTGGCGCGCGCGAAGGACGCGGACGCGCTGATGGCATTCATGCCGGACAGCATCGACGCGAGTTTTCTGGAGGCCTGCCCGAAGCTGAAAATCGTTGGCGCAGCCCTCAAGGGGTACGACAACTTCGATGTCGACGCCTGCACCCGCCGTGGCGTGTGGTTCAGCATCGTGCCTGATTTGTTGACCATACCGACCGCCGAATTGACGATCGGTTTGCTGCTGGGCCTGACGCGCCACCTGCTCGAAGGCGACCGGCACATGCGCAGCGGCAGCTTCCAGGGCTGGCGCCCGGAACTCTACGGCACAGGTCTGACCGGCCGTACACTGGGAATCATCGGCATGGGCGCGGTCGGCCGCGCGATAGCAAAACGCCTGTCCGGTTTTGACATGGAACTGGTTTACTGCGACGACATTGCGCTGGACGCCGGACTGGAAGGCGCGTGGGGAGTGCGGCGCGTAAGCTTGAACGAATTGCTGCAAGAAAGTGACTTCGTGGTGCCTATGTTGCCGATGACGCCGCAAACCCTCCACCTGATCAATGCCGATACGATCGCGCAAATGAAGCCGGGCAGTCATCTGGTCAATGCGTGTCGTGGCTCGGTGGTAGACGAACAGGCGGTGGTGGAGGCGCTGCGCAGCGGACACCTGGCGGGTTATGCAGCCGACGTATTCGAGATGGAAGAATGGCAGCGTCCGGACCGGCCGAACGGCATTCCGAAAGCGTTGCTCGACAATACAGTGCAAACTTTTTTCACTCCGCATCTCGGCTCGGCGGTGAGGGAAGTGCGAATCGAAATTGAACGGGAAGCCGCCCGCAATATAATCCAGGCCCTGGTCGGGGAACGGCCGAGCGGCGCGGTGAACGACCCGGCACGTCGGACGGTGCCTGTGTGATCGATCTCGAGCGGGTCGCGACCTTTCTTGCGGTTGCAAGGCACGGCGGATTCCGGGAAGCGGCCAGGCATACCGGCCTGTCGCAACCGGCGGTAACGCAGCACATTAAGCGACTGGAGCAATCGCTTAATGTGAGCCTGATTGATCGAAGCAATGCCGGCAGCACGCTGACGCCGGAAGGGCGCAACTTCCTGCCGTATGCGGAACACCTGCTCGGCATCTGCGACCGCGTCCGTGCGCTATTCGAAAAAAGCGCGCTCGCCGTCGGAGCCAGTTCCAATGCCGGGACGTACCTGCTGCAGCCCTGGCTGAAAGCGTATAAGGAAATGACGCCTCATACACTGGATGTGGTCATTGGGGAGAACACTCGTATCGCCGAAAAGCTGAAGGGCTTTGAAATCGATGTTGCCGTAATGGAATGGTGGGATGGTGCGCCCGGTTTTGTGGCCGAGGTCTGGCGTCGCGAGGAGCTGGTCCTGATTGTGCCGCTCCAGCATCCATGGGCCGGGCTGGAGAGTATTCGTCGTGAGCAGTTAAAGGGACTGACGCTGTTGGGCGGAGAACGCGGCACCGGTACCGGTCGCCTGTTGCAGCATTACTTGGGAGAGGACGCCTCCTCCATCAAGGTCTCCATGCAGCTAGGCAGCACGGAAGCGGTAAAGCACGCAGTGCATGCCGGGCTCGGTATCTCCCTTGTAATGGCAGCGGCAGTAGAGCATGAGGTAAGCAATGGCTGGCTGCGCGCAATACCGATCGACGGCGAGCCGCCGCGCAAAGAGATCTATTTGATCCGACGCGAAGGCGAATCGCATGATGGACCGGCAATGCAATTCATGAATTTGTTGGGAAGACAATTCGGGCGCGACAGAAAATAAATGAAGGTATGTGTAGGTGTTTCCCGCTTTTACCTGTATATTGAGCTCTGCACTTGCATCAAGTCGTAGTTATTGTCGGTCTCTCTCCCGTCTTGCTCATCACTGGGCAGTCCTGTTTGAATCCCTTCGGTTACATCTCTTGGTTTCTGGTGCGTCCCGGGCATTTGCCCATCCCACAACTTTTCGAAGGAAAAAACATGACTACACTTACCGGCACCGTGAAATGGTTCAACGACGCAAAAGGTTTCGGCTTCATCACTCCTGATGGCGGCGGCGCTGATTTGTTCGCGCACTTCCAGGACATCCAGGCAAATGGCTTCAAAAGCCTGTCGGAAAACCAGCGCGTGACGTTTGAGCGCGGCACTGGCCCTAAAGGCGAGAAAGCCAGCAACATTCGTCCGGTCTAAATACGACATGGCGGCATGAAACATGCGGCCAGCGTAATAATTCATAGTCAGTGAAGGCCGGTAATGCGGCCTCCACTGACAAGCAGTGCGAACATTCTGGCCACGAAGGCACCACGCAGATAGCATGGGTTTTCGAATAAGCCTGGCCACGGCAACCTTGCAGATAGCAAGTGTCTTTGGCGTTCGCACTGGTTAGTGAACTGGCAGCTGAAATACGCGGCCAGCGTAAAAAATTCATAAGTTGGTGAACGCCGGTAATGCGGCATTCTCCGACGGCAGTACCAGCACACAGGTCAGGAAGGCACCGCGCAGATAGCATGGGTCTTCGGTTATACCTGGCAGGGACACCTTGCAGATAGCAGGGGTCAATGGAGCTTGTATTGGGTAGTGGATCGGAGCTCGCCTTGGCGAGCTTTTTGCGTTTACGCCCGGGAAGTCGTGGTTGTGCCCCACATACCCGCTTGCACTTTTGTTCCGTGTCAGGCTGCCTTCACGGCAAGCGGCTACAATAGAGTTTGGAATAGGGTGTTGATGCGGTTCAACAGCTTTCGGAATGGGAGCGACCGATGCATTACAGTACCGAAGCCATTCGTACCGTCGCCCTGCTCGGACACACGAGCAGCGGCAAGACGAGCCTCGCCGAAGCGCTGCTTCGCCATGCCGGAGCGATCGACAATCCCGGCAGCCTCGAACGAGGAACGACCGTTTCCGACTTCGATCCCCTGGAACGCAAGTACCAGCATTCGCTTTACTCCACCGTCCTCAATCTCCAGTACAACGACACCCGGATACACTTGGTCGACACGCCCGGCTACCCCGATTTTATGGGGCAGGCGATCAGCGCCTTGCCGGCGGTGGAGACCGCCGCCGTCGTCATTAACGCGCAGACCGGGATTGAGATGATCACCACGCGCATGATGAACCTGGCAGAGCAGCGCAAGTTGTGCCGCCTGATCATCGTCAGCAAGATCGACGAAGCGGGTACGGATCTGCCTGGCCTGGTGACGCGTATCCAGGCTGCGTTCGGCAAGGAGTGCCTGCCGATCAATTTGCCTGCGGAAGGCGGCACCAAAGTCGTTGATTGCTTCTTCAATCCGGCCGGCGAGTCCGATTTCTCCTCAGTGGCGGCAGCCCATAGCGCGTTGGTTGACCAGGTCGTCGAAGTGGATGCCGAGCTGACCGCGCTCTACCTCGAGCAGGGCGAAATTGCGCCGGAGCAGTTGCACGCTCCATTCGAACAGGCGCTGCGCGAGGGACACCTCGTGCCGATCTGTTTTGTGTCCGCACGCAATGGCGCCGGCATCGGCGAACTGCTGGACGTCTTTGTGAAGCTGCTGCCCAACCCCACCGAAGGCAACCCGCCTCTTTTCTACCGCGAGGATGCCGGCGAGGGCGACGGGCACCCGAGGCACAGGGAAATCCGCGCGCAAGCCGATCCTTCAAAACACGTCCTGGCGCACGTCTTCAAGGTCATGGTCGACCCCTATGTCGGCAAGCTCGGCATATTCCGCATCCACCAGGGCACGGTGGTGCGGAACGGCCAGTTGTATATCGGGGATAGCAAGAAGCCATTCAGGGTGATGCACCTGCTTATGTTGCAAGGCAAGGAGCAGATCGAGGTGCCGCAGGGGGTGCCTGGCGATATCTGTGCAGTATCGAAAGTGGAGGACATTGCGTTCGATGCGGTACTGCACGATGCGGCGGAGGATGCGAGCATCCATCTCAAGCCTTTGCCATTTCCGGCTCCGATTTACGGACTGGCAATTGAGCCGAAAAAGCGTGGCGACGAACAGCGCCTGTCGGAGGTCTTGCAAAAAGTCACGGCCGAAGATCCCTGCCTCAAGGTCGAACATCTGTCCGGGACTAATGAAACGGTACTACTCGGTCTGGGCGAACTGCATCTGCGCTGCGCGCTCGAGCGCATGATGGACGTCTATAAATTGGAGATCAACACACGCCCGCCGAAAATCGCCTACCGCGAAACAATAGCCGGCAAGGCGGACGGCCACTTCCGGCATAAAAAGCAGAGCGGCGGCGCCGGCCAGTTTGGTGAAGTGTTCCTGCGCATCGAGCCGCTGCAACAAGGTGCCGGCTTCGAGTTTGTCGATGCAGTCAAGGGCGGCGCGATTCCCGGTCAATTTATCCCGGCGGTGGAAAAGGGTGTACGCCAGGTGCTCGAGGCGGGGCCGCTGGCAGGATTCCCGATGCAGGATGTGCGGGTCACTGTCTATGATGGCAAGAGCCACCCGGTTGATTCCAAGGAGATTGCGTTCGCCACCGCGGGCCGCAAGGCGTTTATCGACGCCGTGCTGAAATCTCGTCCGGTCCTGCTCGAGCCCGTGGTCAACATCGAAATTATGACGCCGGAGGAAAGCATGGGGGACATTGCCGGCGATCTTTCGTCCCGGCGCGGCCAGGTTACCGGCATGCAGGTCGCGTCAGGCGCCATGGTCGTCATTGCCGGGCAAGTGCCGCTATCCGAATTGACGGATTACCAGTCGCGGCTCCATTCGTCTACCGGCGGCCGGGGCAGCTACGCGCTCGAGTTCAGTCATTACGATCCGGTGCCGACTGCGGTGCAGCAGCGGATGGCGAGCCATTACAAGGTAGCGGCGGAAGAATAAGCACATGTAAATGGGGATGGACCCAATTTACCGCGTATGCAGGTTGGGATGCGAATCCCGACATTCGCACTATCCGCGACGCTGGCTCATACACGTTGGGATTGCATCCCAACCTACAGCCGGGCATACCTTGCCGCCAAGTGAAAGAAGACATGAGCTATCGCACCAGTATAGGTACGGCCGTATACCAGTTCGAGGATCTCAAAAGCCTGATGGCGAAAGCGGGCCCTGCGCGTTCCGGTGACTACCTCGCGGGTATTGCCGCAGCCACATACGAAGAGCGCATGGCCGCGAAGATTGTCTTAGCCGATGTGCCGCTCAGGACATTTCTAAACGAAGCGTTGATCCCCTACGAGAGCGATGAAGTCACACGCTTAATCATCGATCGCCACAATGCCGAAGCCTTCTCGCCGATTAGCCACCTCACAGTCGGCGATTTCCGCGACTGGCTACTACTCGATAGCACGGACACCGCAACGCTTGCAGCAGCAGCCTCCGGCATCACACCAGAAATGGCGGCCGCTGCGAGCAAGTTGATGCGTAACCAGGACCTGATCCTGGCGGCAAAGAAGTGCCAGGTCGTGACCCGCTTTCGTAACACCATCGGATTACCCGGCCATCTCGCGGTACGCCTGCAACCGAACCATCCGACCGATGACTTACGCGGTATCGCAGCGAGCATGCTCGACGGCTTGCTATACGGTGTCGGCGACGCAGTGGTCGGCATCAACCCCGCAAGCGATTCCCTGGCCACGCTGATTCGTTTATGGACCATGCTCGATGAAGTGCGGAACCGTTTCGACATCCCGACGCAGAGCTGCGTCCTCACCCACGTCACGACACAGATCAAGGCGATCGAACAGGGAGCGCCTGTCGACCTGGTGTTTCAGTCGATCGCCGGCACCGAAAAAACGAATAAGAGTTTCGGCGTCTCGCTTTCCATACTGCGAGAGGCCCGCGAAGCCGCGCTGTCCCTGAATCGCGGCACCATCGGCGACAACGTCATGTACTTCGAGACCGGGCAGGGCAGCGCACTCTCAGCCGGAGGACATCATGGTGTCGATCAGCAGACCTGCGAGGCGCGCGCCTATGCGGTCGCGCGGGAATTCAAACCGCTGCTGACGAATACAGTGGTCGGTTTCATCGGACCGGAGTATCTGTATGACGGCAAGCAGATCATTCGTGCGGGTCTCGAAGACCATTTCTGCGGCAAGCTGCTCGGCGTCCCGATGGGCTGCGACGTTTGCTACACCAACCATGCCGAAGCCGACCAGGATGATATGGATACGCTGCTCACCTTGCTCGGCGCTGCAGGCGTGAACTTCATCATGGGCGTTCCGGGAGCTGATGACATCATGCTCAACTATCAAAGTACTTCGTTCCACGACGCACTTTATTTACGCAGTGCGCTTGGCCTGAAGCGTGCACCGGAATTCCAGGAGTGGCTGAATCGCATGGCGATCACCGAACCGTCGGGTCGACTGTATGAAGTCGATGCCGGGCATCGGCTATTGCACTATGCGAAGGAGCAAGCGGATGACTAGGTCTAAGTCCCTGGTCCAGCTGAACCCGTGGCAGGAACTGCGCGCCTATACGCGGGCGCGTATAGCTCTCGGCCGGGTGGGCTCGAGCCTGCCGACCGCGGAAGTCCTGCGCTTCGGCCTGGAACATGCACAGGCGAGGGACGCAGTCCATCGCGCGCTCGATTTCACGGCGCTGCAGAACGAACTTGCGGCCGGGAACTTCCGCACGCTGCGCGTGCGTAGCGAGGTGCCGGATCGTCATACCTACCTGGTCCGCCCGGATCTCGGGCGTCAACTGCATGAAGAAGATCGACTACATCTTCAGAACGAACCTATAAAACCGCAACTGGTCGTTGTGATCGCCGATGGATTGTCTTCGATTGCAGCACAACGCCACGCCATACCGGTCGTTCGGCTTTTGCGTGAACAGCTTGGTGCCGATTGGCGGGATACGCCGATCGTGCTTGCAGAACAGGGACGTGTCGCCATCGGAGATGATATCGGCGAAGCGCTTCAGGCGGAGCTGGTAGTGGTCATGATCGGCGAGCGTCCGGGACTAACATCGCCGGACAGCCTCGGGATATACCTCACCTTCCATCCCAGGGTCGGATGCATGGATAGCGAACGTAACTGCATTTCGAACGTCCGCCCGGAAGGGTTGCCTTATCCGCAAGCCGCGCACAAACTCTGCTATCTGATGCGCGAGGCATTGCGGATCAGGCTGACCGGGGTGGGACTGAAGGATGACAGTGAACTGAAGCCATCCAACCCGGTCATTGATACGCGATAAGCGCTACTGCTTTATTGGCCGCTGACCTTCTTACCGGTTTTGTCTTCACTTGCATACCGGTTTGTGTCGGAGCCCTGGAAACGGAATTCCTCGAATTCACGACCGCCGACCACATAATTGCCTTCCGCCCGTGCGCGCACCAATTCCTGATATACCTCGGCGCGGGTTTTTTCAGCCGGTGCAGCGGCTACGGCAGCCTTGGCTGAATCTGCGGGAATTGTCTTTGCGAGCGCAGGAACCAGCTCTGGCGTTTCCACACCGCCGGCGACATAAGTGCCGTTGGCTTGCGCCTGCTTCATCTCGGCGACGACTTCGGCGCGGGACTTGGTTGATTTAAAGTTCTCGAGTTCCGGCCATGCTGTAGCTTCGCTTGCGAAGGAGGAACCGGCAGCAAAAACAGCAACAGCAGCGATCAGATTTTTAGCGTTCATGTCATTTCTGAAAAAGTAGTCGTTCATTTTGTAGGCCGGGTGGAAACGAACCCCCCGGCCGGCGTCGGCGAATCGCACTATGTCTGGTTGCATGCGATCGATGGGGTGCATCTTAATCATTGTGCGAAGTGTGAACAACAGCATTGTGAGCAATTGATTATTGCTGAGAAAGGAATACTGAGGGCAAGGCATGCGGTCAGACGCGCAGGGGCAGGTTGAAGATTGGCTGTCGTTTTATCAATTTTTATGATGAAGTCTGTCCGATATACGTAACGACCCTGCGAGACCTGCGATATTCATTGCTTTCAGCCCGAGGGTGTGTCATCACTTAAAATCGTAATCACTTAAACTGATTGTTGCGATAACTTAATATTATTTGAATTGATTGTTCGCAGTCTTTATACTGCAACCAACAGATCTGGCTCACGGACGCGTAATGCGCGCTGGGGCGAGGCCATCGGGGACATACATGGAAATGAAAGTAACGCACGCGCCACCTGAGCAAGCTCAGGCCGAGCCCTTCGTGGGGCGTCCAATGCAGCGTATCGAAGACGCGTCGCTGCTGACAGGGCGCGGACAGTATGGCGACGACGTCGGCGTCAAGCCGGGAACCCTGTACGCCGCAATAGTGCGTTCGCCGCATGCGCATGCGGTGCTCGGCAGGATCGACACCAGTCGTGCAGAGAGCGCTCCCGGCGTACGCGCGGTACTGACCGGCAAGGACATCGCCGACTGGTCGCGTCCCTTCGTGGTCGGCGTCAAGGCGCCGATGGAAATGTGGGCGCTGGCGATGGACCGCGTGCGCTATGTCGGCGACCCGGTCGCCGTGGTGGTCGCTGAATCGCGCTACCTCGCCGAAGACGCCGTAGACCTGATCACCGTCGAGTACACCCAGCTGCCCGTTGCGGTATCCATTGATGATGCGATCCGCGACGACGCCGTCGTGTTGCATGAAGCGGTGGGCTCCAATATCGTCAGCGACCGCAACTTCCGTTACGGCGATCCGGAGACGGCATTCGCCAACGCCGCGCACTGTATTGAACTCACCGCGCGTTATCCGCGCAATTCCTGCACGCCGATCGAGGGTTCTGTCGTCGTGGCCGAATACCTGTCCGATGAAGAGGGCTACGACGCCAGCTCCAACTTCATGGGACCTTTCTCGCTGCATACCGTCATGGCCATGGCGCTGCG